>DATABY010000046.1:0-67425 GCA_036259355.1 Nocardioidaceae bacterium
CCATCACAGCGGTCGCGCCGACCATCACCGGGGGCATGAGGGTCCGTGACGGCGTTCGCTCAGGCTGGGTGTGGGGGGTCCCTGACTCCGAGTGCGCGCGGATGATCAGGAGCTCGGGCTCGGGGTCGTCGGCCTCGTCGGCCGAGCGCCAGAACGCGAGGTTCCACACCCGCGCCACGGCGTACAAGGTGAGCAGCGACGTGAGCGCCCCGGCGCCGACGAGCGTGTAGGCCATCCAGCCACCGTCCTCGGTGCCGGCGCGGAACAGGGCCAGCTTGCCGACGAAGCCGGAGAACGGCGGGATGCCGGCGAGGTTCATCGCGGGGAGGAAGAACAGCACGCCGAGGACCGGGGAGATCTGAGCCAGCCCGCCGAGGCGGCGCAGTGCAGTCGTGCCTCCCCGGCGGTCGACCAGCCCGCAGGCGAGGAACAGCGCGGTCTGGATGGTGATGTGGTGCACGACGTAGAACACCGCGCCTGCCAGCCCCGCCACCGACCCCAGCGCCACGCCGAACACCATGTAGCCGATGTGGCTGACCAGCGTGAACGACAGCAGACGCTTGAGGTCCGACTGCGCCACCGCGCCGAGGATGCCGAGCAGCAGCGTGAGCAGGGCGACGACCATGAACACCTGCCGCAGCTCGCCGCCGGGGAACAGCAGCGTCTCGGTGCGGATGATCGCGTAGACGCCGACCTTGGTCAGGAGGCCGGCGAACACCGCGGCCACCGGCGCCGGTGCGGTGGGATAGCTGTCCGGCAGCCAGAACGCCAGCGGGAACACCGCCGCCTTGATGCCGAAGGCCAGCAGCAGGATCACGTGCAGCATCAGGTGTGTCCCGGTCGGCAGCGTGGGCAGCACCTCGGCCAGGTGCGCGAGATTGACCGTGCCCGTCGCGCCGTAGATCAGCCCGATCGCTCCGAGGAACAGCAGGGACGACAGCAGGCTCATGATCACGTAGGTGACGCCCGCGCGCACCCGTGGCTCGGTGCCGCCGAGCGTCAGCAGCACGTAGCTGGCCGTCAGCAGCATCTCGAAGCCGACGTAGAGGTTGAACAGGTCGCCGGCGAGGAACGCGTTGGAGATCCCGGCCGCCAGCACGAGGTACGTCGGGTGGTAGATCGACACCGGCGTCTCGTCGTCCTCGGGTCGGGTGCCCTGGCCCACGGCGTACACCAGGACCCCCAGCAGCACCGTGGACGACACCACCAGCATCAGCGCCGACAGCCGGTCGACGACGAGCACGATGCCCAACGGCGGGTCCCAGCCGCCGATGACCACCGACTGCGCGCCGTGGACGTCGGCGATCACCAGCAACGCCAGCGACACCCCCAGGACGCCGGTGACCACCACGAGGCTGATCGTGCGCTGCACCAACGCGCTGCGGGTGAACAGCAGCGTCAGCCCGGCAGCCAGCAGCGGCAGCACCACCGGCAATGGGCCGAGCACGCGGACGAGGTCGGCGCCGGTCATCGCCGGCCCCGCTCGGCGAACTCGCTGACCGGCATCTCCTGCTCCTCGGCGCCGGTGTCCTCCTCCTGGCCGGGCACGCCCCGGGCGACCATCTGGTCGGCCACGTCGTCGGCGACCAGGTCGACCCGCTGCAGCCGCCACGACCGGTAGATCATCGCCAGCACGAAGGTGGTGACTCCCAGCGTGATCACGATCGCTGTGAGGATGAGCGCCTGCGGCAACGGGTCCGTGATCTCGGCCGGACGCACGCCCGGGTCGAGGATTGGCGCAGGACCGGGCTCACCGGCCATGTGCAGCAGCACGAGGTTGAGGCCGTTGCCGAGCAGCAGGAAACCGAGCAGAACCCGAGTGAGGCTGCGTTCCATCAGCAGGTAGAGGCCGCAGGAGGTGAGTACCCCGATGCTCAGGAGCAGTGCCAGGTTCGTGGTCATCAGCGGTACACGCCCCGCCTCGGAGAGTGGTCGTGGTCGGCCTCAGGGTCGCGGTCTCGATGCGGTTCGGACACCGTGGTGCCCTCCTCTTCCGGGGTCTCGGTGCCTGCTTCACGCTCCCGGTCGACCTCGGCGCCGAGGCTGCGCAGCACGTCGAGCACCATGCCGATGACGACGAGATAGACGCCCACGTCGAAGAACAGCGAGGTGACCAGCTTGACGTGGCCGAAGACCGGCATGTTCCACTCGACGATCGCCGACTCCAGCACCTGGCCGCCGAACACCAGGCCGGCCACGGCGGTGCCGGCGGCGATGACCATGCCGGCACCGAGTACCACGCCGGCATCGATCGGCAGGGCCTCGCCCAGCTCGTACCGGCCGCCGGCCAGGTAGCGGGTGATCAGCGCCAGCCCGACCACGAGCCCGCCGGCGAACCCGCCGCCGGGGTTGTTGTGCCCGGAGAGGAGCAGGAACAGCGACACGACGACGACCGCGTGGAAGATCAGCCGGACGACGACCTCGAGGATGATCGACCGGTTCTCCGGCGCTAGCGTGCGCCCGGCCAGCAGCCAGCTGCTGCTGGTGGAAGGGGGGTCGTCGTCGCTCGGGTCGCGGTCGTACGTCCGGGGGTCGGCGGCGTGCACCGAGACGCTCTCGCGCACCGGCTCGTACCGGGACTCGCCGTTCTCTCGGGACGCCAGCTCCATCCGGGGCACGCTGCTCGTGCGGTGCCGGATGAAGATCAGGCTGGCGACGCCGGTCGCGGCGACGACGAGTACTGAGATCTCGCCGAGCGTGTCCCAGGCACGGATGTCGACGAGTGCCACGTTGACAAGGTTCTTGCCGCCGCCGAAGACCTCCGCGGGGTGCGGCCACAAAGCCGACACGGGCGCGGTCTCCCGGGCGGCGGACGCCGCCGCCGTGGCGCCCATGACGACCACGCCGACGGCCGCCGCGAGCAGCGCGCGCAGGCGGCGGTGAGACGACCCGTGCAGGTGCCCGATGCGGATCGGCAGCCGCCGCAGCACGAGCACGAAGGCCACCAGCGTGATGGTCTCCACCAGGAACTGTGTCAAGGCAAGGTCGGGCGCGCCGTGCAGGGCGAAGACCAGGCCCACCGAGTAGCCGACGACGCCGACCACCACGACCGCGGTGAACCGCTTCTCCACCCGCGTGACGGCCACCGCGGCGAACGCGATGACGAGGGTGAGCACGCCCTGCACCGGGCTGTCCCACCAACGCCACTCCTGCATCCAGGCCTGCGTGGCCAGCAGCACGCCGCCGACGCCGGCGACGGTCACGCTCAGGGCGACGGCGAGGTAGACCGGCAGCGAGCCGACCTGGGTGTGCACGGTGACCCAGACTGCCAGCCGGTCGAGCCGGCGCATCCCGCCTCGGTAGACGTGCTCGGCGTCCAGGAGCGCCGGCACCCGAGCCTGGGCTCGCGCGACCGGCTCGCGGGCGAGGAACAGCCCGAGTCCGCCGAGCAGGGTGACCGCGGACAGCGCCAGCGTGGGCGAAAGCCCGTGCCACAGGGCGAGGTGGTACGTCGGACCGGGGGCTGCCGGGAGTCGGTCGGCGTACGGCGCGAGCCACGCGTCCACCACGGAGGCGGCGAGCCCGCCGAGCAGGCTCAACGCCGCGAGCAGCACCGCGGGCAGCACGAACGCCACCGGCTCGCGTCGGGCCCGTGTGTCGGCGACGCCGGGCTTGCTCGCGAAGGCGCCCCACAGAAACCGCGCGGTGTAGGCCACGGTGAGCACGGTGGACCCGACGACGCCGGCGAGCAGCACGAAGTTGACCGGCGGCGGCTCGTGTTCCAGGGCGGTGAGGACGGCCTCCTTGCCGACGTACCCCAGCATCGGCGGGACGCCGGCCATCGACGCGGCTGCCAGTGCCGCGGCGACGGCGAGTACGGGCACCGACCGGCCCAACCCGCTCAGCTCGCGCAGGTCACGGGTGCCGGCGCAGTGGTCGACCACGCCGACGGTGAGGAACAGCGCGGCCTTGAAGAACGCGTGCGCGACGAGCATGGTCAAGCCCGCCAGCGCGCCGGTGCGGCTGCCGAGGGCGAGCACGAGGACGAGGAAGCCGAGCTGGCTGACCGTGCCGTAGGCGAGCAGCAGCTTGAGGTCGTGCTGCCGCAGGGCGCGCCAGCCTCCGAGGGCCATGGTGGCCAGCCCGAGCGTCAGCAGCGCGACCCGCCAGCCGGGAACGTCGGCGAAGCCCGGGGCCAGACGCGCGACGAGGTAGACGCCGGCCTTCACCATGGCGGCGGCGTGCAGGTAGGCGCTGACCGGGGTCGGCGCGGCCATCGCCGACGGCAGCCAGAAGTGGAACGGCACCAGCGCCGACTTGGTGACCGCTCCGGCGAGCACCAGCACGAGCGCGGGGACGAGCGTCGCTCCGGTGGGCGGGTTCGCGACGACCTCGGACAGCCGGGTGGTGCCCGCGGCGGTGACCAGCATGACGAGGCCGACGAGCATGGCCAGGCCGCCGGCGGTGGTCACAACCAGCGCCTGCAGGCCCGCCCGCCGGCTGGTGCTGCGCGTGCTCGTGTGGCCGATCAGCAGATAGGAGAAGATCGTGGTGGCTTCCCAGAACACGTAGAGCAGCAGCAGGTCATCGGCCACGACCAGGCCGTGCATGGTGCCCGCAAACGCGATGAGGCAGCCGGCGAACCGGCCGAGGCCGGGCTCGTCGTCGCGGAAGTAGTGCCGGCAGTAGGAGAGGACGAGTGCGCCGATGCCGGCCACGAGCAGCGACATGACCCAGGCCAGCGTGTCGACGCGGAACGCCAGCTCGACGTCGAGGCCGGGGATCCACGGCACGGTCTCGACGTACGGCCTGCCGGACCGGACCGAGGGCCCGAGCGTCGCGGTGGCCACGAACGCCGCTCCCGGCACCGACGCCAGCACGACGAACGCGCGGCTGCCCCACCGGCGTACCAACCACGGGGCAAGCACCGACGCCATGCCGTAAGCGGCAAGCGTCAGCAGCATGAGGCTCTCTCCCGTCGGAACGGGTCGAGTCTAAGGGGAGGGTCTGGACCGGTTCGGTCCCGCTCATGGCATCGTTCGGCCCATGATGCGTGCGCTCACGATCGTGCCTGGGACGTCGGGTTCGCTGTCGGTGCGGGACATGCCGGCGCCCGACCCCGCACCCGACGAGCTGCTCGTGGACGGCCTCGCGATGGGTGTCTGCGGCACCGACCGCGAGATCGCCGCGGGCGCCTACGGCGCCGCGCCTCCCGGTGACGACCGCCTCATCCTCGGGCACGAGTCCCTCGGTCGGGTGCGCTCGGCCCCGCAGGGCAGTGGTTTCGCGGCCGGCGACCTGGTCGCCGGCGTCGTACGCCGTCCCGACCCGGTCCCGTGCCCGGCCTGCGCGCACGGGGAGTTCGACATGTGCCGCAACGGCAGGTACGTCGAACGCGGGATCAAGGCTCTGCACGGCTACGGCAGCGAGCAGTGGGCGGTGCACCCCGACTACGCGATCACGGTGGACCCGGCGCTGGGCGACCTCGGTGTACTGCTGGAACCGGCCTCGGTGGTGGCGAAGGCCTGGGAGCAGGTTGAGCGCATCGGCGCGCGCTCCTACTTCGCTCCGGAGTCCGTGCTGGTCACCGGGGCCGGCCCGATCGGGCTGCTGGCGGCGCTGCTCGGACAGCAGCGTGGGCTCGACGTACACGTGCTGGACCGAGTTCGGGAGGGGCCCAAGCCCGAGCTGGTCCGCGACCTCGGTGGCACCTACCACCACGACCTCGACGAGGCGTTCGACAAGGTGCGGCCGGACGTCGTGATCGAGGCGACTGGCGCGGCCCCGGTCGTGCTCAAGGCCGTCAGCACCACCGACAACTACGGCATCGTCTGTCTCACCGGGGTCTCCGCGCCGTCCGGGCGCCGCATCGAGGTCGACGCCGGCGCAGTCAACCGCGACATCGTGCTGGAGAACGCCGTGGTGGTCGGCACGGTCAACGCCAACCAGCGCCACTACAGCGACGGGGCCCGCGGGTTGGCGGCCGCCGACCGGCAGTGGCTGGAGCGGCTGGTCAGCCGCCGCGTGCCGCTGGCGGAGTACGCCGAGGCGTTCGAGCTGCACGAGGACGACGTCAAGGTCGTGCTCACACTCCCGTAGGGTTACCGACTGTGGAAATCGTGTACCCGCCGGTGATCGGCGCCGCCAGGCTCATGTTCCGGGCTCTCGACCTGCGCATCACGGTGAGGGGCGCGGAGCACGTGCCACCCACCGGCGGTGCGGTGCTGGCCAGCAACCACGTCAGCTATCTCGACTTCATCTTCTGCGGGCTCGCCGGGGTCGAGCGCAAGCGGCTCCCTCGCTTCATGGCCAAGCAGGAGGTCTTCGCCAACCCGGTCGCCGGCCCGCTCATGCGTGGCATGCACCACATCCCGGTCGACCGGTCGGCGGGGTCGGGGTCGTTCCGTGAGGCGATGAAGGCACTGAAGGCGGGCGAGGTCATCGGGGTGTTCCCGGAGGCCACGATCAGCCGCTCCTTCACGGTGAAGGAGATCAAGAGCGGCGCGGTGCGCCTGGCGATGGCGACCGGCACCCCGCTGGTGCCGGTCGCGTTGTGGGGCGGTCAGCGGATCTTGACCAAGGACCTGCCGCGCGACTTCCGCACCCGTGGCCGCGCGCTGACGATCGCGGTGGGCGAGCCGCTGCACCCCACCCGCGCGGACGACGCGGCGGCCCTCACGGACCAGCTGCGCCAACGGATGCAGGAGCTGCTCGAGCACGCGCAGAAGACCCACCCGGACCAGCCGCGGACCGGCGAGGACGCCCCCTGGCACCCACGACACCTCGGCGGGACCGCGCCCACGCCCGAGCAGGCCGCCGAGCTCGACCGCGCCGAGATGGCAGCCCGCGCCGCCAAGCGTCGCGAGCGCGCGGCCAAGCGCCGCCGCTGAGGGTCCCTCGACTCTTTCCGCCGAGAACGCTGAAACACCCACGGGTGCCTGTGCGGTCTCGGCGCACGGTCGGGCTGCGCGGAGCCTGAGCCTGCGTCAGTTTCCGGCGTTGATCATGCCCGCGCCGACGGTCACGCCGGTGGCCTCGTCGATCAGCACGAAGGAGCCGGTACGGCGGTTCTTCTCGTACGGGTCGCACAGCAGCGGCACCGTGGTGCGCAGCTGCACGCGGGCGATCTCGTTGAGCCCGAGCTCCTCGGCGTCGAGGTCACGGTGCAGCGTGTTGACGTCGAGGCGGTACTGCAGGTTCTTGATCATCGCCCGGCCGCTGCGGGTCGTGTGCTTGATCGCCAGCTTCTGCCGGGGACGCATCGGCTCGGGCGACATCCAGCAGACCATCGCGTCGATGTCCTGGCTGGGCTTGGGGGAGTTCTGCGGGCGGCAGATCATGTCGCCGCGGGAGACGTCGAGGTCGTCCTCGAGCCGCACTGTCACCGACATCGGCGGGTAGGCCTCGGAGAGCTCCTTGTCGAACAGGTCCACGGCGGCGATCCTCGACGTGAAGCCGCTGGGCAGCACGAGCACCTCGTCGCCCGGCTTCAGCACACCACCGGCGATCTGTCCGGCGTAACCGCGGTAGTCGTGGAACTCGTCGGACTTGGGGCGTACGACGTACTGCACCGGGAACCTGGTGTCGATCATGTCGCGGTCGGAGGCGACATGGACGTGCTCGAGGTGGTGCAGCAGCGACGTGCCTTCGTACCAGTCCATGTTCTTGGACCGGTCGACGACGTTGTCGCCCTTGAGCGCCGAGATCGGGACGATCGTCAGGTCCGGGATCTGCAGCTTGGTGGCGAAGGACTGGAACTCCGCCTGGATCTCCTCGAACCGCTCCTGCGAGTACTCGACGAGGTCCATCTTGTTGACCGCGAGCACCAGGTGCGGCACGCGCAGCAGCGACAGGATCACCGCGTGCCGGCGCGACTGCTCGGTCAGGCCCTGCCGGGCGTCGACGAGCACCAGGCCGAGGTCGGCGGTGGACGCACCGGTGACCATGTTGCGCGTGTACTGCACGTGCCCCGGCGTGTCGGCGATGATGAACTTGCGCCGCGGGGTGGCGAAGTAGCGGTAGGCGACGTCGATCGTGATGCCCTGCTCGCGCTCGGAGCGCAGGCCGTCGGTGAGCAGTGCCAGGTCGGTGTAGTCGTAGCCGCGTGACTTCGACGTCTTCTCGACCGCGGCCATCTGGTCCTCGAAGATCGACTTGGAGTCGAGCAGCAGGCGGCCGATGAGCGTGGACTTGCCGTCGTCGACGGAGCCCGCGGTGGCGAACCGAAGCAGATCCATCTAAAAGTATCCCTCTCGCTTGCGATCCTCCATCGCGGCTTCACTGAAGCGGTCGTCGCCACGGGTGGCGCCGCGCTCGGTGACCCGCGAGGCCGCGATCTCCTCGATGATGTCGTCGATCGTGGAGGCGTTGGACTCCACGCACCCGGTGAGGGTCATGTCACCGACCGTGCGGAACCGGACGGTGCGCGTCTCCGGCTTCTCGCTGTCCTTGACGTTGATGTACTCGGAGTTGCTGAGCAGCAGGCCGTCGCGGTCGACGATCTCGCGCTCGTGCGCGAAGTAGATCGACGGGATCTCGATCTTCTCGCGGCCGATGTAGTGCCAGATGTCGAGCTCGGTCCAGTTCGACAGCGGGAAGACGCGCATGTGCTCGCCCTCGCGGATCCTGCCGTTGTACAGCGACCACAGCTCCGGGCGCTGCATCTTCGGGTCCCACTGACCGAACTCGTCGCGGTGGGAGTAGACCCGTTCCTTGGCGCGGGCCTTCTCCTCGTCACGCCGGCCACCGCCGAAGGCGGCGGTGAAGCCCTCCTCCTCGATCACGTGCAGCAGGGTGCCGATCTGCAGCCGGTTGCGGCTGGTCTTGCCGTCGTCGACCACGACACCGTCCTTGATCGCCTGCTCGACCGAGGCGACGATCAGGCGTACGCCGAGCCGGTCGACCCAGCGGTCACGCGTCTCGATCACCTCGGGGAAGTCGTAGCCCGTGTCGACCTGCAGCACCGGGAACGGGATCTTCGCGGGGTAGAACGCCTTCTCCGCCAGGCGCATCATCACGATCGAGTCCTTGCCGCCGGAGAACATCAGCACCGGCTTCTCGAACTCCGCCGCAACCTCACGGAAGATGTGGATCGACTCCGCCTCCAGCTCGTCGAGCTGGCTCAGGCGGTAGTCCGCATGTGTGGTCATGGCAGTGTCTCCAAGGGGCTTCGTCCTCCTGTCGAAAGCAGCGGCCATCCTAGCGATGCTCGCTGGGCGCGGTCTCCTCACGGTCCGGTGGCGTCCGTGACGAACCGTTTGCCCCGGGCTGCGTCGTGCCCTGCCCCATCGTCTCGAAAGGCGGCAGACCGTGCAGGCGTCGGACCCCGCCCCAGGCCAGTGGCCCCAGGATCAGCAGCGCCGCGCCGATCAGCCCGACATACTCCGGGGGAACACCCAGCAAGGTCAAACCCGTGAGCGTGAGCACGATCACGATGCCGCGCTTGACCACGCCCTCCGACACCCAGTGCGCCAGTCGTGACCCGAGGAACGTGCCGGGGATGCCACCGAGCACCAGCGGGATGAGCACCGTCCACTCGACCCCCGTGACCAGGACGTGGCTGACCGCCGCCGACAGCACCAGCGGCACCGCCTGAACCAGGTCGGTGCCCACCAGCTTGACGGCCTCCAGGGCGGGGTAGAGCAGCAGCAGGCACACCATGATCAGCGAGCCCGAGCCCACCGAGGTGATGCCGACCAGCAGGCCGCCGACGGCGCCGATCGCGAGGGTCGGCACCGCCCGGACGACGACGTCGCGCCGGCCTCTGCCGCTGCCGGACACCGTGGCACGCAGCTGGAGGTAGTTGCGCAGCGTGTACGTCGACGCGGTCAGCAGGAGCGCCGCCCCGATCGCCAGCTTGACGAACTCCTCCGCGTCGCCTTCTCCGCCGCCCACCGCCTGAACGATGAAGGCGCCCGCGAACGCGGTCGGCACCGAGCCGAGCATCAGCCAGCCGGCCAGCTTGAGGTTCGGCGAGCCGTGCCGCCAGTGCACCCCGGCGCCGACGCTCTTGGTGACGGAGGCGGCGACCAGGTCGTTGGCCACGGCGGCGGTCGGGTTGATGCCCAGGAAGATCAGCGCGGGCGTCATCAAGGCACCGCCGCCCATGCCGGTGAGACCGACGACGATGCCGACCAGGAACGCGACGACGAAGATCGACAGCGCTGCTTGTGTCAGGAGGGCTTCCACCCGGTGAGTCCTCTCCGCTAATCAGGCGTGCCGTGGCCGGCGAGCCAGCCATCGTTGCGCAGGATGCCGAGCACGTCGTCGAGGGCATCCTCGATGCTGCGCCCGGTCGTGTCCACGGTCACCGCCGCGTCGGTCGGCACCTCGTACGGCGAGCTGATGCCGGTGAAGTCGGGGATCGCCCCCGCCCGGGCCTTGGCGTACAGCCCCTTGCGGTCGCGACGCTCGCACTCCTCGATCGGGGTGGCGACATGGACCAGCACGAACGCGCCACCGGCGGACTCGACCATGGCCCGTACCTCCCGGCGGGTCGCGTCGAACGGCGCGATCGGGGAGCAGATCGCGACCCCGCGGTGCCGGCTGATCTCGGCGGCCACCCAGCCGATGCGGCGGATGTTGGTCTCGCGGTCCTCGCGGGAGAACCCGAGCCCCGCCGAAAGATGCCGGCGCACGACGTCTCCGTCGAGCGAGGTGACGGTGCGGTCGCCCCGCTCGAGCAGCACGTCGTGCAGCGCCCGCGCGAGCGTCGACTTTCCCGAGCCGGAGAACCCGGTGAAGAACACCACCAACCCTCGGCGGTGCCGCGGCGGACGGTCTGCCTCGACGATGCGCCGCACCACCGCAGGCAGGGCTCCCTCGCCGGGCGGCAGATGGAGGACCTCGTCGCTGTAGGCCAGGGCGACCTCGTCGCGGAAGGTCGCGTCCTGCTGCGCGTCGTCTCGTCGCGCGGCCGCCACGGCGACCACCTCGGCGCCGTCGACCTCCGCCGCGGCGGCCAGCGTCGCGCGGACCAGGGCCGGCGCCGAGAGTCCCTCGGGGGAACCCGTTCCGACCAACGGCAGCAGCAGCGGCACCGCGCTCTCGGACCGCGCGACCGTGTCGACCGCCTCGATCGACTCGACGGTCAGCGGCCGGCTCACGGGCACGGCGAACGTCGGCGTACCGGCGTGCTTCTCGCGCACCTCCTGGGGCGACCGGTGGTAGCGCCGGAACGCGCCGAACTCCGGATGGGTGAGCGCCGCCACCGTGCCCAGGGATGTGTCGCCGTCGCGGTGCTGCACGCTGAACGTCGCCAGCGGCAGACCCTCCGGGTCGGTGAGCTCCAGGGTGTCACCGGCGGTGTCCGCGACCTCAGCCGGGAGCACCAGCGCGAGTGGCTCCTCCAGCGCGCCGATCAGGATCAGCTCGAGGTCGTCGAGCTCGCGCGGGGACGGGGTCCACTGGGTCGGCACCCGGCCGATTGTGCCAGCCGCCGGTAGGGTCGCCCGACGTGACCGCGCCTGCGAACTCCGCCGCTGCCTCTGCCGACACCCGACCCGTGGTGGCCGAGGTCGTCCGGTCGGGGTTCGTCGAGGGCCACCATCACGGCTCGGTGGTCGCGCTCTCCCCGGACGGCTCGGTGCGATGGTCGGTCGGGGACGTGGGCACGACCATGCTCCCGCGCTCGAGCAACAAGCCGATGCAGGCGGTCGGCATGCTGCGCTGCGGGCTCGACCTGCCCCCCGACCTGCTCGCGCTGGCGGCGGCGTCGCACTCGGGGGAGGCCTTCCACCTCGACGGAGTGCGCCGGATCCTCGCCGGTGCGGGCCTGGACGAGTCCGCGCTGCAGACGCCGTCGGACCACCCCCTCGACGAGGTCGACCGGGAGGCGGTGCTGCGCGCGGGCGGCGAGAAGTCGTCGGTCGCGATGAACTGCAGCGGCAAGCACGCCGCGATGCTGGCGACCTGTGTGCTCAACGGCTGGGACACCCGGACCTACCTCGAACCCGGACACCCGGTGCAGACCGCCGTCCGGGCCGCGGTGGAGGACCTGACCGGCGTCGCTGTCGCGGTCACGGCCGTCGACGGCTGCGGCGCCCCGCTGCTGTCCACGTCGCTGACGGGGCTCGCGCGGGCGTTCCAGCGAATGGCGGTGGCCGCGCCCGGCACCGCGGAGCACCGGATGGCCTCGGCGTACCGCGAGCACCCGGAGCACGCCTCGGGGACGCGACGCGACGAGGCCCGGCTGCTCCGGGCACTGCCCGGCACGATCGGCAAGGCCGGTGCCGAAGGCTGCTACGCCGTCGCGCTGCCTGATGGGCACGCGGTCGCGCTCAAGATCGACGACGGCGCGCCCCGGGCCCGACCGGTCGTGATGGCGTCCGCGCTGCGCCGCCTGGGCGTGCGGCACCCGGCCCTGGACGAGACCGGGGACCACCCCGTGTACGGCGGCGGACGCCGGGTAGGTGTCATACGCCCGGTTTGGTAGCCCGAACCGGGTTTGGCGCAGGGGTCCCCCGCAACGGACCTATCGGAGCAGGGGACCCCCGCAACGAAAGGCCCGGGCCGCGCGGTGAGCGCAGTCACATGCTCCCAGCTTGCATTTTGCTAACTATTGCAAGCAGACTGGGGGTCATGGAGTTGAACGTCGGCAAGGCGGTCGAGGACCTCGGCGCGTACTTGCGGGAGCAGCGTCGCGAGGCGCGGCTCTCCCTGCGGCAGCTCGCCGAGCAGGCCGGCGTGTCCAACCCCTACCTCAGCCAGATCGAGCGAGGTCTTCGCCGCCCGTCGGCGGAGGTCCTCAAGGAGCTGGCCAAGGCGCTACGCATCTCGGCGGAGACGCTGTACGTGCGGGCGGGAATCCTCGACCCGCAGGAGGACGGTCAGCGGTCCGTGCACGTGTCCGTGCTGGCGGACCCCACGCTGACCGAACGGCAGAAGCAGGTGCTGCTCGACATCTACGCCTCGTTTCGCCGCGAGAACGAACAGAACGATTCAGGCCCGGTCATTTCCGACGCCTGAACCATCCATGACAGGAGGATTCACGATGGCCCGGAACCAGACCCGGAACCAGAACTTCACCCCCGTCTACGCCGTGATCGGCGTCGGCGACCTGGCCGTGGAGAAGCTCCGCGACCTGAGCAGCGACGTGCAGGCGCGGTCGCAGAAGATCAGCCTCGACCCCAAGCAGCTGCAGGTCGAGCTCGAGAACGTCGCCAAGCACCGGGCCGAGGACGCGCGCGAGCGTGCCGACAAGGCGCAGCAGCGTGCGGAGGACGTCCTCAACGAGGTGGTGGCCCAGGCCACGACCACGTACGACAGCCTCGCTGGCCGCGGCAAGAACCTGGTGCAGCGCATCCGTCGCCAGCAGTCGACGCAGGCGGCGAAGCAGTCCGCCAGCACGGCCAAGTCGCAGGCCAAGGGGGCCACGACGACCGCCAAGAAGGGCGCGTCGAGCACCTCCTCGACCGCGAAGCGCAGCGCCTCGGACACCGCGTCGACGGCCAAGCAGGGCGCGTCGAGGACCTCCTCGAGCGCCAAGAAGAACACCTCGGCCACCCAGTCCCGCGCCAAGGGTGCGAGCACGTCGGCCCGCAAGAGCGCCGAGTCGGCCGGCACCGCGACCGCGCAGGCGGCCCAGAAGGTCGGCGACTGACCGGTCGCGCTTGACGTCATCCTCCGGGTCAGCCCCGGACGTGGACGTCGATGATCCGCACAGCAAGCCCCGGCTCCCCCGTGGAGCCGGGGCTTGCTGCGTCGATGGCCGGTTGTCCGCGGTCGTCGGCCGCCGCGGCAGCGGCCGGACGGGGTAGGCTCGGCGCGTGGAGCTGAACCCGTTCGCTCTCCAGAGCGGCATCCTGCTGGTGATCACGCTCGCCCTGTTCGCGGCGAAGGCGTTCGCCTTCGTCGACGCGCTCGGGCGGCCCGACCAGGTGTTTCCCGCCGCGGACAAGCAGACCAAGAAGTTCTGGCTGCTGATCCTCGGCCTGTTCCTGGTCGCGCACATGCTGGACTGGAGCCCGGTCGGGCTGCTCAACCTCATCGGCACGATCGCGGCGCTGGTATACCTGCTCGACGTACGCCCGACCGTGCGCGCGCTGACCAGCCGCTGATCGCCGCGCCGCCCCACCGGCAGTCCACTCGCTCTGTCCCGTGCCACTGCTGCAGACCGCGGAGACGCTCGTCGACTACCGCATCACCGGCGGAGGTGAGCCCGTCACCGTCTTCGCCCACGGGTCCTGCGGGAGCTGCCCGACCGGGCGCTGCTCGAGGACCGGTCGGCGCTCACGGGCGTGCGCGCGCCCGTGCTGGTGGTCGGCCAGCATGGCGACGACGCGCACCCGGCAGCGGTCGCCGAGAAACTGGCCGAGGTCCTGCCCTCCGCCCGGCTGGCGATGTTCGATGCGGGCGGGGTGTTGTGGTCGCATCGGCGGGAGCTGCGCGACCTGATCGCAGCGCACCTGAACGACGGAGCGTGAACGGAGAGCGATGTCCATGCAGATGACCGTGCTCGAGGCTGACATCACCACACTCCCGGTGGATGCCGTGGTCAACGCCGCCAACTCGGCGATGCGAGGCGGCGGTGGGGTCGACGGGGCGATCCATCGGGCGGCGGGCCCGTCCCTGCTGCAGGAGTGCGTACGCCGCTTCCCCGACGGACTGCCGACCGGGTCGGCCGGGTGGACGGGCGCGGGTGCCATGCCCAGTCGCTGGGTGATCCACGTCGTGGGGCCGGACCGGCGTGCCGGGCAGACGGACCCGGAGCTGCTGGCCTCGTGCTACCGCGAGGCGCTGCGGGTCGCCGACGAGCTCGGCGCGACTTCCGTGGCCTTCCCCATGGTGTCGGCGGGGGTGTACGGCTGGGACCCTGCACAGGCGTCGCGGGTGGCCGTCCGCGCGTTGCGCGAGACCTCCACGCACGTCGGGAAGGTCTGTTTGGTGGCCTTCGACGCCGATGCGGCCAGAACGTGGCGGGACGCGCTCGCAGGAGACGGATGACCGTGGTCACCGCGGGCGACTTTTGGCGCACATGGGCGCCGTCGCTTATCTTGGACTTCTGGAGTGCCCGAAGTGACACGGCACAAGTCCTGAAACCTCGCTCCTCAGCGGGCCACCTCTGTCACGGTACGGCGCTCTTCGCCGACGTGGAAGGTGGTTGCGATGCACCCCGTTGCCCGGTATCTGAGAACCCATACGAACCCACCGGTGTTCATCTCGGCGGCCCTGGTGGTGGTGGCCTTCGTCCTGTGGGGCGTGATCGCCCCGTCCAACGTGGGCTCGCTGGCCGGCTCGGTCAACACGTTCATCACCACGAACTTCGGCTGGCTCTACATCTTCAGCGCGACCTTCTTCCTCATCTTCGTGGTGGTGCTGATGTTCAGCCGCTACGGCACGATCCGGCTGGGCCCGCGTGACTCCACACCCGAGTACAGCAACCTCTCGTGGTTCGCGATGCTGTTCACCGCCGGAATGGGCATCGGCCTGGTGTTCTACGCGGTCAACGAGCCCGTCACCCACTTCCTGAGCCCTCCCGTCGGCGAGGGAGGCACGCAGGCCGCCGCCCAGGAGTCGATGAACCTCACCTTCTACCACTGGGGCTTCCACCCGTGGGCGATCTACATCGTGCTGGGTCTCTCGCTCGGATACTTCTCCTTCCGCCGTGGCCTCCCCCTGCGTCCGGCATCCGCGTTGTACCCGCTGATCGGTGAGCGCATCTACCGGTGGCCGGGCCACCTCATCGACGTGCTGGCTGTCTTCGGCACGCTGTTCGGCCTTGCCACGTCGCTGGGCATCGGAGGCCAGCAGGTCGGTGCCGGCCTGAACACCCTGTTCGGTGTCGACAACACCACGGCCCTGCAGATCTTCCTGATCCTCGCGATCACCGCGGTCGCAGTGGTCTCGGTGATGCTCGGCATCGACAAGGGCATCCGCAACCTGTCGCTGATCAACCTGTGGCTGGCCTTCGCGCTGATGCTCTTCGTCTTCTTCTTCGGGCCGACCCGTGAGCTGGTCAACGTGCTCGCCGCGAACGTCGGTACCTACCTGCAGAACCTGCCGGCGACCAGCCTCGAGACCTTCCCCGGCAGCGCCAGCGGCCAGGAGTGGCAGGCCGCCTGGACGCTCTTCTACTGGGGATGGTGGATCTCCTGGTCGCCGTTCGTGGGTATGTTCATCGCCCGCATCTCCTACGGTCGCACCATCCGCCAGTTCATCGGCGGTGCGCTCTTCGCCCCTGTCGGTGCCTCGATGGTGTGGCTGACCATCTTCGGTGACTCCGCGCTGCAGCGGCTGCTGGCCAACCCGAACAACCCCCTGGCAGAAGCCAGCGCCGAGAACTCGCTGTTCGTCCTGCTCGACCAGCTCCCTGTCGCCTCCATCGTGGCCACGATCGCCTCGGTGGTGGGCATCATCGTGGTGGTGCTGTTCTTCGCCACCTCGTCGGACTCCGGGTCGCTGGTCGTCGACATCCTCACCAACGGTGGCGACCCGCACCCGATCTGGCAGCAGCGGCTGTTCTGGGCCGTGCTCGAGGGTGTGGTCGCAGCCGTGCTGCTGGGTGCGGGCGCGGCCAGCGGCGCCGACGCGCTGGGCGCGTTGCAGACCGCGTCCATCGTGGCCGGGCTGCCGTTCTGCCTGGTGCTGCTGTTCATGTGCGCCGGGCTCGCGCGTGGCCTGAGCAGCGAGAAGCTCGCGGCCAACATCACCCGCGAGCCCAGCCCGCTGCTGGACATGGCAGCACGGTCGCGGCTCGCGACGACCGACGGTCGTGGCAGCCGCTCCGACGATGAGGTCGGCGCTGAAGGGCCGGAGGGCCACGAGCCGGTCCGCACGTAGCCGCCGGTCCATCTGCCCGGGCGCCGGTGCGTCAGGGGGCGCCGCGGCGTCCCCTGCGCTTGGCGCGGTCGGCCGCGGGCAGCGTAACCTTGCGGATCCGGACCGCCTCGGGCGTCACCTCGACGCACTCGTCCTCGCGGCAGAACTCCAGCGACTCCTCGAGCGAGAGTCTGCGCGGCGGTACCAGCCGTTCGAGCTCCTCGCCGGTGGACGAGCGCACGTTGGTGAGCTTGCGCTCCTTGGAGATGTTGACGTCCATGTCGTCGGCACGTGAGTTCTCCCCGACGATCATGCCCTCGTAGACCTCTGTCGTCGGTTCGACGAAGAGTGTGCCCCGCTCCTGCAGGTTGAACATGGCGTACGACGTCGCGGCACCGGTGCGGTCGGCCACCAGCGACCCCGTCGGCCGGGTGCGCAGGTCACCTGCCCATGGCTCGTACTTCTCGAAGACGTGGTGCGCGATCCCGGTCCCGCGGGTGTCGGTGAGGAACTCGGTGCGGAAGCCGATCAGCCCCCGAGCCGGTACCAGGAACTCCATCCGGACCCAGCCGGTGCCGTGGTTGGTCATCTGCTCCATGCGCCCCCGTCGTACGGCGAGCAGCTGGGTCACCGTGCCCAGGTACTCCTCGGGGCAGTCGATGGTGAGGCGCTCGACCGGCTCGTGCAGCCTGCCGTCGATCTCCCGGGTCACCACCTGCGGCTTTCCGACCGTGAGCTCGTAGCCCTCCCGCCGCATCTGCTCGACGAGGATCGCCAGCGCCAGCTCGCCACGCCCTTGTACCTCCCAGGTGTCCGGGCGCTCGGTGGGGAGCACCCGGACGGACACGTTGCCGATGACCTCGCGGTCGAGGCGGTCCTTGACCAGCCGCGCGGTGACCTTGTGCCCCTTGACCCGTCCGGCGAGCGGAGAGGTGTTGATGCCGACCGTCATCGAGATGGCCGGCTCGTCGACAGTGATCAGCGGCAGTGGCTCCGGGCGCTCGGGGTCGGCGAGCGTCTCGCCGATGGTGATCTCCGGGATGCCGGCGACCGCGATGATGTTGCCGGGTCCGGCCTCGGTCGCCGGAACCCGCTCCAGCGCCTCGGTGACCAGCAGCTCGGTGATCTTGACTCGCTCGATCGTGCCGTCGTGGCGGCACCAGGCGGCGTTCTGGCCCTTGCGGATCGTGCCCTCGTGGACCCGGCAGAGCGCTAGGCGGCCGAGGAACGGCGACGCGTCGATGTTGGTCACGTGTGCCTGCAGCGGAGCCCCCTCGGTGTAGCGGGGAGCGGGAACGGTCTCGAGGATCGTGCGGAACAACGGCTCCAGGCTGTCCGACTGCGGCATCCCGCCGTCGGCGGGTTGGTCGGTCGACGCGCGGCCGGCCTTGGCCGAGGCGTAGACCACCGGGAAGTCGAGGGCGTTCTGGTCGGAGGTGTCGTCGAGAAGGTCCAGGAACAGCTCGTAGGTCTCCTCGACCACCTCGCTGATCCGCGCGTCGGGCCGGTCCACCTTGTTGACCACCAGCACGACAGGCAGCCGGCGCGCGAGCGCCTTGCGCAGCACGAACCTCGTCTGAGGCAGCGGGCCCTCGGAGGCGTCGACCAGCAGCACCACGCCGTCGACCATCGACAGCCCGCGCTCGACCTCGCCGCCGAAGTCGGCGTGTCCGGGCGTGTCGATGATGTTGATCGTCACCGGCTCCGCGCCGGCGGGCCCGGCGTAGCGGACCGCGGTGTTCTTGGCGAGGATCGTGATGCCCTTCTCGCGCTCCAGGTCACCGCTGTCCATCGCCCGCTCGTCGACGTGCTGGTGCTCGCCGAACGCACCGGACTGCCACAGCATCGCGTCGACGAGCGTCGTCTTGCCGTGGTCGACGTGGGCGACGATCGCGACGTTGCGCAGGTCGGCGCGGGTGCTCACCTCGGTGCCCGCGGGGTCGGTGCTCGGCGTGGTGGTTGACATGGGCCTCAGTCCTGCGCAGGGGTGCGGTGGACCTGGTACTGCGAGGCCTGCGCACGGGGACGGACGACCAGCTGGTCGATGTTGACGTGGGAGGGTCGAGTGGCGACCCACCGGATGCAGTCGGCGACGTCACCGGCGCTCAGCGGGGCGTCGACACCGGCGTACACCTTCTCCGCGCGCTCACGGTCGCCACCGAACCGGGTGAGGGAGAACTCCTCCGTCTTGACCATGCCGGGGATGATCTCGGTGACGCGGACCGGTTGGCCGAGCAGCTCCTGTCGCAGCGTCTGGGTCATCACCGCGACGCCGCTCTTGGAGACCGTGTAGCCGCCCCCCATCTCGTACGCCTCGTGGCCGGCCGTCGAGCTGACGTTGACCAGCAGCCCGTCGCCGCTCGCGACCAGTGCGGGCAGCAGCGCCTTCGTCACCTGCAGCGTGCCGAGCACGTTCAGCTCGAACATGCGCCGCCAGCTGTCGACGTCGGCCTCGGCGACGGCCTCCAGCCCGAGCGCCGCGCCGGCGTTGTTGACGAGAACGTCCAGCGGCGAGCCCACCCTGTCGACCAGGCGGGTGACGGAGTCGGGGTCGGTCACGTCACAGGCGACGGCGATCCCCTCGATCTCCGCGGCGAGCGCCTCGACGCGGTCCTTGCGCCGGGCCGCGCACACCACCTCGACACCCTCCGCCGCCAGGCCCCGCGCGGTGGCCGCGCCGATCCCGCTGCTCGCACCGGTGACCACCGCGCGACGCCGCGCTGTTCTGGGTTCTGCCATGACGTGCATCCTCCCAAACACCCCTGCGGGTTCGGGCCCCGGGGAATGGGGGAGGATCTTGGGCGGTTGAAGGCGGGAAGGAGGTGAGCGCCACGATGAAGCGCGTCGCGATGCTGAGCGTGCACACGTCGCCGCTGGACCAGCCTGGGACGGGTGACGCCGGCGGCATGAACGTCTACGTCATCGAGCTGGCCAAGCGGCTCGCCGACCTCGACGTCGCTGTCGAGGTGTTCACCCGCGCCACGTCCAGCGACGTCCCCGACGTCGTCGATGTCGTTCCCGGCGTCTCCGTACGCCACGTCGCCGCCGGTCCGTACGAGGGCCTGTCCAAGGAGGACCTGCCCGGCCAGCTGTGCACGTTCGCGCGCGACCTGCTGCGCGTGGAGGCACAGCACGACCTCGGGTGGTACGACGTCATCCACTCGCACTACTGGCTGTCCGGTCAGGTTGGCGCGCTGGCGGCCGACCGGTGGGGCGTGCCGCTGGTGCACTCCATGCACACGATGGCCAAGGTCAAGAACACCGCGCTCGCGTCCGGCGACAAGCCCGAGCCGTGGGGTCGCGTGGTCGGGGAGCAGCAGGTGGTGGAGTCGGCGGACCACCTGATCGCCAACACCGACGACGAGGCCGCCCAGCTCGCCCGGTTCTACGACGCCGACGCTGCACGCGTCAGCGTGGTGCACCCGGGCGTGGACCTCTCCGTGTTCCGGCCTCGCGACCCCGGGCAGGCGCGCCGGCAGCTGGGTGTGCGCGCTGATGCGACCGTGCTGCTGTTCGCCGGCCGGATCCAGCCGCTGAAGGCTCCCGACGTGCTGCTGCGCGCCGTCGCCGTGCTGTTGGCACGCGACCCGGCGCTGCGCGAGCACCTTGTCGTGCCCGTCGTCGGCGGACCCTCCGGCAGCGGGCTGGAGGAGCCGACCTCGCTGGTGGACCTCGCGCGCGACCTGGGTGTGGCCGACGTGGTCCGGTTCGTGCCGCCCGTGTCGCAGCAGGAGCTCGCACAGTGGTACGCCGCTGCGACGGTGGTGTGCGTTCCGTCGTACAACGAGTCGTTCGGGCTGGTGGCGGTGGAGGCGCAGGCGTGCGGCACACCGGTCGTCGCGGCGGCGGTGGGAGGACTCACCACGGCCGTCGACGACGGCGTGACGGGGCTGCTGGTCGCCGGCCACGCGCCGGAGGACTACGC
Source organism: Nocardioidaceae bacterium (assembly GCA_036259355.1). GTDB lineage: Bacteria > Actinomycetota > Actinomycetes > Propionibacteriales > Nocardioidaceae > JALZDI01. The sequence continues at coordinate 20,624 of DATABY010000046.1, forward strand.
GCACGCGATCGCGCAGATCGTCCGTGACCGCTCTCGGTGGGCACGCATGTCGGCGGCCGCGCTGCGTCACGCGCACCGGTTCGGCTGGCAGCGCACGGCGGAGGAGACGCTGCAGGTCTACGAGCAGGCGGTGCTGAGCCGGTTCGGCGCTCCGGTGGCCGTCAATGGCTGAGCGGGCGGAGACCGGCACGGTCCGCGACGTGGCCGCGCAGGCGGTGCGCGACGCTCTCGCGGCGACCGACCTGGAGTGGGAGGAACCGCGCGACCGGGTGTTCCTGCTGACCCTCCCCGGCAGTCGCAAGCTGCAGACGCCGTGCCAGCTCGAGGTAGGCGAGCAGGCTCTGTCGGTGCACGCGTTCGTCGCGCGCAACCCCGACGAGAACCATCGGGCGGTCTACCGCTGGCTGCTGGAGAAGAACCTGCGCCAGTACGCCGTGGCCTTCGCGGTCGACCACAACGGCGACATCTACCTCGACGGGCGGCTGCCCCTGCAGGCCGTCGACGGCGACGAGGTGGACCGGCTGCTGGGGTCCGTGCTCACCTATGCCGACGAGTCGTTCAACACGATCCTCGAGCTCGGGTTCGCGTCGTCGATCCGCAAGGAGTGGGAGTGGCGCAAGGCCCGCGGCGAGCCGACCCACAACCTCGAGGCCTTCCGCGGCTGGCTCGAGCGCGACCCCGACTCGACCCCGGACTGACCGGCTCGGTCAGCGGGCCGGTCAGCGGCCCTGGCTGGCGACGGCGGCGATGGCCTCCTGGGCGGCCTCCGGGTCGAGGTACTCACCGCCGGTCTTGAGCGGTCTCATGTTCTCGTCGAGCTCGTACAGCAACGGGATGCCGGTCGGGATGTTGAGGCCGACCACGGACTCTGCGGTCATGTCGTCCAGGTGCTTGACCAGCGCGCGCATGGAGTTGCCGTGAGCGGCCACCAGCACGGTGTGACCCGCCCGCAGGTCGGGCACGATCGCGTCGTACCAGTACGGCAGCATCCGCACGACCACGTCGGCCAGGCACTCGGTGCGCGGCTGCAGCTCGTCGGGCAGTCCGGCATACATCGGGTGCCCGATCTGGCTGAACTCGTCGTCGTCGTCGATGCGCGGCGGTGGGGTGTCGTACGAGCGCCGCCACAGCATGAACTGCTCCTCGCCGTACTTCTCCAGCGTCTGCTTCTTGTCCTTGCCCTGCAGCGCTCCGTAGTGCCGCTCGTTGAGCCGCCACGAACGTCGCACCGGCAGCCACAGCCGGTCGGCGGCGCTGAGCGAGATGTGCGCGGTCTCGATCGCCCGGCGGAGCACCGAGGTGTGCAGCACCGTCGGGCACAGGTCGCGATCACGGATCAGCTCACCGCCACGGTGGGCCTCCTGACGCCCGAGGTCGGTCAGGGCGACGTCGACCCATCCGGTGAACAGGTTCTTGGCGTTCCAGTCGCTCTGACCGTGGCGGAGAAGCACGAGCTTGTACGGCGTCATGCGTGGACCATACCCAGGAACCCACGAGCCGATTACCCCATGTGGGCGGGGTTCTCGCCGGTCACCTGGTAGACCACGCGGCGAGCCATCGACACGGCGTGGTCGGCGATCCGTTCGTAGTAGCGGCCCAGCAGCGCGATGTCGATCGCCGGCTCGACGCCGCCCTGCCAGTCCTCGCCCAGCAGCTGGGCGAAGATCGAGCGGCGCAGCCGGTCCATCTGCTCGTCCTTCGACTCCAGCACCCGCGCGGCGTCGACGTCGCGGTGCTCGACCACCTCGGCCGCAGCGTCGACCATGTCCTCGGCCACCGTGGCCATCTCCCGGATCGTGCCTTCGATGGCTTCCGGCACCGCCTTCTCGGGATAGCGCAGGCGGGCGATCTTCGCGACGTGCACCGCGAGATCGCCCATCCGCTCGACCTCGCCGGACATCCGCAGCGCCGCCACCAGCATCCGCAGGTCTCCGGCCACCGGTTGCTGCAGCGCGAGCAGGTCGATGCTGCGCTCCTCGAGGTCGTCGCGGGCCTTGTCGATGGCCGTGTCGTCGGCGATGACCTGTTCGGCGGTGGCCACGTCGGCGGAGAGGAGCGCGTCGGTCGCCCGCTGGGTCGCCGTACGGACCGCGAGGGTCATCGCCGCGAGGTCGCTGATGATGGCGTCGAGTCGGTCGTGGTAGAGGTCGCGCATGCTCGGCAGCCTACGGGGCCGAGGTTGACGTGAGGCGACCCCACGTGAACGCGAAGTGAACAACGACGAAACCGCTGGTCAGAGCGCCTCCTGCCGGCCAACAACGGGTGTCGGCCTGCGTACCATGGGGTTCTGTGAGCGAGTCGCTGGCGTTCGCCGTGGTCGGCATCATCGGCATCGTGCTGGGTGCCGGTGCCGTGCTGGCTTTCCGTGCCAGCGAGCACGCGCAGCAGCAGCTCCCCGAACGGCCCGAGCCGGTCGTGCCTGGGGGTGTCAGTGACGTGCTCTCGGTGCTGCGCTCGTCGGCCGTGGTCGTCGACGCCGAGGACCAGGTGCTCAAGGCCAGCGCGCCGGCGCATGCGCTCGGCCTCGTGCGTGGTGACCGGCTGGTGGTCGACGAGCTGCTCGACCTGGTGCACCAGGTACGGCGGGACGGTCAGATCCGCGAGCAGGATCTGGTCCTCGGTCGAGGACACTCCGCCAGCCACGTCGCCGCCCGCGTCGCTCCGCTGGGCAGCCGGCTGGTGCTCGCGCTCGTGGAGGACCAGACGCGCGAACGCCGTGTCGAGGCAATCCGCCGCGACTTCGTGGCCAACGTCAGCCATGAGCTCAAGACACCGATCGGTGCCCTGGTCCTGCTGTCGGAAGCGGTCGGCGAGGCGGCCGGTGACGCGGAGGCGGTGGAGCGGTTCAGCGGGCGGATGCGCACGGAGGCCGAGCGGCTCGGCCGGCTGGTGCAGCAGATCATCGAGCTGAGCCGACTGCAGGGCGGCGACCCGGCCGACGCGGCAGTGCCGGTGGACCTCGACCGCGTCGTCGACAACGCGCTCGACCGCTCGCGCGTCGACGCCGAGGACCAGAACGTCCATCTGGTGCGCAAAGGCGACCGTGGCATCTGGGTGCACGGCAACGCCGAGCAGCTCCTTCTCGCCCTCGGCAACCTCGTGGAGAACGCCATCGCCTACAGCTCGTCCGGTACCACGGTCGTCGTCGCTGCCAGGCGTGAAGCCTCAGGCGTGCAGATCACCGTGACCGACCGGGGCATCGGTATCCCGGCCCACGAGCTCGAGCGGATCTTCGAGCGTTTCTATCGCGTCGACCCTGCCCGCGCCCGCTCCACCGGAGGCACCGGCCTCGGGCTGTCCATCGTCAAGCACGTCGCGGCCAGCCACGGCGGAGACGTGCAGGTCTGGAGCGTGCAGGGCGAGGGGTCGTCGTTCACGCTGTCGCTGCCCGGCACCGTGGAGCCCCCGGCAACGCAGCCGAAGGCACGGGACGCCCACCCGGCGAACGCATCCGGCCCCCATCCAGTGTCCCAGCCCGAGGAGGCCAGCCCGTGACCCGAGTACTCGTCGTCGAGGACGAGGAGAGCTACAGCGACCCGCTCGCCTACATGCTTCGCAAGGAGGGCTTCGACGTCTCGGTGGCCGGGGACGGAAACACCGCGCTGGCCGAGTTCGACCGGTGGGGCGCGGACATCGTGCTGCTCGACCTGATGCTTCCCGGCATCCCCGGCACCGAGGTCTGCCGTCACCTGCGCCAGGTCTCCAACGTCCCCGTGATCATGGTCAGCGCCAAGGACGCCGAGGTCGACAAGGTGGTGGGTCTCGAGCTAGGCGCCGACGACTACATCACCAAGCCCTACTCACCGCGCGAGCTCGTCGCACGGGTGCGCGCGGTGCTGCGGCGCGGCCAGGAGCGTGATCTCGCGCCGGCCACGCTCGAGGCCGGCCGGGTCCGCATGGACGTGGACCGCCACGTCGTGACGGTGGGCGGTAGCGAGGTGCGCCTGCCGCTGAAGGAGTTCGAGCTTCTCGAGATGTTCCTGCGCAACACCGGCCGGGTGCTGACCCGCGCGCAGCTGATCGACCGTATCTGGGGAGCCGACTACGTCGGCGACACCAAGACGCTCGACGTGCACGTCAAGCGGCTGCGCGCCAAGGTCGAGCCTGACCCGGCGCACCCGCGTCACCTCGTCACCGTGCGGGGCCTGGGCTACAAGTACGAGTCCTGACCGGGCGGCAGCCCTCGCCGGCTACGGCAGCGGCACGTCCTCGTACGGGCCCTCCGGTGACACCACCGGCACCTGCACCTGGATCGGCTGCGAGCGCTCGAACTGCAGGGTCAGCTGTACGAAGAGGCCCTGCCGGGCCTCGCCCTGGACCTGCACAGTCGGCGGCTCGTCGAGCTGGACCAGCCGCTCGGGCGGCAGGACGACGCTCGGGCGAAGCATCGAAGACTGCAGCGGCGGCGCCCCCTGCTCGGACTCCACGGTGGCGCCCACCAGGCGGTCGGTGCGACGCGTCTTGTTCAGCAGCACACCCACGAGCGTGCCCCGGCCGGACTCCGACGCCACGACCAGCAGGTTCATGCCCCAGACACCGTCATCGCGCACGTTGACGCCGACTGCGGGGTTGTAGTCCTGCAACACCGGCGAGTCGAACCCCGACGCGCAACCGGACAGCAGCGGAAGCGCGACGGCGACAGCCGCGGCAAGAGCGCGGCGACGTCGTGAGGGGTGGCCCGTAGACGGCCGGGGTGAGGGCTGCACGTGGTGTTCCTCTCGGAGCGCTCGGGGACCTGCGCGCATGCTCGGCGGCGTGCGTTGGTGACCGCGCTCAGCCTAGCCATCGGCGTCGCGGAAATGCTTGCCGGTACCTCACCCGGCGCGCACCGAAATCCCCTCAGGCATGAAGGGGTGCGGTTTGTCAACCCCCAATCTGGGGCCTGACCAGCACAAACGCCGAGAGGAGTGGTCTTCGGCACGTGCTATTCTGGATACCTAGGAAGGGGTACTTGAATGACTTTTGCAGTCGGCGAGACGGTGGTCTACCCCAATCATGGGGCCGCCGTGATCGAGGACATCGAGACCCGTCAGATCAAGGGTGAAGACAAGACCTACCTGGTTCTTCGCATCGTCGCACAGAACGACCTCGTGGTTCGGGTTCCCGCCTGCAACCTCGACCTCGTCGGTGTCCGCGACGTCGTCGACAAGGACGGGCTTGACCGCGTGTTCGGCGTACTCCGTGCGGAGCACACCGAGGAGCCCACGAACTGGTCGCGTCGGTACAAGGCCAACCTGGAGAAGCTGCACTCCGGCAACGTGCTGAAGGTGGCAGAGGTCGTGCGTGACCTCTGGCGCCGTGAGCGCGACCGCGGCCTCTCCGCCGGCGAGAAGCGCATGCTGGCCAAGGCGCGCCAGATCCTGGTGTCGGAGCTCGCGCTGTGCGAGAAGACCAACGAGGACAAGGCCGAGGCACTGCTCGACGAGGTGCTCGCCTCCTGATCCTCCCGTGACCCCCGGCCTGCCGCCGGGGGTCATGTCTGTGGAAGAGAAGACGTACCCCGTTGCCGACCGCCGCCCTCGTGCCCGCCGCCGGGCGTGGTGAGCGGCTCGGCCCCGGCGGTGACCCCAAGGCGCTGCGCGTCGTCGCGGGCGCGCCGTTGCTCGTCCACGCCGTACGCCGCCTGTGCCGGTCCGGCGCCGTCGACCTGGTCGTGGTAGCGGCCCCTCCCGGCCGGGTGGCGCCCGTCGAGGACCTGCTGCGCGGCGCGGTCGACGGCGTGCCACTGTCGGTCGTCGCCGGCGGCGACACCCGGCAGCAGTCGGTGGCCGCCGCCCTTGCCGTTCTCGCGCCCGATGTCGACGTGGTGCTGGTGCACGACGCCGCCCGCGCCTTCGCTCCTCCCGATCTCACCCGGCGCGTGGCCCAGGCGGTACGCGCGGGCGCCGCAGCCGTCGTGCCGGTGCTGCCCGTCAACGACACGATCAAGCACGTGACCGGCGACACCGTGCGGGGCACCGTGGACCGCAGCGACCTGCGGGCGGTCCAGACACCGCAGGGCTTCCGGCGCGACGTCCTCGAACGCGCGCACGCCGCGGGTGCCGACGGTGGAACCGGGGCCACCGACGACGCCGCGCTGGTGGAGTCGCTCGGCCTGACCGTCACCGTCGTCGACGGGTCGGAGGAGGCCTTCAAGGTGACCCGGCCGTTGGACCTGCTGGTCGCCGAGGCGCTGCTGCGCTCGCCTCAGACGGGGTAGACCAGGGCGGTCGCGATCGCGGCGATGCCCTCTCCGCGCCCGGTCAGCCCGAGGCCGTCGGTGGTGGTGGCGCTGACCGTCACCGGGGCGTCAGCGACCTGGCTCAGCACCTGCTCGGCCTCCGCCCGGCGCGGGCCGAGCTTCGGCCGGTTCCCCACCACCTGGATCGCGATGTTGCCGACGCGCAGCCCGCACTCGGCGACCCGGCGTACCGTCTCACCGACCAGCGCGGCTCCGCTGGCCCCTGCCCAGGCCGGCTCGGACGTGCCGAAGTTGCTGCCCAGGTCGCCGAGCCCGGCGGCCGACAGCAGCGCGTCGCAGGCGGCGTGACAGGCCACGTCGGCGTCGGAGTGCCCGGCCAGCCCCGCGGGCTCGTCGGGCCACTCCAGGCCGGCCAGCCACAGCGGCCGGCCTTCCTGGAACGGGTGCACGTCCACGCCGATACCGACCCGGGGAGCTCCGTTGTCCACGCGGTCGATCATGCCGCAGGGGGGAGCCGGTTGTGTCGTGCGGGAGGATGGGGCCATGAACGAGCCGGCCCTGCGGGGTCTCGTCGCCGGCGTGGTCAGCGTCGGAGCGGGGCTCGGCGCCGCCGAGGTGGTGACCGGCCTGCTGTCGCTGCGCAGCTCGCCGGTGCTCGCGATCGGCGAGGGGGTCATCGAGGTCACGCCGGGCGACCTGGCCGAGGCGGCCATCGCAGCGGTGGGTCAGCTCGACAAGCCGCTGCTGGTCATCGGGACCGTCCTGGGCGCGCTGCTGCTGGGCGGGTTGGCGGGGTCGCTGGCCACGTCCCGGCGGGTGCTCGGCATGCTCGTGCTCGTCGCGATGGGCGGGCTCGGGATGGTCGCGGCCATGAGCGCGCCGGACTCCTCGGTCGCCGACGCGCTGCCCCCGGTCGTCGCGGCGCTGGTCTCGATGGGGCTGCTGAGCTACCTGCTCGGCTGGGCGGCGCGCGGGACCGCCTCCGAGAGCGGTGCGCCGTCGGAGCCCGACGAGCGTCCCGGTGCGCTCGACCGGCGCGGGTTCCTCGCCAGGGCCGGTGTTGTGGGCCTCGGCGCTGTCGCGCTGACCGGTGTGGGACGCCTGCTGTCCGGTGGACGGCAGGCGGTCGAGGCCGCCCGGCAGGCCGTCTCCCTGCGGCTGCCGAAGCCGGTGGCCCCCCAAGGCGTCGCCGTGCCGGTGCCGGGCGTCGGTCCGTGGATCACGCCGAACGACACGTTCTACCGGATCGACACCGCACTCGCCGTTCCGCGGCTGGTCCCCGAGGACTGGCGGCTGCGCATCCACGGCATGGTCGACCGCGAGATCGAGCTCACCTACGACGACCTGGTCGGACGCGGGCTGCGCCAGCACTGGTTCACGCTGTGCTGCGTGTCCAACGAGGTGGGCGGGTCGCTGATCGGCAACGCGCAGTGGTCCGGCGTACGTATCGCCGACCTGCTCGCCGAGGCGGGGGTGCAGCCGGGTGCCGACGCCGTCCTCTCGACGTCCGTCGACGGATGGAACTGCGGCACCCCGCTCGAGGCGCTCACCGACGACCGTGCGGCCCTGCTCGCGGTCGCGATGAACGGTGAACCGCTGCCGATCGAGCACGGGTTCCCGGTGCGGATGGTGGTGCCGGGTCTGTACGGCTACGTGTCCGCGACCAAGTGGGTCGTCGACCTCGAGGTGTCCCGGTTCGCGGACTTCTCGGCGTACTGGACGCAGCGCGGGTGGTCACCGCGCGGCCCGGTCAAGACCCAGTCGCGCATCGACGCGCCCCGCAACGGCGACGAGCTCCGGGCCGGCCCGGTGGCGGTCGGCGGCGTCGCCTGGGCGCAGCACACCGGCATCGAGAAGGTGGAGGTGCGCATCGACGACGGACCGTGGCAGCCGGCCCGACTGGCAGGGGTGCCCAACCTGGACACCTGGCGACAGTGGGCCTACGGGTGGGACGCCGAACCCGGGGAGCACCGCGTCGCCGTGCGGGCCACCGACATGTCGGGCTACACGCAGACGCCCGAGCGAACCGACGTGGTGCCCGACGGCGCCACCGGCTGGCACACGATCGTCGTCTCCGTGACCTGAGGCGCTAGCCGGCACGCACCCCGGACAGCAGGCGCTTGCGCTGCGCCGCCGGCAGTCGGCCCAGGAGTCCGGCGAGCTCGGCCCACAGGGCGGTACGACGACTGGCCCAGCCGACCATGTCCTGCAGCCGCTCCTCCGGGAGCACCCGCGCCAGGCGGTCGAGTGCCGCGTCGTCGGTGACCCGCAGCGCCACCAGCACCAACGTCTCCGCGTCACCGATGGACTCCACCACCGCTACGACCTGCTCGTCGCTCAGCGCGACGACGACCTCCGCCATCGTGTCGTGGTCCTCCCGGTCGCACAGCACGTCGGCGACCCGGTTGATCAGCTGCACCGGCAGCCGCGAGAGAACGGGCTCGGCCAGCGCGGGGGAGAGGAACGACGCGACGTCGGCGACGTAGTCCACCGACATGCGCCCGGACATGGCCGCGGCCTGGTCCGGCGGCAGGGACGCCACCACACCGGCGGACACCCGGGGCGGCAGCATGCGCTGTGCCAGGGGCGCGGTGACCTTCATCGGGAGCAGCCGGCTGGCCGAGGCGATACGGGAGTAGGTCTCCCGGTGGTCGGCGTACATCCGCTCGAAGATCGCCATCCGCAGTGCGCGGATCTCGCGCGCGGAGAACCGGCAGAGGAAGTCGATCTCGCGCGGTCTGCAGCGCAGCACCTGCGCCGTTCGCGCGATCTCGGCGGTGACGCCCGCGCTCAACCGTGGTCCCGCTGCAGCACCCTGCGGACGCGACCGCGCAGCAGTGGGGGGATGGCCGCGACCATCGCGTCGACCGCGGAGTCGACGTCGCCGGCCTCGACCGCGCGAGCCTCCTCGAGGAGCGTGTGGAGCCGTCTGGCCTCGGCCGGACTCAGGGAGTCGACCAGCAGGGCGGCGTCGGACCGCTCAGCCTCCTGCAGCGTCAGGTCCTCGTGCAGCGCCTCGACGGCGTTCACCAGTTGGCCTCCGCGCTCGGTGTCGGCAGGTCCTTGCCCCTCGGCCGGATCACGTAAACCAGGCCACCGGACCCTCCCACCCAGGCGTCGGCGAACTGGCCGCGGTCGTAGACCCTACGCACACCGCGGTTTCCCCGGGCCGCCGGGTCGTTGACGATCACGTCCCCGCCGGCGGTGAAGCCCCGGATCACCATCAGGTGCCCGGCGGTGGAGGAGATCGGTGCGCCGTCGAGCTCGCCGGCCCCGAACTTCACCGACGCCGCGAGTGGGATGCCGGACTTGACGAACCGCTCGGCCTCGCGTAGCGAGCGCAGCCGGGTGACGAACGAGCGCATGCCGTACCGGTGTGCGTAGGCGGTGTTGAAGGCCCAGTTGCCGGCGCCGTCGTACCCGTAGTCGTAGACGAAGCGGGCCGCGTGGTCCACGTCGGCATTGCGGTGGCGGTCACCGACCCAGGAGTACTCCCGCGGTCGCGGGCCCTCGCCCCAGAAACGCAGCAGCATCGTGGTCGAGGTGGGGCTGCACCACGCCTCGCCACCGTTGCCGAACTGCGGGTAGTGGCCGCGGTGGATCATCTGTGAGCGGCGGGGCACCTGCAGGTCCCGGGCACGACGCATGGACGTGCGGGTGGTCGGTGGGTCGCCACCGGGCAGCCGCGACACCATCGCACCGACGCCATGCAGCTGCGGGGTCCTCGCGGTGCCTGCCCGCCGGAACAGCGTCACCCGCAGCTGCCAGCGCGCGAACGTGGCACGACCGCGCGTGCGCAGCGTGTCGACGGCCACCTCGGCCACGTCGTCGGCCTGCTCGCCCAGCGTCGTCCGGTGGAAGCGGCGCTCATGCGACGCCCAGTTGCCCAGCGTGTCCCAGCTCGACCGCCTGCCCTGTGGCGTGCGGCCGCGCATCTGCACGCCGATGAACGTGCCCCGCGGCGTGGTCGCGTTCCACGAGGCGACCGCCTCGGTGAGGCGGAAGCCGGGCCGGACCCACGGGGACGTCCACCGGGCGAGGTCGTAGGCGGTGCGGCGGCCGCTCTCGGGGTCGCGGTACGTCGTCCGTCCCACCGGGCGGCGGATTCGCACACCGGCCCGGCGCACCGCGACACCGGCCCCGTGCCCGGAGCGGAGCTGCGCCCGGGTGGCCCACTCGTCGTAGGCGATGTGGCGTGCAGGTCGAGCCGGCGCGGCGTGTGCTGCCGCGGCCTGGTCGCCCGCGGCGGTCGTACCGGTGGCCAGCAGGGATGCGGCGGTCATGGATGCCACGAAAGTCACGATTAACGTCGGTTTGCGCACGAGACCGAACATATCCATTACATACCCCTGCCGACAGGCAAATGCCCAGACCCGAGCGCGACGCGCGGTCGATACGCTGGCCCGGTGACACTGAGGCTCTACGACACCGCGGCCCGGCAGGTCCGTGACTTCGTGCCGCTGGACGGCGACGAGGTCGGGATCTACGTGTGCGGGCTCACGGTCCAGTCCGAGCCACACGTGGGCCACATCCGCTCCGGTGTCTGCTTCGACGTCCTGCGCCGCTGGCTGCTGCACCGCGGCTACGCCGTCACCTACATCCGCAACGTCACCGACATCGACGACAAGATCCTCGTCAGGTCCCAGGAGGAGTCCCGGGCCTGGTGGGCGCACGCCTACCACTTCGAACGGCAGATGACCTGGGCCTACGACGTGCTCGGGTGCCTGCCACCGACCTACGAGCCCCGGGCGACCGGGCACATCACCGAGATGGTCGAGCTGGTGGCGCGGCTCATCGAACGTGGCCACGCCTACGCCGCGACCGACGGGTCCGGTGACGTCTACTTCGACGTCCGTTCGTGGCCGTCGTACGGCGAGCTGTCCGGGCAGCGTGTCGAGGAGATGCAGGACGCCGCCGACGCCGACCCTCGCGGCAAGCGCGACCCCCGCGACTTCGCCCTGTGGAAGGGCCACAAGGCCGGTGAGCCCGACACCGCCTCCTGGCCCACGCCGTGGGGCCGTGGCCGCCCCGGTTGGCACCTGGAGTGCTCGGCGATGGCCGGGAAGTACCTCGGCGCGGAGTTCGACATCCACGGCGGCGGGATCGACCTGCAGTTCCCCCACCACGAGAACGAGATCGCGCAGGCCCGGGCCGCCGGTCGTCCGTTCGCACACTACTGGCTGCACAACGCGTGGATCACCACCTCCGGCGAGAAGATGAGCAAGTCGCTCGGCAACTCGCTCCTGGTGCCGGTGGTGCTGCAGCGGGTGCGGCCGATCGAGCTGCGCTACTACCTGGTCGCCACGCACTACCGCTCACACGTGGAGTTCTCGTTCGAGGCGCTCGACGAGGTGGCGGCGTCGTTCCGCCGCATCGAGGGCTACGTCGCCCGCGCCACCGAGGCCACCGGCGGCGTGGACCCCACCGACGCGCCCGGCTGCGCGGACTTCGAGGCCGCGATGGACGACGACCTGAGCACACCGGCCGCCGTCGCCGCCATCCACGACGTCGTGCACGAGGGCAACCGGCTCCTCGACGCCGGCGACTCGCCGGCACTGCGCGGGAACCTGGCCGCCGTGCGCGCGATGCTGGGCGTGCTCGGCGTCGACCCGCTCGACAGCCGGTGGTCACGGTCGGCCGGCCAGGACGGCTCCGCGAGGCTGCACGACGCGCTCGACGTGCTGGTCAAGACGCTGCTGGAGCAGCGACAGGAGGCCCGCAAGGCGCGCGACTTCGCCACCGCCGACGCCGTCCGTGACCAGCTGCGGGCGGCCGGCATCGACGTGGAGGACACCCCGTCAGGTCCACGCTGGACCGTGGAAGGCTGACGGCCGATGGCGGGCAACAGCAGGCGCCGCGGCGCGACGAAGAAGACGGGCAAGGGCAACCCGACTGCGGGCTCCGGCGGCCGTCGCCGTCGCGGGCTGGAGGGCAAGGGCCCGACGCCGAAGGCTCAGGACCGGGTCGGTCACGTCGCGCACAAGCGCGCCAAGGCCGCCGAGCGGCACGCGGCCAAGAAGCGGCCCCCGCGCTCGGGCCGGTCCGGTCGCGCCGGTAGCGAGTGGGTCGTCGGCCGCCACCCGGTCGTCGAGGCGCTGCAGGCGGGCGTGCCGGTGAGCACGATGTACGTCGCCGAGGCGGCCGAGCGCGACGCGCGGCTGCGGGAGGCGTTCCGGATTGCGGCCGACCGTGGCCTGCCGATGCTGGAGGTTCCCCGTGCCGAGCTGGACCGCGTCACCGGAGGCACCGTGCACCAGGGTCTGGCGCTGCAGGTGCCGCCGTACGACTACGCCGGTCCGGACGACCTCGTCGAGCACGCGCGCACCTCGGGGGCGGCGCCGCTGCTGGTCGCCCTCGACGGCGTCACCGACCCGCGCAACCTCGGCGCGGTCGTCCGCTCCGCCGCCGCCTTCGGCGCCCACGGCGTGGTGGTGCCCGAGCGTCGTGCGGCCGGTATGACCGCGAGCGCGTGGAAGACGTCGGCCGGCGCCGCCGCCCGCCTGCCGGTCGCCCGCGCCGTCAACCTGAGCCGGCAGCTGAAGGCGTACGCCGACGCGGGCCTGGTCATCGCCGGCCTGGCCGCCGACGGCGACACGTCGCTCGTGCAGTTCGACCGCGCCGACGAGGGCCTGGTGCTGGTCATCGGCTCCGAGGGCAAGGGCCTCTCACGGCTGGTCCGAGAGCACTGCGACCTGCTGGTGGGCATTCCCATGACGCACTCCTCCGAGTCGCTCAACGCCGGGGTCGCGGCCGGCGTCGCGCTGTACGAGATCGCCCGCCGCCGCGACGCCGGTGCCGACCTACGATGACAGGCATGAACGTCGAGCGACTGCTGCCCACCGAGGAGGCCGGCGACCTGTTGGCCCTGACCCGGCAGATCTGCGCCGACAAGCTCGCCCCGCGAGCCGCCGCCGACGAGGAGTCGGAGACCTTCCCGCGCGACGTGTTCCGGCTGCTCGGCGAGGCCGGCCTGCTGTCGCTGGCGTTCCCGGAGGAGTACGGCGGAGGGGCCCAGCCGTACGAGGTCTACCTGCAGGCGCTGGAGGAGGTCGCCCGGGCGTGGATGTCGGTCGGCGTGGGCGTGTCCGTGCACTCGCTTGCGTCGTCCGCCGTCCTGAACCACGGCTCGGCGGAGCAGCGCGATGCCCTGCTGCCGGACATGCTCGGCGGCGCCCAGCTCGGCGCGTACTGCCTGTCCGAGCCGCAGGCGGGCTCCGACGTCTCCGCCATCAGAACCCGCGCCGTGCGCGACGGCGACGACTACGTCGTGAACGGCGTGAAGGCCTGGATCTCACACGGCGGGCAGGCCGACTTCTACCTGCTGTTCGCGCGTACGTCGGACGACCCCCGGCGAGGGCTCTCGGCCTTCCACGTGCCGACCGGCCTGGAAGGGCTGTCGTTCGGCGTCCCGGAGAAGAAGATGGGGCTGACCGGCTCCTCGACCACCCAGGTGATCCTCGAGGACGTCCGCCTGGCGGCATCCCGGCTGGTCGGTGCGGAGGGCGACGGGATGAAGGTCGCGCTGTCCGCGCTCGACTCCGGCCGGCTCGGCATCGCCGCGTGCGCGGTCGGTCTCGGCCAGGCGGCGCTGGACGAGGCCGTGCGCTACGCGGCGCAGCGCCAGCAGTTCGGGCGCCCCATCGCCGACTTCCAGGGTGTGCAGTTCCTGCTCGCCGACATGGGGGCCGCGGTGGAGAGCGCCCGCGCGACGTATCTGCACGCGGCCCGGCTGCGTGACGCCGGACGCCGCTTCTCGCGGCAGGCGTCGGTCGCCAAGCTGGTCGCGACCGACGCGGCGATGAGGGTCACCACCGACGCGGTACAGGTGCTCGGCGGCTACGGCTACACCCGCGACTTCCCGGTGGAGCGCTACATGCGTGAGGCCAAGGTGACGCAGATCTTCGAGGGGACCAACCAGATCCAGCGGATGGTGATCGCGCGTGAGCTGCTGCGCGCGGTCACCACTCCCTAGGTCCACCGGGCAGCGCTCTGCCCCTGTGGGCAGCCGCGCTCCGCGGAACGCAGTCATCCACAGCATGGGACGGGCGCTCGTCACGCCCGATGTCCTGGCCTGGTGTCCTAGGCCGGCATCCCGAGCGAGCTCTTGAGGAAGTCGACCTGCAGCAGCAGGAGGTTCTCGGCGATCTCCTCCTGCGGGGTCATGTGCGTGACCCCCGACAACGGCAGCACCTGATGCGACCGCCCCGCCGCGAGCAGCGCCGCGGACAGCCGGAGGCTGTGCGCGACCACCACGTTGTCGTCGGCCAGGCCATGGATGATCAGCATCGGCCGCACGGTGTCGGCCGCCTCCGACAGGCCGTCGTCGGTGACCAGGGAGTTGCGGGCGTAGACCTCGGGCTGCTCGGCGGGATGGTCGAGATAGCGCTCCTGGTAGTGGGTGTCGTACAGCCGCAGGTCGGACACCGGTGCTCCGGCGACCGCGGCGTGGAAGACGTCGGGCCGCCGGAGCACTGCGAGCGCGGCGAGGTAGCCGCCGAACGACCACCCGCGGACGGCGACCCGGTCGAGGTCGAGCGGATAGCGCTGCGCGAGCGCCTGCAGCGCGTCGACCTGGTCCTCGAGGGCGACACCGGCGACGTCGTTGCGCATGGCCTTCTCCCAGCCGGGGGTGCGACCCGGCGTGCCCCGGCCGTCGGCCACGACGACCGCGAAGCCGTGGTCGGCGAACCACTGCGAGGTCAGATGCGCGTTCTGTGCCTGTGTGACGCGCTGGACGTGCGGCCCGCCGTACGGGTCCATCAGCACCGGCAGCGGTCCGTCGCCGGGTGCGTGCCCCGAGGGGAGCAGCACGGCGCAGGGGATGCGACGGCTGCCCGCGAGCATCAGCTCCGGGCGGGCGGTGATGACGGGATGCTCGGCGGACGAGGCGATCTCGGCTACCCGCTCGCCGTCGCGGAACACCCGCACCCGCGTGCCGCTGTGTTCCAGCACGGCCGTGGACAGCACCGTCACGGCGCCGGACCGCACTGCGCCGTGGATGCCGGGAACGTCGGAGACGCGCTCCACTCGGTGCCCGTCGGCCCGGTAGACGTGGACCTCCCCGATCTCCGCGGACTCGGCGGCCTCGCCCGCCGAGGCACTGAACAGGACCGACCGGTCGTCCACGTCGAGCACTCCACGCACGTGCAGGGAGGGGCCGGTGAGCACACGGCCGTCCACGACCAGGACGCGCGAGTCGTCGCGGTCCTCGACGTGCACCAGCCGTCCGTCGGGTGTCAGCGCCGGGACACCGTCGAGCAGGTGCAGCCACGCGGCGTCGTGCTCCTCGCGCAACGTGCTCGTGGCGCCCGTGGCCGGGTCGACCGCCAGCACCAGTGCCGTGCGCTGGTCGCGTGCCTGGACGTGGATGACCGGGTGATGGCCTGCCGTCCAGCACACGTCGGCCAGGTACGGGTACTCGGTCCGGTCCCACGTCACGTCCACCCGCGAGCCGTCGAGACCGAGCAGGGAGAGCCCGACGTCGGCGTTGGGCGTGCCCGCGGCGGGATAGCGCACCGGTGTCGGAGCGCTTCCCGGGTTGGCCGGGTCGGCGATCCACCAGCGCTGGACCGCTGAACCGTCCACCCGTGCGACGAGGAGGCGGTCGCCGTCCGGTGACCACCAGAACCCACGGGACCGGTCCATCTCCTCGGCGGCGACGAACTCCGCGAGTCCCCAGGTCACGTCGTCGTGCTCCGGCTCGGCCAGCACGACGTCTGCGGACCCGTCGGCGGACGCGACGCGCAGACCCCCGTGGTGGACGTAGGCCACGTGGCTACCCGACGGTGATGGACGCGGGTCGAAGACCGGCGACGCCGCACCGAGCTCGCGGGCGGACCCTCCGGCCAGGTCCACCACGAACAGACGTCCCGACAGCGCCAGCGTTGCCGTCTCCACCGCCCGGTCGGTGGCGTAGCCGACGATGCCGCCCGCGCCCTCCCGGCTGCGCTCACGCCGCGCCCGCTCCGCCGGCGACAGCTCCTCCGGGGCCCCGCCGAGCAGCGCCTCGGGATCGGCGACCACGCGTTCCCGGGGCGCGGCCGGACCGTCGAGGTCCAGCACCCAGAGCCGGTTCGCGCGGTCGGTGCCGGACCTGGACCGAAGGAAGGCGATGCGTGACCCGTCGGGCGCGACGGTGAACGAGCGCGGCGCGCCGAGCGTGAACCGCAGGGTGCGCGCGTGCTGGCGGGGGAACGACCTCTCCGCGGTCACAGCAACAGATCCGCCTCGTCGGGCGGCGGCGGGGGCGTGACCTCGGTGTCGGGCTTCTGGGTCAGGACCTGGTCCACGTAGTCCGTGGCCGCCTCGAACAGGTCGATCTCCTCCTCGGAGTGCTCGTTGAGGTACCAGCGGTGCTCGAGGATCTCGTGGAAGACCTCGGCCGGCTCCAGCTTGCCGCGCAGCTCCGGGCGCACCAGCCGGACGATCGGCTCGAACACCGAGGTCAACCACTTGTGCGCTATCACGGTCTCGTCCTCCTGCTGCAGCCCGTGCGCGGCGGCGAAGGCGTCGAGGTCGTTGAGCAGCCGCTGAGCCTGGTTCTCCTCGACGGCCAGTCCGGTGAGCGCCTGCAGCCGCCGGGAGTGGTGGCCCGGATCGACGACCTTGGGCTGGATCCGCACGGTGGCGCCGTCCCAGTCGGTGACGATGTCGAGCTCGTCGATGTCGAAGCCCATCTGGTTCAGCCGCCGGATGCGCTGCTCGATGCGCCACATCTCCCCGGTGGTGAACTCCTCGGGCCCGGTGAGCTCCTCCCACAGCGCGTCGTACCGCGCCCGCAGCAGCTCCGCGATCTCGCCGGCGTCGACGGACTCGTCGAGGTAGCCGCCGGCCTGCAGGTCGAGGATCTCCGCGAACACGTTCGACGTGCCGATCTCCAGGTCGTGGGCGCGCTGGCCGTCCGACAGGGTCTCGTGCAGCTCCCCGGTCTCGGCGTCGACGAGGTATGCCGCGAACGCGCCGGCGCTGGGCCGGAACAACGTGTTCGACAGCGAGCAGTCCCCCCAGTAGAAGCCCGCCAGGTGCAGCCGGTTGAGCAGCACGACGAGCGCGTCGACCAGCCGCACCATCGAGGCCGTCGGCAGCTCCTGGGCGAACATCGCCCGGTAGGGCATCGAGAACGTGAGGTGCCGGGTGACCAGGGCCGGCTGGATCGGCTCGCCGTCGGTGTCGACCCGTCCGGTGACCACACCCACCGGCTCGACTGCCGGCTCCGCCAGGCGACGCAGGTCGCGCAGGGTCCGGTACTCGCGCAGGGCGATCGGCTCCGGGGTCTCCTTGAGCGCGTACACGCTGTCCGCCAGCTGCACGAACCTCACGACGTGGCGGGAGATGCCGCGGGGCAGCGGCACCAGATGCTCGTCCCAGTCCTCGAGGCACAGGTGCCACGGCAGGGTCAGCAACGCCGGGTCGGGCCGCGTCGCGACGATCTGCAGGGCCATGGGCCGCAGCCTAGTGCGGCGGTGACTCTCCGTCGCGCAGGTAGACGGCGCCCGGTCCGCGCGCGGCGACGACGTCGTCGGGGTTGGAGAGCGCGCAGCGGCGCAGCGACAGGCACCCGCAGCCGATGCAACCGGTCAGCTTGGTCTTCAGCCGTTCCAGCTCGCGGATCTGCGCGTCCAACCGGTCCTGCCAGTGCCGCGACAGCCGCGCCCAGTCCGCCCGCGTCGGTGTGCGGTTGTCGGGCAGGGTGCTCAACGCCTCGCGGATCTCGTCGATGCTCAGACCGACGCGCTGCGCGGCGCGGACGAACGCCACCCGACGCAGCTGGCTGCGCGCATAGCGGCGCTGGTTGCCCGTCGTACGTTCGGACCGGATGAGCCCGCGCTGCTCGTAGAAGCGCAGGGCGGAGGGGGCGACGCCGGCGCGGGCGGCCAGCTCGCCGATCGTGAGGTGGTCGGCCAGCCTGGCCATCCGCTCACCCCCTCCGGTCAACCGGCAGACATACAGTCAGGCGCCCGCGACACCATGATGTCGCAAGCGCCTGACCGCGGTGTGGGTGCGGGTGCTACTTCTTGAAGGCGTCCTTCACCTTCTCGGCGGCCTGCTTGAGGTTGGCCTTCGACTCCTCAGCGCGGCCCTCGTTGGCCACGTCCTCGTTGCCGGTGGCCTCGCCGGCCTCCCGCTTGCCCTTGGCGTAGGCCTCCTCGGCCTTGTTCTGGGTCTTGTCGTCGGTACCCATCGGGGCGCTCACCTCGCTCGCATCGGGTGCTTCCGTACTCTCGGTACGTACCCGGGCCGTGGCCCTGGAAACGGCGACCCGCCCTGTGGTAGAACGTGTTCTAGGTCTCGGAGGTGCCATGGTCGACGTCCACGGTGAAGGCGCAGTGCGTCGTCGCGGCACTGCGGATCCGCGCCGAGCAAGCCGGATGAGCGAGAGCGAGGCGTGGGGGCTCGTCGCCGCGCAGCGCAAGCTTCAGGTCGCCACGGTCGGTCCCGACGGCTGGCCGCACCTGGTGACGATGTTCCACACCATCCTGGCCGGCCGCCTGGTGTTCTGGACATATGCCAGGTCCCAGAAGATTTCCAATCTCGCGCGTGACCCGCGACTGACGTGCCTCGTTGAGGCGGGTGAGGAGTACGCAGAGCTCCGTGGGGTCCAGATCGTCGGGACGGCACGGATCATGCGCGCACGCGAGGACATCGCCCCGGTCGGCCGCGCCGTCGTATGCCGCATGCTCGGGCTGGACCCGGCAGACGAGCTGGACCCCGCGATCGCCAAAGAGGTGGCCAGGCAGGCGGAGAAGCGGGTCGCCGTCGAGGTGGTGCCCCAGCGGCTGGCGAGCTGGGACCACCGCAAGCTGACCGACCGCCACAAGAGGGCGACGTCCTAGCGCTCTCGCCTGAGCCATGGGAGGAACGGATGGAGTTGCGAGTCGACAGGGACCTGTGCGAGGCCAACGCGGTGTGCACCGGCATCGCGCCCGACGTCTTCGACCTCGATGACGAGGACGAACTGCAGATACTCCAGCCGCAGCCCCCGGAGGAGCTGCGCGAGCGGATCCAGCAGGCGGTGGCCGCATGCCCCAAGAACGCGTTGTCGTTGACTTGAGGCGTTTCGTCCCGAGCGCGCCTCGATGCGGAGACCGGACCCTTGTCCCGAATCGGAACACGTTCTAGTCTCATGCGTCGCCGTGGATCACACAGGCGAAGTTCGTCACCGGTGCAGACCGGGTAGAAGACCGACCGCTCGAGGAGGTGGGTGGCGTGGCCAATGTGGCGACGAGCGCGCTGCGCTTCTCCGGAGAGTTCGCGGCGATGGCGGTCGACGTCACCAAGGCCATGCCGAGGCGGCCGTTCCAGTGGCGTGAGTGCGTGGAGCAGGCGTGGTTCATCGCCAGCGTCACGATCATGCCGACGATCCTGGTCTCGATCCCCTTCGGGGCGGTCATCTCGCTCCAGGTGGGCCAGCTCACCGGCCAGCTCGGTGCCCAGTCGTTCGCCGGGGCCTCCGCGGTGCTGGCCGTCGTACGGGAGGCGGCCCCGATCGCGGCGGCACTGCTGATCGCCGGAGCCGCCGGATCGGCCATCTGTGCCGACCTGGGCTCGCGCACCATCCGCGAAGAGATCGCCGCGATGGAAGTGCTCGGGGTCAACCCGATCGCCAGGCTCGTGGTGCCGCGGGTGTTCGCGGCGATGTTCGTCGCCTTCTGGCTCAACGGACTGGTGATCGCGGCCGGCATCGCCGGCGGCTACTTCTTCCATGTCGTGATCCAGAACGGCTCGGCCGGCGCCTACCTGTCCTCGTTCACCGCGCTCGCCACGATGCCCGACCTGTACGTCAGCCTGATCAAGTCGGTCGTCTTCGCGTGGCTCGCCGCGATCATGGGCTCGTACAAGGGCCTGACCGCCGGCGGCGGACCCAAGGGCGTCGGGCAGGCCGTCAACGAGTCGGTGATCGCCTCGTTCATGTTGCTGTTCATGTTCAACGCGATCGCCAGCGCCATCTACTTCCAGGTCATCCCACAGCGGGGCCTGTGATGGCGTCGAGCACGACCGTGGGTGGCGCGGCGCGCAAACCGGTGGTACCGGTCCGGCGGCTGGTGGACGGCCCGCGCGGCAAGCTCGAGCAGCTCGGCGACCAGCTGGTCTTCTACGTCAAGGCGCTCGCCTGGGCGCCGTACTCCGTCAAGAACTACGGGCGCGAGATCCTGCGGCTGGTCGCCGACATCTCGTTCGGCACGGGCGGCTTGGCGATGATCGCCGGCAGCGTCGGCGTCATCGCGTTCCTCGCCTTCTTCGCCGGCACCGAGGTCGGCATCCAGGGCTACGCGTCGCTCAGCCAGATCGGGGTCTCCAAGTTCACCGCGTTCATCTCGGCGTACTTCAACACCCGTGAGGTGGCTCCGCTGGTGTCGGCGATCGCGCTCGCGGCCACGGTCGGCGCGGGCTTCACCACGCAGCTCGGCGCGATGCGCATCAGCGAAGAGGTGGACGCGCTGGAGGTGATGGCGGTCCCGACGCTGCCCTATCTGGTGACCACGCGGATGATCGCCGGCTTCATCTCGGTGATCCCCCTCTACATCGTCGCGCTGTTCGCCTCCTACCTGGCGCCTCGGCTGATCACCACCCAGATCTACGGCCAGTCCGCCGGCACCTACGACCACTACTTCATCGAGTTCCTCCCGCCCATCGACGTGCTGTGGTCGTTCGGCAAGCTGTTCGTGCTCGCCGTCGCGATCATCCTGATCCACTGCTACCACGGCTTCACGGCCTCGGGCGGTCCCGCGGGCGTCGGTGTCGCCGTCGGCCGGGCCATCCGCACGTCCATCGTCACGGTGATCGTCGCCGACTTCTTCCTCAGCTTCGCCATCTGGGGCTCCACCACGACCGTCCGGATCACGGGCTAGGCAGTGACGAGCCGATGCTGATGTCCGTGCGCCGCGACACCGCAGGTGAGCACCTGCGACTGATGGTGTGCGGTGTCGTGCTGTTGGCCATCGTCTCCGGCTTGATCGGGCTGTCCATCGCCCGCTACCTGAAGGTCTTCGAGCCGGGCGTGATGGTGACGCTGCGGGCCGACGAGGCAGGCCTGATGCTGCCCAGGTACGGCGACGTGCGGCTGCACGGCGTGCTCGTCGGCCAGATCCGCGAGATCAGCCATACCGGCAAGCAGGCGCTGATCGAGATCGCCATCCAGCCCGAACAGGCCGACGCGATCCCGGCCAACGTCGCGGTCGAGATCCTGCCCACCACACTGTTCGGGCAGAAGTACGTCTCGTTCGTCGATCCCCGTAACCCGTCCTCGGAGACGATCGCGGAGGGCGACGTGATCCCGCCGTCGCGGGTGCAGACGTCGACCGAGCTCAACCGCGTGCTCGCCAACCTGTTCGACCTGCTGCGCTCGGTCAAGCCGGCCGACCTGTCCTACACACTGAACGCGCTCGCCACCGCGCTCGAGGGCCGCGGCGACCAGATCGGCCGCTCGCTGGAGCAGCTGGGCAGCTACGTCACCGAGATCAACGAGCACATGCCGGCCATTCGGCGCGACATCAGGCTGTTCGCCGACGTGGCGGAGAACTACTCCGAGGTGATGCCCGACTTCATGCGGTTGCTCCGCAACGCCACCGTGACCGGGCGCACGATCATCGACCAGCGCGGCCAGCTGAACGCGTTCTTCCGTGACGTGGCCGGGATGAGCGCGACGACCTCAGACTTCCTCAGAGCCAACGAGCACCGGCTCATCCGCCTCGGCGAGGTCGCGCGGCCCACGCTGGCACTGCTCGACACGTACTCGCCGCAGTATCCATGCCTGCTCAAGGGGATGCGCAAGTACGACAAGCTCCTGTCGGGCACCTTCTCCAACGGCCGGATCCACCAGTACTTCGAGATCGGTACCGACCAGGACCGCGGGTACGAGCCCCGGGACAAGCCGGTCTACGGGGAGACCGGTCACGGTCCCTGGTGCGCCGGCCTGCCCAACCCCGAGATCCCGGCTCCGCCGATCTCGTTCAAGGACGGCACCAACATCGACAACGAGCCCGACAGCCGGCTGCCGGCGGACCTGCAGCCGTTCTTCGGTCCGTCCTCGTTCGACCCCACCAGCGGGTTCGCGGGCACCGAGGCCGAGCAGACCGTGGTCAACGCCCTGCTGACCGACGAGGCCGGCGTGCCGGTGGACGAGATCGGCGACGTGACCACGCTGCTCTACGGGCCGCTGGTGCGCGGGGAGGTGGTCGGCGGGTGAACTCGCGCAACCGCACCTTCGTCGCCGCGGCCGTGAAGGTGGCGATCTTCACGCTGACCTCCGCGGTCGTGACCACGACGCTGGTGCTGATCATGGGCAACTTCGCGCTCGGCAGCACCCAGAGCTACAGCGCGCTGTTCGCCAACGCCAGCCAGCTGCAGGAGGGGGACGACGTCCGGGTCGCCGGTGTATCGGTGGGCCAGGTCGAGTCCGTTGACATCGAGGATCGCACCCGCGCGCGGGTGACGTTCTCGGTCGCCGACGACCTGCTCCTGACCAGCACCAGCCGTGCGGAGATCCGCTACCTCAACCTGGTCGGCAACCGCTATCTGGCGCTGACCCGGGGCAGCGGCGGCGGGACACCGCTGGAGGAGGATGCCACGATCCCGCAGGCGCGCACCCAGCCGGCGCTCGACCTCACCGTGTTGTTCGACGGCTTCAAGCCGCTGTTCCACGCACTGGAGCCGTCACAGGTCAACCAGCTGTCGATGAACATCATCCGCACGCTGCAGGGCGAGGGCGGCACGGTGCGCAGCCTGCTGGAGCACACCGCCTCGCTCACCAACCACATCGCCGACCGCGACGAGCTCATCGGCGAGGTCATCACCAACCTCAACGAGACCCTCGGCACCGTCACGCGGCGGCGCCGCCAGGTCGTGGAGCTGGTCGACCAGATGCAGCGCTGGGTGAGCGGACTCGCCGAGGAGCGCAGGACCATCGGCGCATCGCTGGGCAGTATCGAGTCGCTGACCACGGCCACCGCTGACCTGCTGCGCCAGGGCCGTCCGTACATCAAGAAGGACGTGGAGCACCTGCGGCGCGTGCTCGACACCCTCGCCGAACCCCAGAACCAGAAGTTCCTCGACGAGCTGCTGGACCGGCTCCCGGAGAAGCTCACCGACCAGGCGCGCACCGGCACCTACGGGTCCTGGTACCAGTACTACTTCTGCGACTTCAACGGCAGCATCATCCTGCCCGAGCTGCCGGGCGACATCGACGAGCAGTTGCAGCCACAGCTGAGGGACGTCAGCTTCTACAGCACCGCGGCGAGGTGTGACTCGGTCGAATGAGAAGCCTCACCGAACGCAACGTGATGCCCTACGGCGCCGCCGCGCTGGCGGTCCTGGTGGCGTTGCTGCTCGCGTCCTTCAACCTCAGCAAGATGCCCGGGTTCGCCGGCGACACCTACCAGGCGGCGTTCTCCGACGCCGGCGGGATCAAGCCCGGCGACGGCGTGCAGGTCGCCGGTGTCGACGTGGGACGGGTCGACGAGGTCGAGATCGACGGCGACCACGTGGTGGTGCACTTCGAGGTCACGGGGCCGGCGGAGTTCGGCCCCCGCAGTGGCGCGTCGGTCGAGGTGCTGAACCTGCTGGGCGAGAAGTACCTCGAGCTGCACCCCGCCGGCGGCGGCCAGATGGAGGAGGACGCCACGATCCCGATGTCGCGGACGGAGTCGGCGTACGACATCGTGCACACCCTCGGCGACCTGACCTCACGCACACAGCAGATCGACACCGACCAGCTGGCCGGCGCGCTGGACACGCTCAGCGACACCTTCCGCGGGTCGACCGACGAGGTCCGCGGGAGCCTGCAGGGCCTGTCCCGGCTGTCGCGCACGATCGCCGGCCGCGACGCCGAGCTGCAGACCCTGCTGGACCGTGCCCACGAGACCGCGCAGATCCTCGACTCGCGCAAGGGCCAGCTGACCACGCTGATGCGGGACGGCGAGATGCTGCTGGCCGAGCTGCGAGCGCGGCGGGAGGTCATCCACGGGCTGCTGGTCGGTGCCGACGAGCTGTCGCGCCAGCTGACCGGGCTGGTGCGGGAGAACGAGGACGAGCTGGAGCCGGCGCTGCGCCAGATCGAGACCGTGACGCAGCTGCTGCAGGACAACCGCCGGCAGATCGACGCGACCATCCGCGCGCTCGAGCCCTACGCGCTGATCCTCATGGACATCGTCGGTAGCGGCCCGTGGTTCGACGCCTGGCTCTACAACGTGGGCGGCCCGGACTTCCAGCCGGGCCGGCCGCCCGAGGGCGAGCGGTGAGCGCGATGAACCCATCCGTGCAGCTGTGGACCAAGGTCATGGCCGTCCTGGCCGTGGTCGCGCTCGCCGTGGCGGGGTTCGTGGTGCTGCGCCCGGCCGCGGACATGAAGACGGTGACCGCACACTTCCCGCGCACGGTCAGCCTCTTCGAGGGCAACGAGGTGCGCATCCTCGGCGTGCCCGTCGGCACGGTCACCGCGATCGTGCCCGAGGGCAACTCCGTCCGTGTCGACATGGAGTACGACGCGGAGTACGACCTGCCCGCCGACGCCAAGGCGGTCATCGTCACCCCGACCCTGGTGGCCGACCGGTTCGTGCAGCTCACGCCCCCCTACTCGGGCGGTCCCGCGCTGGAGGACGGCGAGGACATCGGGCTGCGCGACACCGCCGTACCCGTCGAGCTCGACCAGGTCTACGAGGGACTGGACTCGCTGTCGGTCGCGCTCGGGCCCAACGGCGTCAACAGCGACGGCTCGCTGGCGGAGCTGCTGTCGGTCGGTGCCGACACGCTGGACGGGCAGGGTGCCGACGTCAACCGGATGATCGGCGACCTGGCGCGGACCGTGGACACATTCAACCGCGGCAAGGGCGATCTGTTCGGGACCGTGCGGTCGCTGCAGCGGTTCACCACGCACCTGGCGGCGAACGACAACCAGGTGCGCGACTTCATCGCGCTGATGGCCGACGTGTCCATCCAGCTGGAGGGCGAGCGCGAGGAGATCCGCCGGGCGTTGGCGAGCCTCGCCGTCGCGCTCGGCACGGTCGAGCGCTTCGTGCGCGAGAACAAGGGCATCATCGAGCGTGACGTCGCCAAGCTCGCCGACGTCAGCGGCATGCTGGCCCGGCACCACGAGCTGCTCGGGACCCTGCTGGAGAAGGGTCCGCTCGGCCTCAACAACCTGATCCTGGCGTTCGACTCCTCCACCGGGTCCATCGGCTCCCGCCTGCACATGGGTCCGACGGTGGACAACTTCCGCGGTCTGCTGTGCACCTGGATCTACGCCGCCGAGCTGCCTGACGCCAAGACCTCGTGCAACCTGGTCAAGCGCCTGCTCGCGCCGCTGGACCCCGTGTTCGACGGCGTCGCCGACGGGATCGAGGGCCGTAACAGCCCGATTCCGCTGCAGGGACGGCCCGGCAGCGGTCGCGGGCTGCGCGACCTGCTGGAGGGGCTGCGATGAGCGGGTGCAGGGGACGGCGGACGGCCCGCTGGCGGCGGGCCGCGGTGGCCGGGGTCCTCGCGTCGCTGCTGAGCAGCGTGACGGCCTGTGACTTCGACGGTGCCTACGACCTGCCGCTGCCGTCCGGCGTCGAGCTCGGCGAGCAGCCGTTCGAGGTGACCGCGGAGTTCCGCGACGTCATCAGCCTCGTGCCCAAGTCGGAGGTGCGGGTCGACGACGTCGCCGTCGGCCAGGTCAGCGACGTGACGCGCGACGGTTGGCACGCCGAGGTGACTCTGCTGCTGCAGAAGGACGTGCGGCTGCCCGACAACGCGATCGCCGAGATCCGCCAGACCAGCCTGCTCGGGGAGAAGTACGTCGCACTCCAGCGCGGGCCGACCGCCCCGCAGGGACGCCTGTCCGACGGCGACCACATCACCCTGGCGAGCACTGGCCGCAACCCGGAGGTCGAGGAGGTCCTCGGCGCCCTCTCGCTGCTGCTGCACGGCGGAGGCATCGCCCAGCTCCAGACCATCTCCCGGGAGCTCAACGCGGTGATGAACGGCCGGCAGGACCGCATCGGAGTGGTGTTCCGCGAGCTCGACACGCTCGTCAGCAACCTCGATGACCAGCGCGAGCAGATCTTCCGCGCGATGGAGGGGCTGAACCGACTGTCCCGGACGCTGAACGCCGAGAAGCGCACGTTCACGCGGGCGCTCGACACGATGGGGCCGGCACTGCGCATTCTCGCCGACCAGCGCGACCAGCTCGTGCGGATGCTCGAGGGCATGTCCGAGCTCGGCCGGGTCGGCACCCGGGTCATCAACCGCACGAGCGACAACACCCTGGCCGCGCTGCGCCACCTGCAGCCGATCCTGAACGGGCTGGCGAAGGCCGGCGACGCGTTGCCGCTCTCGACCGAGCTGCTCATCAGCTTTCCGTTCCCCGACGAGGCGCTCGAGGTCATCCACGGCGACTTCGCCAACGCGTCCGGCCGGTTCAACCTCGACATCGAGGAGCTGTACTACAACTTCACCGGCGGCGACCGGCTGCCGCGGCTGCCCGACGTCAAGCTGCCCGACCTGCCGCTTCCGGGGCCGAACGGTCCGAAGCTGCCGAGCCGGCCTGACCGCCCGCGGCTCCCGGCACCCGACCTGCCCACACCCGACCTGCCGACGCCGACGGTGCCGGGTGCGCGCGAGCTCCGCCGCCTGTGCGAGCAGGTCACCGGGCCACTGCGTGCCCTGCCACGCGCGCTGCGCGGGCCGTGCTCCTCGCCGCAGGACCTCGACCGCCGGCAGGTGCGCCGGTCGCTGCGGCTGGTGTGCGCGCTGCCGACGCTGCCGAGCTCGCCGCTGGCGATCAGGGTGTGTGGCCGGCAGCGGTCCGGCGACGGTGGCGGCCTGCTCGACGGGCTTCCCGGCGGTGCGGTGGGCGACCAGGGCGGGCTGCTCTCGGGAGGGCTCGGATGACACGCGCGGTCAAGATCCGGCTGATCGCCTTCGGCCTCCTGAGCGCCTTCGGCATCTTCTACGCCAGCGCCAACTACCTCGGCCTGGTCGACACGCTGCTCGACCGCGGCTACACGGTGGTCGCCGAGCTCGGCGACTCCGGCGGGCTGTACGTGGGCTCGGAGGTCACCTACCGCGGCGTGCCGATCGGCAACGTCGGCGAGATGGAGGTCACCCCCGACGGCGTCCGGGCCGACCTCGAGATCGAGGAGGGCTGGCAGGTCCCGGCGGGTACGCGCGCGGAGGTGCACAACGAGTCGGCGGTCGGGGAGCAGTACATCGACCTGCTTCCGGAGACAGCCAGCGCGCCGTACCTCGAGGACGGGAGCGTGATCCGGCAGGCGCAGACGGACACACCGCTGCCGGAGGAGAAGCTGCTCCTGCACGTCAACGACCTGCTCACGTCGGTGCCGCGCGACGACCTGCGCACGGTGGTCGACGAGCTCGGCAACGCGTTCGAGGGCACCGCACCGGAGCTGCAGCGGCTGATCGACGGCGGCACGTCGCTGATCGACACCGCCCACCGCAACCTGCCGCAGACTACCCGGCTGATCCTCGACGCCCAACGCGTGCTGGCCACGCAGGACCAGCAGGCCGGCAACATCGCCACGCTCGCCGACAACCTCGCCGACCTCACGCAGACGCTGCGCAGCAGCGACGGGGACCTGCGCCGGGTCCTCCGGAACGGGGCCTCGGGGTCGCGCCAGATCCAGGACCTCGTCCGGCGGATCGGGCCCACCATGCCGGTGCTGCTGGAGAACTTCACCACGCTCGGCCAGGTCACGACGGTGCGGCTCCCCGCCGTGGAGCAGCTGCTCGTCGCGTTCCCGCGGGTGATCTCGAGCGGTTTCACCGGAACCACCCCGGACGGGTACGGTCACGTCAACCTGCAGTTCGCGCAGGACCCGCCGGTGTGTCGGGAGGGTTACCTGCCCGAACACATGTGGCGGAGCCCGATGGAGACCACCGACGGCGTGCTGCACGACGAGGTGCGCTGCGAGGAGCCACTGCCGACAACCCCGCGCGGCGCCAAGCACGCACCGAAGTTCGGGTCGCCTGACCCGGGCAGCACCAGCGCGAACCGCACGGCACCCTTCGCCGCCACCACCGGCGACGTGGTGACGCCGGATGGGCGACGGTTCACCGTTCGCGCCAACGGAGGGCAGCAGGAACTGTTCGGAGAGGACTCATGGCGATGGATGCTGATCGGCCCGCTGACGCGGAGGTGAGCGCGGCAAGGTGGTCCCGCTTCCGTGCGGCGCCGCCGCGCTGGCTGACCGTGCTGCTGGCGGCGGTGCTGGCTGGACTGCTGGCGACAGGCGGCGTGCTCGGCTGGCAGCTGCGTGAGGCGCAGGCGCAGCAGGACCGGCATACCGCCATCCTGCAGGCGGCGGCCGAGCACACCGGCAACTTCTTGACGATGGACTACCGGCAGGCGAGACGCGACACCGCGAAGGTGATCGCCGGGGCGACCGGAGAGTTCCGGAAGCAGTACTCGGGCAGCCGGAGCCGGCTGCACAAGCTGGTGGAGCAGAACAAGTCGGTGTCGACCGGCAAGGTGCTGGCGACCGGTGTCGTGTCCGCCGACGCCGACTCCGCGCGGGTGATCGTCGTCGCCGACAGCGACGTCACGAACATCTCGACGAAGGAGCCGCAGCCACGGCACTACCGGCTGCAGCTCGACCTCGCCAAACAGGGCGGACGCTGGCTCCTGGCCAGCCTGCAGTTCGTGGGATAGGCGGGTTCGCGGATGCAGTCCGACACGGGAATGGACATCGAGCGGGACACTGGAGTGACGACGAGGCGTGGGAGAACGATGACGGCCGATGCCCGGCGCAGCCGCGGCCAGGCGAGACGCGGTAGCCAGGGTGCGCAGGGCCGCGCCGAGGTGCGTCGCGGTCGACCGCGGGTGGCCGGCCAGCGCGCAGCCGAGCGACGGCGCGAGGACCCTCCCCCCAAGGCGGCCAAGCGCGGCCTCGCCCTGCCGAGCCTGCCGGCACCGCGGTTGCCGCGGTTGCGCCGCGGACCGAAGGCGCCGCAGCAGGACAAGCCACTGCGTTCGTCGACCCGGGACGTCCCGCGTTCCTCCGCGCCTCGGGTGACCGCGCTGCTCGCCGTACTCGCGCTGCTTGCGGCGGTGTTGGTCGGCTACCTCGCGGTGCAGCTACGGGAGGCGCGGGCGAGCGAGTCCGCGGCGTCCAACGGCCAGGTGACCGCGGCGCGGTACGCCGAGCAGCTGCTGTCCTACAACCACGCCCGGCTCGACCGCGACTTCACCGAGGCGCAGAAGCTCGTGACCGAGGGCTTCCGCAAGCAGTACACCAGGGCCACCGACGTCGTCCGCGAGAAGGCCGTCACCGAGAGGGCCGTCATCAAGGCCGAGGTCGTGGCGGCGTCCGTCGTGAACGCGGAGCCGCACGAGGTGAGGACCCTGCTGTTCGTCAACCAGACCACCACCACGAAGGGCCAGGACAGCGCTCCCGCCATCGACCTGAACCGCGTGATGCTCACGCTGGTCGAGGAGGACGGACGCTGGCTCGTCAGCGACCTCGACGCGCTCTGACGAGCGCTCGCGTCCCGGCCTGTTCTTGCGTCCAAACGAGAACACGTTCTAGTGTGTCTGGCGTGGCGGCCATGCCGCCCTGCCCCTGCTGCCTGCCGAGGAGAAGACCATGGCTCCTGCCCCCGCCGGCACCGACCTGGAGGGTCGGGTCGCGATCGTCACCGGGGCCGGTGCCGGGCTGGGTCGGTCCGAGGCGCTGGCGCTGGCCCGCTCGGGCGCGAGGCTGGTCCTCAACGACCTCCCCGGTGCCGCCGACGCGGTGGCGGACGAGGTCGGCCAGGTCGGCTCCGAGGCGCTCGTGGTCGCCGGGGACGTGTCGGAGCGCAGCACGGCGGACGAGCTGCTGCGTGTGGCGGTCGACCGGTTCGGCGCGCTGGACATCATGGTCAACAACGCGGGCGTGCTGCGAGACCGGATGCTGTTCAACATGTCCGACGATGAGTGGGACCTCGTGCTCAAGGTCCATCTGCGTGGGCACTTCCTCACCTCCCGCAACGCGGCGGCGTACTGGCGGGAACGCTCGAAGGCGGCCGGCGGGCCGGTCTACGGCCGTGTGGTCAACACCGCTTCGGAGGCGTTCCTGGTCGGGTCCGAGGGGCAGCCCAACTACGCCTCCGCCAAGGCCGGTATCGCGGCACTCACGGTGTCGACCGCACGGGCCCTGCACCGCTACGGCGTGCGGGCCAACGCGATCTGCCCGCGGGCGAGAACGGCGATGACCTCGGCCGTCTTCGGCGACGCCCCGGCGGACGGCATCGACCCGCTCTCGCCCGAGCATGTGGCGCCGCTGGTCGCCTACCTCGCCTCGCCGGCCGCGGAGGACGTCACCGGCCAGGTGTTCGTGGTGTACGGCGGCATGGTGGCGCTGATGGCCCCGCCGAGCGTGGAGAAGCGGTTCGACGCCAGCGCGCCGACCTGGACGCAGGACGACCTCGCCCAGACGCTCGGCAGCTACTTCGAGTCGCGCGACCCGGAAGAGAACTTCTCCTGCCGTGAGGTCATGGAGCTCAGCTGAAGAGAGGCTCGTCAGCCATGGGAAGACTGGACGGCAAGGTCGCGCTGGTCACGGGATCGGCGCGGGGGCAGGGTGCGGCCGTGGCCCAGCGGTTCGTCGACGAGGGCGCGCGGGTCGTGGTGGCCGACGTGCTCGACGACGTGGGCAAGGAGACCGCGAGCGCCCTCGGTGACTCGGCGTACTTCCGGCACCTCGACGTCAGCGACGAGCACGAGTGGGCGAGTGCCGTGGAGGAGGCCGCCGCGACGTTCGGCCGCCTCGACGTGCTCGTCAACAACGCCGGCGTGCTGCACTTCGCGGCGATCGCGGACCAGACGGTGGAGGACTTCTGGCGGGTGGTGTCGGTCAACCAGCTCGGCTGCTTCCTCGGCATGCGCACGGTCGCATCGGTGATGACCGCGCAGGGCGGCGGCTCCATCGTCAACGTCTCCTCGATCGAGGGGCTGGCGGGCGCACCGTTCCTCATCGCCTACAACTCGACCAAGTTCGCCATCCGGGGAATGACCAAGACCGCGGCGCTCGAGCTCGGCGCGTCGGGTATCCGGGTGAACTCCGTGCATCCGGGTCTCATCGACACCGGCATGACGCGCGCGGCCGCGGGCGGCGACGGTGCCGACCTCGACCGGGCGTGCCGGCGGCTGCCGACCAAGCGCGCGGGCCGACCCGACGACGTCACCGGCATCATGACGTTCCTCGCCAGCGACGAGAGTGTCTACTGCACCGGCTCGGAGTTCGTCGTCGACGGCGGCGCCACCGCAGGCCACGCCTTCACCCACTGACCGCCGGGAGCACTTCTGCGATCTCGGCGTGAGGGTCCGCAGTGCTCAGCGCAGGAGCAGGCGTACGGCGATCTCCATCTCGCGGGCGACGTCGCTGGCCGACGCCCGGCCGGTGACCCAGGCGACGAGGCTGGCCAGCCACACGTCGCCGATGACCTTCGCGATCGCCTTGTCCTCGTCGTTGGCCTCGTGGTCGGGGCCGTGCATGGCACGCACGAACATGTACTCCATACGCATGCCCACCGCATGCACCTCCACCGCGGCCGAGGCGTCGGCGAACATGAAGGCACGGGTCACCGCCTCGGTGAGGTTGGGGTCGCGCTGCATCGCGCGGGTCGTCCGGCCCAGCACGAACAGCACCCGGTCGTACGGCGTGTCACCGGGGATCGTGGTGCGGTCGAGCTTGGCCTGTGCGCGCTCGAACTCCTGCGCCAGCGCCGAGACCAGCAGGTGGATCTTCGACGGGAAGTAGCGGTACAGCGTGCCCAGGGCCACGTCGGCGCGCTCGGCCACCGCCCGCATCTGCACGGCGTCGAAGCCGCCCTTGGACGCCAGCGCAAGCGTGGCGTCGAGGATGCGCTGCCGCCGGTCACGCTGCGCGGCGGAGCCGAGATTGTCATCGGTCAGGGCGCTCATGGGATCCCCCTTACCCGATGTCCGCATCTGCGTCATGCATCCTCCACGCCCCTATGACCGGGCCTTTAGTGACCGGGGCCACGGCGTAAAGCCGTGGCATTCTCTACGCTAACATTCCCCAACACATAAATCAGAACACGTTTCAGTGGAGCGGAGGTTGGCTCGTGCGCGTCGCTCTGCTGTCGTACCGCAGCAAGCCGCACTGCGGTGGACAGGGCGTCTACGTCCGCTATCTCAGCCGAGAGCTCGTCGCCCAGGGCCACACCGTGGAGGTGTTCTCCGGGCAGCCCTACCCCGAGCTCGACGCCGGCGTCACGCTGACGAAAGTTCCGAGTCTCGACCTGTACCGCGAGCCCGACCCGTTCCGGACCCCCCACCCGCGGGAGTTCCGCGACGCCATCGACCTGCTCGAGGTCGGCATCATGTACACCGCCGGGTTCCCCGAGCCGCTGACGTTCAGCCTCCGGGTCGCGCGGATGCTGCGCGACCGGGTCGACGACTTCGACATCGTGCACGACAACCAGTCGCTGGGCCTCGGCCTGCTCGGTCTGCCGGCGTCGGGCCTGCCCGTGGTGGCCACCGTGCACCACCCGATCACGTTCGACCGTCGCGTCGACCTGGCCGCCGCGCGCAACCCGTGGCGCAAGCTGCTCACGCGACGCTGGTACGGCTTCCTGCGCATGCAGGGCCGCGTCGCCCGCAGGCTGCCGCAGCTCATCACGGTCTCCCGCTCCTCGGCCACCGACATCGCCGCCGACTTCGGCGTCGACCCCGGCCGGCTCCGCACCATCCCGCTCGGCGTGGACGCGCAGACCTTCGCCCCGCCCACCGCGCCACGGGTGCCGGGCCGCATCGTCGCGATGGCCAGCGCCGACACCCCGATGAAGGGCGTGCACACGCTGCTGGAGGCGGTGGCCAAGCTGCGCACCGACCGTGAGGTGGAGCTGGTGCTGGTCAGCAGGCCGGTCCCGGGCGGACCGACCGAGCGGCTGGTCGAGGAACTCGCGATCGGCGACGTCGTCCGGTTCGCCAGCGGGCTGTCCGACGATGCCCTGGCCGACCTGATGGGGTCCGCCGAGGTCATGTGCGTGCCGTCCCTGTACGAGGGCTTCTCGCTGCCCACCGTGGAGGCGATGGCGTGCGGCACCCCACTGGTGGTCAGCCGCGCCGGCGCGATCCCCGAGGTGGTGGGGTCCGACGGACTCTGCGCCGACCAGGTGACGCCGGGCGACACCGAGGAGCTCGCCGCCGCCCT
Organism: Nocardioidaceae bacterium; assembly: GCA_036259355.1. Taxonomy (GTDB): domain Bacteria; phylum Actinomycetota; class Actinomycetes; order Propionibacteriales; family Nocardioidaceae; genus JALZDI01. Next base: position 53,960 of record DATABY010000046.1, read on the forward strand.
CGCTACGCTGCTCGCTGCGCCGGAGCGCCGGACGGCGATGGGGGAGGCCGGACGGGCCCGGGTGCTGGAGCGGTTCAGCTGGTCGTCGGTGGCCCGCTCGACCGCCGACTGCTACGCCGACGCGGTCGCCGAGTGGAGGAGGTCGACATGCTGACGGTGGACTTCGACCGGCTGGGCGTGCGTCCCGGCGACCGGGTGATCGACGTCGGCTGCGGGGCCGGACGGCACGCGTTCGAGCTGTACCGACGCGGCACCGACGTGGTCGCGTTCGACCAGGACGAGCCCGAGCTGCGTGCGGTCGCCGAGATGTTCGCCGCGATGAGGGCGCAGGGGCAGGTGCCCGAGAGCGGCAGCGCGCGCACGGTGCACGGCGACGCACTGGCACTCCCGTTCCCCGACGGCCACTTCGACCGTGTGGTGGCCTCCGAGATCCTCGAGCACGTCCCGCAGGACGAGCGCGCGATCAGCGAGCTCGTCCGCGTCCTCCGACCGGGCGGGAGCGCCGCGGTCACCGTGCCGCGGTGGTGGCCGGAGAAGGTGTGCTGGGCGCTGTCGGACGCCTACCACCAGGTCGAGGGCGGCCACGTGCGCATCTACACCGGCCGAGAGCTGGCCACCAAGCTGAGCGGCGCCGGCCTGCAGGCGGTGGGGCGACAGCACGCCCACGGCCTGCATGCGCCCTACTGGTGGCTCAAGTGCGCGGTGGGGGTCGACCGCGACGATCATCCGCTGCCCCGGCTCTACCACCGGCTGCTGGTGTGGGACATGATGCGGCGCCCTTGGCTGACGCGGATCGCCGAGCGGGTGCTGAACCCGGTGCTCGGCAAGAGCCTGGTGCTGTACCTCCGCAAGCCGGCCACGGAGTCAGGTCGTGCCGCGGCCTGAGCTGCCGGAGGTCCCAGGCGTCATCGCCGCCGACGCGATCGCCGCCACCGCGGACTCGGTGGCGGCGGTGCAGGAGCGCAGCGGCGCGATCCCCTGGTTCGCCGGCGGTCATGTCGACCCGTGGGACCACGTGGAGTGCGCGATGGCGCTGTCGGTCGCGGGCCGCTACGCCGAGGCGGAGCGGGCCTACCGGTGGCTGTTCGACACGCAGCGCGCCGACGGCTCCTGGCCGATCAAGGTCCGCGGCGGCCGGGTGGAGGACGCCGGGGCCGACACCAACTTCACCGCCTATCCCGCCGTCGGCGCCTGGCACCACTGGCTGCTGACGCGCTCGGAGCGGTTCGTCCGTGCGGCGTGGCCGGCGGTGCGACGCTCGCTCGACTTCGTCGTCTCGCTCCAGGCCGCACGTGGGGAGATCTTCTGGGCCCAAGGCCAGGCGAAGCAGGGCGTACGCGGCGTTGTGGACGAGACCGCGCTGCTCGCCGGCTGCGCCAGCATCCACCAGAGCCTGCGCTGCGGCCTCGCGCTCGCCGACCTGGTCGGCGAACCGCAACCGGAGTGGGAGATCGCACTGGGCCGGCTCCGCCACGTCCTGCGCCGCCATCCCGAGGCGTTCGCCGACCACAGCCGCTACTCGATGGACTGGTACTACCCGGTGCTCGGAGGCGCTGTGCGCGGACACCGCGGTCGCGAACGCGTCAAGGAACGCTGGCAAAGCTTCGTGGTGCCCGGCTGGGGCGCTCGATGCGTCTCCGACCGTCCGTGGGTGACCGGTGCCGAGACCTGCGAGCTCGTGCTTTCGTTGCACGCCCTCGACGAGTACGACGCCGCCCTCGAGCTGTTCGAGTCCATGCAGCATCTGCGCGATCCCGACGGCTCGTACTGGACCGGCCACGTCGTCGACGCCGGTGTGCGCTGGCCGCAGGAGCGCAGCACGTGGACGGCCGCCGCGGTCATCCTCGCGGCCGACGCCCTGGCGGGGGCCACCCCGGCGAGCACGGTCTTCCGCGCCGACGACCTCCCCGCCGGGCTCGATGTGGAGGCCTGCGAATGTTGGGAGGAGACCGCGTCCGCCGGGCCGCATCTGGCCCGAGAATAGAACACGTTCTATAGTGGGGAGCCCGATCCCCCAGCCGCAGAGCGAGGCGAATGCCGCCGATGTCCATCGCGATCACCCCCGAGCAGCGCGCGCTGCAGGAGAGCATCCGCTCCTGGGCGCAGCGCTCCGAGCCGATCGCATGGCTGCGCACGCGGGCCGACGCGGAGCAGGACGCGGTGCTTGCCGGTCCAGCACTGCCGGACTCCTGGAGGACGCTCGCGGGGCTCGGGCTGCTGGCGGTCCACCTCGGCGAGGACGTCGGCGGCTCCGGCGGCACGGTCACCGATCTCGCGGCCGGCCTCGAGGAAGCCGCCCGGGTGCAGGCTCCCGGCGCGGTGCTGACCACGGCGCTCGCCGGCCTGCTGCTGGGCCGCTGCGACGGGACCGCTGCCAAGGAGCTGCTGCCGGCACTGGCCGAGGGCACCGCCGTCGCCGGCGTCGCGCTTTCTGCGCACGGCCTGCGGGCCCACCCCGACGGCGACGGAGTGCGCGTGCAGGGCGACACCGACTCCGTGCTCGACGCCGGGGTCGCCGACGTGCTGCTCCTGGGCGCAGGGTCGGCGGGCGGCGCCGAAACGTGGTGCGTGGTCGATGTTCGCGCCCCCGGGGTCACCGTGGAGCACCAGCGGCCCCTCGACCCGAGCCGTGCGCCGGCGAAGGTGCGCCTCGACCTCGTCGTACCCGCTGACCGGCTGCTGGGCGAGCTCGACGCGGCCACGGCTCAGGAGGCGGCCGCGGTGCTCGCCGCGGCGGAGGCTGCCGGGCTGGCCGCATGGGCCCTGTCCAGCGCGGTCGAGCACGCCCGCACCCGCGAGCAGTTCGGGCGACCGGTCGGCTCGTTCCAGGCGGTCAAGCACCTGTGCACGCAGATGCTGTGCCGTGCCGAGCTCGTCGCTGCCGCGGCATGGGATGCGGCCAGGGCGTACGACGACGGCTCCGCCGGTCGCGGCCTCGCCGCCGCGAGTGCGGCCGCCGTCGCCGTCGACGGTGCGGTCGACAACGCCAAGGACTGCATCCAGGTGCTCGGCGGCATCGGCTACACCTGGGAGCACGACGCGCACCTGTACCTCCGCCGCGCGCTCGCCCTGCGCGCCCTGCTCGGCGGGAGCGCCCGCTGGCGCACGCGCACCGCCGACCTGGCGCTGGCCGGCCGCCGACGGCACGCCCGCGTCTCGCTCGAGGGGCAGGCGGAGCAGACCCGCGACGACGTGCGTCGCGTCGCCGACTCCTGTCGGCACCTGGAGCCCGCGGAGCAGCGCCGGGTGCTCGCGGACAACGGCCTGCTCGCGCCGCACTGGCCGGAGCCGTACGGCCGGGACGCCGGACCGGCCGAGCAGCTGGTGATCGACGACGAGCTGGACCGGCAGGGCATCACGCGCCCCGGCCTGCTCATCGCCGGCTGGGCGCTGCCGACGATCATCGAGCACGGCAGCGACGAGCAGCGCGAGCGGTTCGTGCCGGACTCGCTGCGCGGGGCGATCACCTGGTGCCAGCTCTTCAGCGAACCCGGCGCCGGATCCGACCTCGCCTCCTTGCGCACGCGCGCCGAGCGCGTCGACGGCGGCTGGCGCCTCACCGGGCAGAAGGTGTGGACGTCGCTGGCGCACGAGGCGGACTGGGCGATCTGCCTGGCCCGCACCAACCCCGATGCGCCCAAGCACAAGGGCATCACGTACTTCCTCGTCGACATGCGCTCCGACGGCGTCGAGGTGCGTCCGCTACGGGAGATGACCGGCGACGCGCTGTTCAACGAGGTGTTCCTCGACGGCGTGATCGTGCCCGACGACTGCGTGGTGGGTGAGGTCGACGGCGGCTGGCGGCTGGCTCGCGCGACGCTGGCCAACGAGCGGGTCGCGATGTCGGGCGGCTCCTCCCTCGGCTCGGCAGTGGAGCATCTGCTCACGCTGGCCACCGAGAGCGGTGCCGCCGACGACCCGGTCACCCGGCACCGCCTCGGCGCGCTGGTCGCGCAGGGCCATGCCGTCTCCATGCTCGGACTGCGCAGCACCATGCGCAGCCTTCGCGGCGACGGCCCCGGAGCGGAGTCGAGCGTGCAGAAGCTGGTCGGGGTGGAGCACCGGCAGGCGGTGGGCGAGGCCGCGCTGGAGCTGCTGGGCCCGGGTGCCGCGGTGGTCGACGACCGCTCGTCGCCGGTGGTGCACGAGATGCTGCTCAGCCGGTGCCTGAGCATCGCCGGCGGCACCACCCAGGTGCTCCGGTCGCTGGTCGGCGAGCGCGTGCTCGGCCTGCCCCGCGAACCCGCCGGCACCTGACAGGCAACGACAAGGACCCCGCGTGGACTTCTCCCTGGACGAGACGCAGCAGGCCGTGCAGCAGGTCGCGGCGGCGGTGCTGCGCCGCGAGCGCGAGCGGCTTGCCGCGCATGGCCACGACGACACGCTGGTTCCGCAGGCCGGTCCCGCCGTGGCCGACGCACCGGCGTACGACGAGACCACCTGGAAGTCACTGGCTCAGGCGGGGATGCTGACGCTGACGGCGCCGCAACGGCTCGGTGGCGAGGGTCTCGGACTCCTCGAGGCCGCACTGGTGCTGCGGGAGATCGGCCGTCAGGTGATGCCGGTGCCCGCGGCCGCGACGTTCGCAGCGATGCTGTTCGTCGCCCGCAACGCCGCCGACGGTCAGCAGGACCGGTGGCTGGAGGGCACCGGTGCCGGTGACGCGCTGCTCACCTGTGCGCCCCCCGGTGCCGGCAGCGATGTCCGCGCCGAGCCCACCGAGGACGGCTGGCTGCTACGCGGGCGCGCCGCCGGCGTCGCGTACGCCCAGGCCGCCGGTTACGTGCTGCTCTCCGCCGTGGGGACGGGCGGACCGGTCGTCGTCGCGGTGGCACCCGCCGCGCGCGGAGTCACGGTGCGACCCGGGCACAGCTCCGCGCGGCGACCGGAGGCGACGGTCGTGCTCGACGGCGCCGTCGTGCCCGCCCGCGACGCCGTGGCCGGGGCCGACGCCGCCGGCGACCTCGAGCGGCTGTTCCTGGCCACCTCGTGCGCTGTCGCCGACGGTGTGCTGGCCGGCGCGCTGGAGCTCACCACCGAGCACGTCCGCACGCGCGAGCAGTTCGGCCGCCCACTGGCGTCGTTCCAGGGTGTCGCGGCGCAGGCCGCCGACGTCTACGTCGCCGTACGCACGACGCACCTGGCCACGCAGCGCGCCTGCTGGCGTCTGCACCATGGACTGGACGCCGACGAGGAGCTCGCGGTGGCGGCGTACTGGGCGGGCACGCAGGCTCCCGCCGCGATGCAGACGTGTCACCATCTGCACGGCGGCACCGGCGTCGACGCGACGTACCCGCTGCACCTGCACTACGGCTGGGTCAAGGACATCACCCGCGTCCTCGGGGGCTCGGCCGGGACTCTGGACCGGCTCGGCGCCCGGCTGCGGCTCGACGACCGGGGTCACGAGGCGCCGCCCGAGGCGACCGGGATGTTCATCGAGCTGACCGACCAGCAACGGGTGCTGCGGGACCGGCTGCGCACGTACTTCTCCGACCTGCTCTCCGCCGACGAGCGCCACACCATGCTGACCGAACGACACGGCCGCACCTACCGCGACGTGGTGCTGCGCATGGGCCGTGACGGCTGGCTCGGTGTCGGCTGGCCGCGGGAGTACGGCGGGCACGGCTTCGGTGAGGTGGAGCAGCAGATCTTCGTCAACGAGGCCGCGCGCGCCGACGTGCCGCTGCCGTACGTGACCCTGCAGACGGTCGGCCCGACCCTGCAAACGCACGGAACCCCTGCGCAGCGGGAGATGTTCCTGCCGCGCATCCTCTCCGGCGACGTGCACTTCGCCATCGGCTACACCGAGCCCGACGCCGGCACCGACCTCGCCGCACTGCGCACCACCGCCGTGCGGGACGGCGACGAGTACGTCGTCAACGGCCAGAAGACGTTCACCACCGGCGCACACGACGCCGACTACATCTGGCTGGCGGTGCGCACCGACCCGGACGCGCCGCGGCACCAGGGGATCTCGATCCTGATCGTCGACACCAGGTCCGACGGCTACAGCTGGAGTCCGATCATCACCTGCGACGGCGCGCACCACGTCAACGCGACCTACTTCGACAACGTACGGGTGCCGGCGTCCATGCTGGTCGGCGAGGAGAACAAGGGCTGGAGGCTGATCACCACCCAGCTCAACCACGAGCGCGTGATGCTCGGCCCGGCGGGCCGTCTCGCCGGGCTGCTGCAGCGGGTCGTGGGCTGGGCGTCGGACCGGCAGGCGCCCGACGGCCGTCCGCTGCTGGAGACGCCCGCCGTACGCCGGGCCCTGGCGGAGGCGCAGGCCCGCCTCACGGTCAACGAGACACTCAACTGGCAGGTGGCCGTATCGGCAGCGGCCGGGCGGGTCCTGGTGGCCGACGCGTCGGCCACCAAGGTCTTCGCCTCCGAGCACGTCCAGCACATCGGGCGGCTGCTGGAGGAGGTCGTCGGCTCTTACGGCGACCCCGGCGAGCCCGCCACCGCGCAGCTGCTGAGCTGGCTCGACGTGCAGACCCGCCGCAACCTGGTGCTGACCTTCGGCGGCGGCGTGAACGAGATCCAGCGCGAGCTGATCGCCCAGATGGGTCTTGGTCTCCCGCGGGTGCCCCGGTGAGCGACGCTGCGAGCGCGGGGGAGCGGATCCAGGGCAGGGCCGCGCAGATCATCGCGGCCGGCGACAGTGCCCGGCGCATGGCACGCGACCCGGTCAACGAGGCGATGGTGCACAACTGGGTCGAGGCGCTCGACGACCGCAACCCCGTGTACGTCGACCGCTTGGCCGCGGAGGCGTCGGTGCACCAGGAGGTCGTCGCACCACCGGCGATGATCCAGGTGTGGACCATGCCCGGGCTGCGGCCCGACCCCACCGTGCAGGACGGCGACCCCTTGCGACAGATGATGGGGGTGCTCGACCGGGAGGGGTTCACCTCCGTGGTCGCCACCGACTCCGAGCAGACCTACCACCGCTACCTGCGCATGGGCGAGCACCTCGAGGTGTCCACCCGGCTCGAGGAGGTGGTCGGCCCCAAGCGGACCGGTCTGGGCGAGGGCTGGTTCGTGACCACGGTGTCGACGTGGTGGGTCGGTGACGAGGCCGTCGGCCGGATGCGGTTCAAGGTGCTGAAGTTCCGCCCCAAGCAAGCGGAGAGGTCGGGCCGGTCGGAGCACCCGGAGGCGGTCGCGCCGGGCTCCGTGCTGCGGCCGGCGGTCAACCGCGACACCGCGTTCTTCTGGGAGGGCGCCCGAGCAGGCGAGCTGCGCATCCAGCGGTGCGAGGACTGCGGGGCCCTGCGGCACCCGCCGGGGCCCCTGTGCATCTCGTGCGGATCGACCCGGCGGGGCCACACCGTGGCGAGCGGCCGGGGCGCCATCTTCAGCTACGTCGTGCACCACCACCCGCCGGTACCCGGCAAGGAGCTCCCCCTGGTGATCGTGCTGGTCGAGCTGAAGGAGGGTGTCCGCATGCTCGGCGAGCTGCACGACGCCGAACCGGAGACCGTCGCGATCGGGCAGCCGGTGCGGTCCCGGATGCACCGGGTCGACGACGACCTGACCCTGCCGGCCTGGGTGCCGGCCGCATCGGAGGCAGACGCATGAGCGCTGACTTGCTCGCACCCACGAAGACCGCGGCCGACGTGTCTGTGGGAGACCGGCTGGAAGCCGTGTCGGTCCCGATCACGCCGACGTTGGTCGTGAGCACGGCGCTGGCTACGCGCGACTTCCAGGACGTCCACCACGACCGTGACCTCGCGCAGAGCCGCGGGTCCAAGGACATCTTCCTCAACATCCTGACGAGCACCGGCCTGGTGCAGCGGTTCGTCACCGACTGGGCGGGACCGGAAGCCCTGGTGCGCGGGGTGTCGGTGCGGCTCGGAGCCCCGTGCTATCCCTACGACACGCTCCGCTTCGTCGGGGAGGTGACCGACCTGGTCACCGAGACGGCCGGTGCCATGGGGCCAGTCCTCCATATCGTCAAAGTGACTGGAAAGACCGAACTCGGTGACCATGTGGTCGCCACGGTGCGGCTGCAGCTGCCGGTCCGGGAGGCGTGATGGCCGCGGGACCGCGTGCCACCGCCACGCCAAGGCACCTCTCGGGCCGCTGCGCGATCGCGGGCATCGGCGCGACCGACTTCTCCAAGGACTCCGGCCGCAGTGAGCTGCGGCTCGCCGTGGAGTGCGTGCGCGCGGCGCTCGACGACGCCGGTCTGGCATCGGCCGACGTGGACGGCATGGTCACGTTCACGATGGACGCCAACGCCGAGGTCGCGGTGGCGCGTGAGCTCGGTGTACCGGAGCTGCGGTTCTTCAGCCGCGTCCCGTACGGCGGTGGTGCCGCGTGTGCGACCGTGCAGCAGGCCGCGATGGCGGTCGCCACCGGAGTCGCCGACGTCGTGGTCTGCTACCGGGCGTTCAACGAGCGGTCCGGACAGCGCTTCGGGCAGGTGTCCCAGGCCGCGCTGACGCAGCCGACGTCGTCCGGGGTGGACAACAGCTGGTCCTACCCGTTCGGGCTCGGTACACCTGCCGCCAGCGTCGCGATGTTCGCGCAGCGGTACATGCACCGGACGGGCGCCACCAGCGCCGACTTCGGCCGGGTCGCGGTCGCCGACCGCAGGCACGCCGCGACCAACCCCAACGCGTGGTTCTACGAGCGGCCGATCACCTTGGCGGACCACCAGGCCTCCCGATGGATGACCGAGCCGCTGCACCTGCTCGACTGCTGCCAGGAGACCGACGGCGGCGTGGCGCTGGTGGTGACCAGCACGGAGCGAGCGCGCGACCTGCCGAACCCGCCGGCCGTGGTGGTCGCCGCGGCGCAGGGCAGCGGGCGCGACCAGTTCACGATGACCAGCTACTACCGCGACGACCTGACCGGGCTGCCCGAGATGGGTCTCGTCGGCAGCCAGCTCTGGTCGCAGTCGGGGCTGCGCCCCGACGACGTGCAGACCGCGGTGCTCTACGACCACTTCACGCCGTTCGTGCTGGTGCAGCTCGAGGAGCTCGGCTTCTGCGCGTTCGGCGAGGCCAGGGACTTCATCGCCGACGGCGCGATCGAGGTGGGTGGCCGGCTGCCGCTGAACACGCACGGCGGTCAGCTGGGGGAGGCCTACATCCACGGCATGAACGGCATCGCCGAGGGCGTACGCCAGGTCCGCGGGTCGGCGGTGAACCAGGTCGACGACGTGGCGCACGTGCTGGTGACCGCGGGCACCGGCGTGCCCACCAGCGGCCTGGTGCTCTCCGCTTCGGTGTGAGGGCCCGGTCAGGCCGCGGTGACGCGCGGCGCGGTGGCCAGCCGGTGGCCCAGGTCGGCGCCGGACTCCGGCCGGGCGAAGTGGTAACCCTGCCCGAGGCGGCAGCCGAGCCGGTCCAGTGCGGCGAGCTGGTCGGCGTCCTCGATGCCCTCCGCGATCGGCTCCAGCGTCAGCGCCCGGGCCATGTTGATGATGCCTTCGGCCAGCGCCTGTCCCTCCGGGCTGCTGATCCGGTCCACGAACGTCTTGTCGATCTTGATCTGGTCGATCGGGAACTGCTGCAGGTACGCCAGCGACGAGTACCCGGTGCCGAAGTCGTCGATCGCGAGGTGCACGCCGATCTTCTTCAGCTCCTCGAGCCGGCCGATGGTCGCCGCCACGTCGGAGACCATCGTGCTCTCGGTGATCTCGAGCATCAGGCGGTGCGGCTCGATGCCGTGCCTCTTCAGCGCCTCCGCCACCACGGTGGGCAGCGCGGAGTCGGTGAGCTGCCGCGCCGACAGGTTGACGCTGAGCTTGAGCTCGGTGGCGACCGCGCCGGCGACGGTGTCCTGCCAGTGCCGCAGCTGCCGGCAGCCCTCGTCGAGGGCCCAGGCGCCCAGGGCGCCGATCAGGCCGCTCTGCTCGGCCACCGGGATGAACTCCATCGGCGGGATCATCCCCCGCTCGGGGTGGTTCCAGCGCATCAGGGCCTCGACGCCCACCAGGGACGTGCCGTCCAGGCTGTACACCGGTTGGTAGTGCAGGCTCAGCTCGCCGCGCTGCAGGGCCCCGCGCAGGTCGCTCTCGAGGCGGAGCCGGTCGTCGGCTGCGCCGTGCATGCTCGGGTCGTAGACGCAGACGCGGTCCTTGCCGCCGTGCTTGGCGCGGTACATCGCCAGGTCGGCGCTGCGCAGCAGCTCGGGCCCGTTGGCGCGCCCGTCGGCGAAGGCGACGCCGACACTGGCGGTGAGGAACAGGTCGAGGCCGTCATGCGTGAACGCCGGGCGCATGGAGCATAGGATCCGCTCGGCGACACCAAGCGCCTGCCCGGGGCTGTCGGCGTCGACCAGGATCGCGAACTCGTCGCCGCCCAGACGCGCGGCGGTGTCGCCCCGGCGCAGACAGAGCCGAAGCCGCTCGGCGGCCGAACGCAGGACCTCGTCGCCGACCTCGTGACCGAGAGTGTCGTTGACGCCCTTGAACCCGTCGAGGTCGATCAGCACCAGCGCCAGCTGCATGCCCTTGCGCCGGCCGCGCACCAGGGCCTGCTCCAGGCGGTCGCCGAGCAGCACGCGGTTGGGCAGGCCGGTGAGCGCGTCGTGCAGGGCCTGGTGAGCCAGGTCGCCCTGGCTGCGTTCGAGGTCGGCGGCCATCTCGTTGAGGGCGTCGCCGAACTCCGCGAACTCGTCGCGTCGGTCCAGCTCGACGCGGTGTGACAGCGCCCCGTCGCTCAGGACGCCCACCGCCTCCCGCAGCCGGTGCAGCGGGCGTACGACCGACCGGACCAGCACGAAGCCGCCGGCGACAGCGATGAGGAGACCCAACAGCGCGATCGCGATCACGGCGGTACGAGTGCGATCCTCCAGGGCCTTGGCGGCCGCGTACTCGGACAGCATGTCGGCGCGGGAGATGCGCTCCGCCCGTTCGAGCGCCTCCACGGCGGCGTCGGTGTTCTGCTGGATGACCTGTGACTGCTGGGTGGTCTGTGCCGAGGGGTCGAGCTCGAGGTTCTCGGGCCGGGTGGCGAGGAAGACGTCGAAGGCGAGCACGGTGCGCTGGGCGCTGCCGCTGGCACTGGCGACGAGCCCACGCTCCTCGTTCAGTGCTTCCTTCTGCAGGGAGTCGAAGGCAGCGACCATCTCGGCCTTCGCGCGCTCGTACCGGGCGAGCGCCTCCTCCTCCGGGTTCCAGACGGCGTACAGGCCGTTGCGCTCCACCCGAAGCACGAGGCCCTGCAGCCGCACCAGCGGGATCGTGTCGTACAGCGCCTCGTCGGCGGTGCCGGTGAACCGATCGAGGGTGCCCTCCATCGCCAGCGTCGAGATGCCGGCCAGTGCCAGCATCGGCAGCAGCATCGCCGCGACGCTGAGCACCACCCGTGCACGTACGGACAGGGATCTACGCATCGAGAGGCTCCGGCCGGGTCGTGAGGGCGGTCAAGCAGCCCCATCGGCAGCGTGGGTACCGACTTGAACAGAACCAGGGTTGTATGAGCCAACCACCTGGGACGCCGTGCCCGCGCGGTTCAGGGTGCGTCGCGTTGTCCGGTCGCCGCCCAGCGACTCATGTGGCCACGCGGGGCTGGTGCCCGACGCAGGCGAGCACCGGGAGGCGCGGGTACCGCGTCAGCCGGTCGTCCCACTCCGCCCGCGTGCAGCGCAGGTACGCCGTACCCCGCCGGGTCTGGTTGATCTTGCTGTGCAGACAGGTCCGGCACAGGCCGGGGTCGGAGCCCAGCATCTCCTCCACGGAGTGTGCGTCAGCCATGCGAGGATCATCGCACCATGCCGGGTTCCGAGATTGCGCCGAGGATCGCGACCGAGCGGTTGCTCCTGCGCGACTGGCGACCTGACGACCGCGGGTCCTTCGCCCGCATGAATGCCGACCCGCGCGTCAGTGAGCACCTGGTGGGGCCGATCAGCCGGTCGGACAGCGAGGAGATGGTCGACCGGGTCCAGGCCTGCTGGCGGGAGCGGGGCTACGGCCTGTGGGCCGTCGCCCGCCGCGACAACGGTTGCTTCATCGGCTATGTCGGGCTGTGGCCCGCGACCTTCGAGGCGCACTTCACGCCGACGGTCGAGGTGGGCTGGCGGCTCGCGCCGGAACACTGGGGACACGGGTTCGCCACGGAGGGCGGCCGAGAGGCGCTGCGCTACGGGTTCGAGGTCAAGGGCCTCGCCGAGATCGTGTCGTTCACCGCGGCGGCCAACGTGCGCTCGACCCGGGTGATGGAACGACTCGGCATGCGCCGTGACCGCGACGGCGACTTCGAGCACCCGGTCGTGCCGATGGGCCACCCCGCACGCCCGCACGTGCTCTACCGGCTGGTCCGGGGCGACTGGGCGTCGGCCGGGCCGACCGGCGACTGACCTCCCGTATCGAATGCACCGTTCCCGGCCGGAATTCGAGGCGGGATGGGTGCTGAACACGCGGTTACGGTCGAATTCCCGGGGGTGGGGCGTGGCGGGGTCAGCGGTGGGCGGCGAAGACCGTGTCGGCGAGCACGGGCGCGTCGTCGCGCTCGACGGCGGTGGTGGACACGACCCAGTCCGACTCGCGCCGCCAGGCGCGGGTGCGCAACGTCTCGCCGGGGAACACCACGCCGGCGAAGCGGGTGGAGAAGCGCGCGACCCGGCTCGGGTCGCCGTCGAGCAGCGCGTCCACCAGGGTCTTGCACACCATGCCGTAGGAGCACAGCCCGTGCAGGATCGGGCGGGGGAAGCCCGCGGCGGCAGCGAACTCCGGGTCGCTGTGCAGCGGGTTGCGGTCCCCGCAGAGCCGGTACCACAATGCCTGCTGCGGCAGCGTCGACGTCGTCACCTCCAGGTCGGGCGCCGCGTCCGGTGTCTCCACCTTCGCGGACGGGCCGCGCTCGCCGCCGAAGCCACCCTCGCCACGGGCGAAGATCTGCGACCGGGTGGTGAACAGGGCCTCGCCGGTCTCGTCGACGGCCTCGCTCTCCTGGATCACCACCGCAGCCGAGCCCTTGTCGTACACGTCGGCGATCCTCGACCGCAGCGTCGCCCGGCCCTGAGACGGCAGCGGCCGGTGCACGACCAGCTCCTGCCCGCCGTGCAGCACCTTGGCGAGGTCGATGTCGATGCCGGGGAACGTCACCGCAGGCGGCTCGAACTGGCGTACGTTCGGCGCTACGACCGCGAACGTCGGCAGCACCTGCAGGTCCCTCTCGGTCGCGTACCGCAGCTCGCCGGTCGCCGTCGGGTCGCTCCCGGCGCCGAGGGCGAGGTGGTAGAGCAGCACGTCGCTGGGAGTCCAGGCGAACGGCTGCTCGGGGAGGTCGGCGCCGATGGCGATCTCGGGGTCGATGGGCACGGGGGCGTCCTCCGGCGTGCGGGTCGGAAACGGCGGAACGGTGGTCAGTCGTAGGCGATCGACACCGACTCGGAGATCGGCATCGACTGGCAGGCGAGCGTATAGCCCTCGGCGAGGTCCTGGTCGTCGAGGATCTCGTTGTGCCGCAGGTCGACCTCACCCTTCTCCAGCCGGCACGTGCACGCGC
>DATABY010000047.1:0-63357 GCA_036259355.1 Nocardioidaceae bacterium
AACCGGGCGCGGTGGGGTGGTGGCGGCGCCCGGTTGCCGGGCGTACCCGAGACGGAAGACCATCTGGGTGGCGACGTGCGGCCAGCGCTCGTCGTAGAGGCGTCGCAGGTGCGGCACCTCCAGCGGCTGCGTGAGGAACGACGCGGAGACACCCGCGATGGTCGCGTCGAGGAGGACCCGCTGCAGGGCCATGCCGGCACGAAGCCAGTCCTCCTCGCCGTCGCCGGCCGTCGCGAGTACGGCGATCGTCGGGTTGGTCTCATACTGCTCCGGCTCGCGGTCCAGCCACGGCTGGTAGGCCCCGAAGTCCCGCACCGGCAGCGCTGCATCGGCACTGAGCGGGCCGAAGGAGTCCGGCAGGACGCCGTCCTGGCGGTTCGGGTAGTCGGTCGTCCACCGCGCCACCTCGTTGCGGTACGCCGGATCGCGGCGCAGCCCCTGGTCGGCCGTCCGTACCAACGCCAGCAGGGCTTGGCTGTCGGACCCGTCCAGCACCCTGAACGTGGCGCCTTCCAGCCGTGCGGCGTCGGTGAGCGAGTCGACGAGGGACTCGTGCAACGGCCGGTCGGTGAAGGGCTCGCGGGTGGTGCGGCGCCGGGTCAGCGCGGCCACGCGCACCAGGTCGACCAGCGTCGGTGACATCTGGCCCTCGGCCTCCACCCGCGCCACCAGGTCCGGCCGGGCCGGGTCGGGCAGCAACGTGACGTTGGGGCAGTAGCCGTGCGCCTGCAACATCACCTCGATGTTGAGGACGGCCGCGCCGAGGCTGATGTGCATCTCCCGGCCGTCGGGGTCGACGGCCGGGAGGATCCGCACGGTGTCGGCGAAGACCTCGACCGCACCGGGACGGAGGCGGAACCGCCACGGCTGCGTGTTGTAGATCGACGGTGCCAGGGTGGCGGCGCGCACGCACTCCTCCAGCACCGTCCGGGGCGGAAGCATCGCCTCCTGCGCCTGCGTCATCGCCGTTCTCCCCCTGTCTGTGTCGGTTCCACCGTGAGGCAGCGCGGGTCGGGGCGCAGCAGCCGTAGGTCACCAGGCCCGGGACCTTGGTCCCGCTCCGGCCACGGTGACCAAGACCGGAAGCGGTGGGAAGGAGACCCTCTCGGGACCCGGCGCACGGAACCGGCCGTGCCGAACCGATCAGCGCAGCAGCTTCGCCGCGAGCACCGCCGCCTGGGTACGTCGTTCCAGTCCCAGCTTGGACAAGATGTTGGAGACGTAGTTCTTGACTGTCTTCTCGGCGAGGTACAGCTGCTCGCCGATCTGGCGGTTGGTCATGCCCTCGGCGATCAGCGCCAGGATCTTGCGCTCCTGCTCCGTCAGCTCCTTGAGCTCGTTGGGCTGCGCCGGGCCGCTGCGGACCCGCTCCAGAACCCGCTGGGTCAGCGCCGGGTCCAGCAGCGACTGGCCGGCGGCCACCCGCCGGATCGCGTCGACCAGGTCGGTGCCCGTGATCTGCTTGAGCACATAGCCGGACGCGCCGGCCATGATCGCCGCGAACAGCGCGTCGTCGTCGTCGTACGACGTGAGGATGAGCGCCTGGATGGTCGGGTCGACGGCGCGGATCTCCCGGCACACCTCGATGCCGGAGCCGTCCGGCAGTCGCCCGTCGAGCACCGCCACACGCGGTCGCGTGGCGGGGATGATCCGGGCGGCCTCCTGGGCCGAGCCGGACTCGCCCACCACGGCGATGTCGCCCTCCGCTTCCAACAGCTCGCGCAGTCCGCGCCGGACCACCTCGTGGTCGTCAAGCAGGAAGACGCGGATGGCTTCACGGCTCGGGTCCATGCGCCTGTTCTACCGGCTGCCGCGCTCCGCCGCCACGTGGGGCCGTCACGACAGGCCGTACCGCAGCGGTGCGGTCCAGCGGGCCAGCGTCCCCTCCCCCGGCGCCGACTCGATGTCGAAGGTGCCGCCGACGGTCGCTGCCCGGTCCCGCAGATTGCGCAGGCCACTCTGCCGGTGCAGCGACTCGAACCCCTTGCCGTCGTCACGCACGGTCGCCACCACCTCACCGGCGTCGCCCGTTCCCTCGACCGCGACCCGCACGTCGATGTGCTCGGCGTGCGCATGGCGGGCCGCGTTGGAGAGCGCCTCGATGAGGAACGCGACCAGATGCGGTCGTACGCCGTCGGGGACCGCGGTGTCGAGCGGGCCGCTGAGGAGCAGCCTGGGCCGGTAGCCGAGGGTGGTCTCGGCGTCAGCCACCACGTCGCGGACCTGCCCACGCAGGTCCTGCTCGGTGTCGGCACCCCGGCCGAGCTCGAAGATCGTGCCGCGGATGTCACGGATCGTCTCGTCCAGGTTGTCGACGACGCTGCTCAGGCGCTTGACCACGTCCGGGTCCCTGATCTTCCGCGTCGCACCCTGCAGCGTCAGGCCGGTGGCGAACAGCCGCTGGATGACCAGGTCGTGCAGGTCTCGGGCGATGCGGTCGCGGTCCTCGAGAACCGCGAGAGCCGATCGGTCCTCCTGCGCCTGCGCGCGGTCGAGCGCTAGCGCCGCCTGCGCCGCAAAGCCGCGCAGCGCGTTCAGGTCCGGGCCCTCCAGCCAGCGGTCCCCCTGCCGGGTGTGGGAGCCCACCAGCAGCGCGCCGCCGGCACCAGCCGGGCCGGTGAACGGCACCAGCATGGCGGTGGCGACACTCTCCAGCCCGCTCAGCTCCACCCCCTCGGCCAGGTGCACGGTGGCCCCGCGGTCGACGACGTCGCCGAGCGCGCCGTCGCGCGGGAGGTTGAAGCCGGACAGGTCCTCGTCGGCCCCGTCCACCGCCTCCGCCCGCAGCTCGCCGTCGTCCTGCTCGAGCACGACCAGCGCGAGGTCTGCACCGGCCGACTCCCGGGCCCGGGCGGCTACCTGCGCCAGTGCGTCGGCGCGGTCCACCCGTCCGAGCAGGCTGCTCTGCACGTCGGCCGTGGCGGCGAGCCACCGTTCGCGCCGGCGCACCTGCTCGTACAACCGGGCATTCTCGACCGCGACGCCGGCGGCCGCGGCCAGCGCCACGATGGCCTGCTCGTCCTCGCCGGTGAACTCGGCGGCTCCCTGCTTCTCGGTGAGGTACAGGTTGCCGAAGACCCGGTCGCGCACCCGCACGGGCACACCGAGGAACGAGCGCATGGGCGGGTGGTGCTCGGGGAAGCCGTACGTCGCGTTGTGCTCGGCGAGGTCGCTGAGCCGGATCGGGCGGGCATCACTGATCAGCAGGCCGAGGATCCCGTGACCCCGGGGAAGCGGCCCGATGGCGGCGCGCTCCTCCTCGGTGAGGCCGTACGTGATGAAGTCGACCAGCCCGTCGCCCTGGCGGTTGAGCACGCCGAGAGCGACGTACCTGGCGTTGGCCAGCACGGCCGCGGACTCGACGATGCGCTGCAGGGTCGCGTGCAGGTCGAGCTCGCCGGCGACGGCGACGACCGCGTCCAGCAGCGCACGCACCCGCTCCTCGGCGGCGACGAGGTCGCGGACCCGCTCTCCCACTCGCTCCAGGAGCTCGGGCAGCGGCTCTTCGTCGGAGGTCACGCCCCGAAGTCTAGGTGTGCGCCGGGACCGAAGTCCTGAGCACGGATGACCTGTTGCCCTGCTTCTCGGCTCTGCGGCCGCCGACGATGAGAACAGCAGCAGAAGGTCGAAACCCTCGACCCGCACCGAGGAGGGCGTCATGGAAGCAACGAGGACACCGGCGGTCGTCGTCGGCGTTGACGGCAGCGCAGCCAGCAGAGCCGCACTGGAGTTCGCACTGCGCGAGGGAGCCGCACGCGGCAGCGCGGTGGAGGTCGTCACGGTCTGGAGCTGGGCCGGCCCGCACGAGTCTCTCGCGGCTCCGGCCACGCCGCACGAGGCACGGGACCGCGCGCAGCGTCAGCAGGACGAGGTCGTGGCCGACGTGCTTCGCCGGGTGTCGGTGGCTCCGCTGGTGTCGCGTCAGGTGGTGCAGGGCGACCCCGCAGAGGTGCTGCTACGGGCCGGTCGCGACGCGGCCTTCCTGGTCGTCGGCAGCGAGCACAAGAACATGCTCAAGCGCGCCGTCCTCGGGTCGGTCAGCGAGTACTGCGTGCGGCACGCGACCTGCCCGGTCGTGGTCGTGCCGGCAGCACGACGCACCGTCGTCGAGGCTCCGCTGGCCGTGGCTCATGTCTGACCGGGCGACACCGTGAACCGACTGAGGAAGGAACGGCCATCTTGGTCCGCGAGGCTGTGCGAGCCACCACGTTCGCCACCCGATGGATGAGACAGGCACGCGCGGACCCGATGATGCACCGGCCAACGCCTGCCCGGCCGGTGCTCAGCTCATGAGGACCTGCGGGGAGATCTCCTTGAGCATCGCGTTGGCCCAGCGCATCTGCCGCAGGGTCTGTGGGTGGCACCGCTTGGTGAGCTCGAGCAGCTCCTTGTCCTTGGCCGCCTGGGCCGCCTGTCCGAGCAGCTCCCAGTCGACGGACAACCCGGCCGCCTTCCGGTGCACCCGGCGCAGGTCGGCGAGCAGCAGCAGTCCCGGCTCCGGACGCTCGCCGAGCACCTCACTCGCCTTCTGCCGGACACCGGCCATGATGCCGGAGTCGTCCTTGGGCTTGTCGCGCATCGAGACGCCGTAGCGTTCGCCGACCTCGGTCAGCTCGTGCACGTGGGTCTGCGACCACGTGGCGAGGTCCCGTGCCACGTGGTAGATGGCGTGGTCGACCTTGTGCCGGTCCGACATCTTGAGCAGGAACGCGGCCATCGAGTTCTCCGAGCGGTGCAGCTCCCGAATGGCAAGGCCCAGCTTCATCGTTCACCTCTCGCCGTGCTCTGGACGGCCTCGTCGACCTCGGCCCGGATGCCACCGCGCGTCGCCGGCACGGTCGCACTCACCGGGCGTGACCCGGTGTTCGTCGGTGCGGGCGCCGGCGTGCCGTCGCCCGCGGACACTCGCCGGATCTTGGCGGCCGCGGCCTTGAAGATCGGCTGCTTGGACGCCGGGTCCCAGTCGGTGATCGTCAGCTCGTTGGCGGCACGGTGGTGCTCGGAGCCGTCCACGTCCCAGTAGCCGTAGTGGAATGGCACGAACGCCACGCCGTCACGGATCCCACTGATGCGCAGGCGCGCCCGCACCGAGCTTCGGGGCGTCGTGATCTCGAGCAGGTCCCCCTCGCCGGCCTGCAAGGAGCGGGCGTCACCGGCCGACATCTCCACCCACACCTCCGGGGCGGCCTCCTGCAGCTGCGGCGCGCGCGCCGTCTTGGTCCGGGTGTGGAACTGGTACAGGGTCCGCCCCGTCGTCAGCACATACGGGTACTCCTCGTCCGGCGGCTCGTGCGGGGTCAGGTACTCGGCGGCCTTGATCACCGCCCTGCCGGACGGGTTCATCGCGCGGTACTCGGTCGGCTCCAACGGGGCGCCGGTCACCAGGTCCTTGCCGTAGTTCTCGCAGTACTCGGGATCGGCCCAGAACCTGCCGTCGGTGTAGAGGCGCTCGGTGCCCTCCGGGTAATCCGCGTTGCACGGCCACTGGACGCCGCTGCCTCCGCGCAGCAGGTCGTAGGTGATGCCGGTGTAGTCGCAGGGGCGTCCGGCGCTGCAGCGCTTCCACGCCTCGAACGCCGACTCCGGATCGCTCCAGCCGGGCAGCGGCTGACCGTCCTTGTCGCGGAAGTCCATGCGCCGGGCGTAGTCGAGCAGGATCTCCAGGTCCGGACGCGCCTCTCCGGGCGGCTCCACCGCCTTCTCCGACAGATGCACGGTCCGGTCCACGTTGGTGAAGGTGCCGGTCTTCTCGCCCCACGTCGCCGCGGGGAGCACGACGTCGGCGAGCTGCGCGGTCTCGGTGAGGAAGATGTCCTGCACGACCAGGAACAGCTTCTCCTGGCTGAGGATGTTGCGGATCCGCTGCAGCTCCGGCAACGACACCGCCGGATTGGTCGCGGTGACCCAGAGGAACCGCATGGAGCCCTGTTCGGCGTAGCGCATCATCTGCATGACGTGCGTCGGCTCGCTGTAGTGCGGGATCTCGATCGGGTCGACGTTCCACACCTTCGCCAGGTCGGCGATGTGGGCGTCGTTGCTCCAGTTGCGGAAACCCGGCAGATCGCCGTCGGCCCCGCACTCGCGGGTGTTCTCGGCACTGGGCTGGCCGTTCATCTGCAGGATGCCGGCACCGGGTTTGCCGAGCATGCCGCGGATGAGGTTGACGTTGTTGACCTGCACGGAGGCAGCGGTCGCCTGGTGCGACTGGTAGAAGCCCTGCAGCACCGTGGACAGCAGCCGCTCGGCACCACCGAGCATGCGAGCGGCCGCCCGGACCTGCTCCGCCGGTACGCCGCACACCTCGGCGACGTGCTCGGGCGTGTAATCGGTGACCCGCTTGGCCAGCTCGTCGTAGCCGACCGTGTGGGTGTCGACGTAGTTGTGGTCGACCCAGTCGTTCTCGATGATCTCGCGCAGGATGCCGTTCATCAGCGGCACGTTGGTGCCCGGCAGCGGCGCGATGTGCAGCGTCGCGGCGTCGGCCACCGGCGTCGGCCGTGGGTCGACGCACAAGATTTGCGGCGGGTTCGGCCCCGCCAGTCGGTCGAGGATCCGGCTCCACAGCACGGTCTGCGTCTCGGCCATGTTGTGGCCGTAGAGCGCGATCACGTCGGCGTGGTCGATGTCGGTGTACGACCCCGGCTGTCCGTCGCAGGCGAACGACTCCTTCAGGGCCGCTGCGGCCGTAGCGGTGCACAGGCGCGTGTTGCCGTCGACGTGGTTCGTCCCGATCGCACCGTGACCGATCACCGCGAGCGTGTAGTACTCCTCCAGGAACAGCTGCCCGGTGGTGTAGAAGCCGATGCCGCTGGGCCCCTGTTCGTCCAGCACCTGCTTGCTCTGGGAGACGACCCGCTCCATCGCGGTGTCCCAGTCGGTTTCCACCAGCCGGCCGTTCTCGCGCACGAGCGGCCGAGTGAGCCGGTCAGGTGAGGAGTTGGCCTGCCAGCCGAACAGGTCCTTGGGCCCCAACCGGCCATGGTTGACGCGGTCGTCCGCACGACCGCGTACACCGACGATCTGCCCACCGGCAACGGCGATGTCCATCGCGTCGCCGTTGGAGTGCAGGATCGACGCCGACTGCGCCCAGCGCTCCACCTCGTTCGGATGCACACCCTCGGCCAGTGCGGTGTCGACCCGAACCGGCCACTCCTCTCCCCGTCCGTACGGGGTTCTCTCTCCCCAGGGTTCGGCGATGCGGTCGCGCCGTCCCATGCTCACCTCTTCCAAGCCGGTTCGGTGCCGAAGGCGTACCCCGCCCCAGGAACAGGAAACGCTTGTCCCACCTGGGGCAGCTGCCGTCCCCGCCCCGGGGCACGCGTGTTGTGCACCACGGACCCGATAGACCGCGGACAGGGTGGGTACGGCAGACAACGGCGGGTTGAGAAGGCTGCCCTGCCCGACGTTCTGCTGGCAAGGATGCCGACGAGGACCACCCATGACTCAACTGAACACCGACATCACCGCGACCCGCGCCGCACGCCGTGCCCAGCTGCTGTTCGACCGTGACTGCGCCGCTGCACGCCGGCAGTCACTCAAGGTGAGCGTCCGCCCACCCAGGACCATGCCGCTGCCCGAGCAGGTGCGTCCCGGCCGATTCTGACCCGACCGGGGCCGTTGGTCCGCGCACGGGGCGAACGGCCGTGGTGACGTCCGCGGCGGGCCGGCGACACTTGCGGTCGGGCGCCGGGCGGAGGTCAGGGACGCAGCAGCTCGGCGAACAGCGCGCAGGTCTCGTCGATGCACTTCTGGGCCGCTGGGGAGAACGTCCCCATGTCGAAGAACCCGTGGATCATCCCGTCGAAGCGACGCAGCTGTGTCGCCACTCCGGCGGCGCGCAGGCGCTCGGCGTAGGCCTCCCCCTCGTCACGCAGCGGGTCGTACGCCGCGGTCACCACGACTGCTGGAGGCAGGCGGGACAGGTCGGCCGCCCGTAACGGCGAAACCCGGGGGTCGGTGTAGAGGCGCTGGTCCGGCACGTAGTGCTCGATGAACCAGGCCATGGTGGCCAGGTCGAGGAAGTACCCTTCACCGTTCTCGACGCGGGAGCGGTAGACACCTGCCGCGTCGGTGGCGGGGTAGACGAGCAGCTGGCCGACCAGCGGCGGCCCCCCGCGGTCGCGCAGCTCCTGCGCCACGACCGTGGCCAGGTTGCCGCCGGCGCTGTCGCCGGCGACCGCGAGCCGGTCGTCACCACCGAGGTCGCGCAGGTGCTCGGCCGTCCAGAGAGTAGCGGCGACCGCGTCGTCCACCGCCGCCGGGAACGGCGCCTCCGGAGCGAGGCGGTAGTCCACGGACACGACGACGGCCCGGCAGTCACGGCAGATGCTGCGCGCCATGTTGTCGTGCGTCTCCAGGTCACCGATGACCCAGCCGCCACCGTGCAACAGCAGCACCGTCGGCACCGGTCCGGTCTCCTCGGGACGGTAGACACGCGCTCGCAGGTCGCCGGCCGCCCCGGCGACCATGCGGTCCTCCGTGGTCGCGACGGGGACGACATGCTCGGGCTGACGGCTCGCGACGGTCAGCTGCTCGAACGCTGCCCTCGCCTGCTCCGCGGTGCCCTCGTGCATCGGCGGCGCCGTCTCGAGCAGCTTCAGCACCTCGGCGATGTGGGCATCGACGGGCACGGCGCCTCCAGGGTCTCGCTGCTGTCGTCAATACGGCGGACGCTACCGCGACCGCGGCCCTTGCCAGCGGCCGGCCGCGCGACCGACTCAGCGCGGCCGCAGCCACCGGCCCAGCAGGGTGCCCTCGGACTCGATGAGCACTCGCGGCACGAAGTCGCCGTCCACGGGGTCGCCGGCGAGGATGCGGAGGTGCTCGCCCGCGATCACTTTCGGCGAGAGTGTCAGGCACAGCTCGTCGAGGCACCCTGCTGCGATGACGTCGTGCAGGAGATGCGGTCCGCCTTCGCAGAGGACTCGGCCGAGCCCGCGCTGGGCGAGCTCACCGACCGCGGTGGCAAGGTCCACGCTGGACCCACCGAGGACGACGACGTGGTCGTCCCCGAGTGTCTCGCGCGCCAGTGAGATGGCCTCCTGGCCCGCTTCGGTGCAGGTGACGAGGATGACCTCTCCGGTGTCCTCGTGGTGCTTGGCGAGCAGCGGCGGCACGTCGGCGGAGCGACTCACCACCGCCAGCGCCGGATGCGGCGGGCGCTCGGCGCGCAGTCCCAGACGGCGCCAGCGCTCGGCCGCGGTCGGGCGGCGGTAGCTCTCCGCCCGGGCCGTACCGGCCCCGACCAGGATCACGTCGGCGTGGGCGCGCATCAGCGCGAAGACCTCACGGTCGGCGCGGGTGTTGATGGACCCGGCCTTGCTGTCCTCCCCGGTGGCCGCGCCGTCGAGGGTGGAGACGAAGTTGGCCCGCACCCATGCCGGCCGGTCCTGCTCCTTCGGGTACGCATACAGGCGCGCGATGGCGGCCTGGTCCAGCGTGACGTCCGCTCCAGCAGCGGGAGTGACGTCAAGGTCGTTCAGCAGCAGGCGCATGGGCCCATGCTTGCAGGACGTCGTGCATCGGGGGTCGCAGCCCGACGGTGACCACCTGCGAACCCAGGCGCCGCCGGCCGGTGTCTGCGTGGTCGACGCGGGGGATCACCGCCTCGCGGCGTGCCGACCATGCGTCCTGCCCGTGGCCGGCGCTGTCGTCGCCGGTGCGCATGCTGACGGCCATCCGGATCTGCGTCGCCATCGCCGTCAGGGCCCCGAGATCCTGGTGGGCGTGGGTCCGAACGCCGAGGTCCGCCTGACCCATGGCGTCAAGGCCCACACTGCGGAGTACGTCGATCAGCAGGCCGATCTCCACGCCGTAGCCGGACACGAAGGGAACCCGCGACAGCACCTCCCGCCGGAAGGCGCACTCGCCCGCGAGCGGCTGGATGAACCCCGCAAGCTCGGGGACCTCTGTCGCGATGATGGGTCGGGCGACCAGCTCGGTGACGCGCCCGCCACCCGACCGGTTCGGCCGGCCGTCCTCGCCCCGACCGGGCCGCTCGTAGAAGCCCTTCACGAACGCCAGTGACGCGTCGCGGAGCAGCGGACTCAGCAGCCCGGTGACGAAGCGGCTGCCGAAGTTGTCCACGTCGGCGTCGAGGAACACCCCGATGTCGCCGGAGGTGACGGCCAGGGACTTCCACAACGCCTCCCCCTTGCCCTCCCCAGGTCCGAGCGCAGGCAGGATCTCGTCGACGTGCCACACGGTCGCGCCGGCCTCGCGCGCGATGGTCGCCGTGCGGTCGTGCGAGCGGGAGTCGATCACCGTGATCTCGTCCACGAGGGAGGACCGCTCGACGAGCTCGCTGCGTATGCACTCGACGATGCTCCCGATCGTCGCCTGCTCGTCGCGCGCCGGCAGGACCACGCTGATGCGCTGGCCGCCCTTGAGCTCGGCGAGCTCGCCCGGCGGATGCGGGTCGGGCGGGTAGGTTCGGCGGTCGAACCACCGGCTCACGCCGGCGCGGGGATCCTCCATGCGTGCCACCCCTCGTCGCCGTTGCACCGGGCTGGTCGTTCAGGCCAGACCGCGCACGGTCCGGCTGGGCGGCCGGTCGCCCCGGATGCTCGCGACCATCTCCAGCACATGCCTGGTCTGACGCACCTCATGGGCGCGGAAGACCTGGGCTCCGGCGCTCGCCGCGACGGCGGTGGCGGCCAGAGTGCCCTCAACACGTTCCTTGAGGCCGACTCCGAGTGTCTCACCGATGAAGTCCTTGTTGGACAGCGCCATGAGCACCGGCCACCCGGTGGCCACCAGCTCGTCCACGCGCCGGAGCAGCGCGAGGCCGTGCCAGGTGTTCTTCCCGAAGTCGTGCGTGGGGTCGACCAGGATGCCGTCGCGAGGGATCCCCCGCGCGGCCAGTGCCTCCGCGCGGCGGCTGACCTCGACGACGACGTCCCGCACCACGTCGTCGTAGGCGACCCGATGCGGGCGTGTCCGCGGCGGCACACCGCCGGTGTGCGAGCAGACGTATCCCACGCCGAACTCCGCCGCCACGTCTGCCAGCGCGGGGTCGGCACCTCCCCAGGTGTCGTTGATCAGGTCTGCGCCCTCGGCACACGCGAGCCGCGCGACCTCGTGACGCCACGTGTCCACACTGATCACGACGTCCGGATGTGCGGCGCGCACCCGCGCGACGAACGAGACGACCCTCGCGACCTCCTCGTCGATGCCGATGTCCGAACCCGGTGCAGCCTTCACGCCGCCGATGTCGATGATGTCGGCACCGTCCACGATCGCTCGGTCGACCGCATTCATCGCCTGCTCCTCGGCGAACGTCGCACCCTGGTCGTAGAACGAGTCCGGGGTGCGGTTGACGATGGCCATCACCAGCGCGCGGTCGCTCTCCACCGCGCGCTTCCCGAATACCCAGCGCTTCGCCATCACATCTCCCGACCGCCTCGAGGCTCCACGATAGGCACAGCGCGACCGGCGCCGCCGTACCGACTCCGGTCGGATGCTGTGGCGTGGTACGTCAGCGGACGTAGTCGCACAGCCGCTCCTGGACGGATGCCTCACCACGCTCCGTCGCCGACGCTGGGTGTCATGAACCAGCCAGTCGAAACCTCGGCGTTGAGCAAGCGCTACGGTCACATCCTCGCGGTCGACGACCTGAACCTGACGGTGCACCCCGGCGAGGTCTACGGCTTCCTCGGGCCCAACGGTGCCGGCAAGACGACCACCCTGCGCATGCTGCTCGGGTTGGTCCGGCCGACCTCGGGCCGCGTCAGCCTGTTCGGCACCGAACCGGGGCCGGGCTACCTGGACCGCGTGGGTGCCCTTGTCGAAGGTCCCGCCTTCTACCCCTACCTGTCCGGCCGGGACAACCTGCGCGTCCTCGCCGGCCACGCCGAGGTGGGCCGCAAGCGCGTCGACGCCGTGCTGGATGCGGTCGACCTCACCGAACGCTCGCGAGACCGCTACGCGACGTACTCCCTGGGCATGAAGCAGCGGTTGGGCCTGGCGGCCGCACTGCTCAAGGACCCCGACCTGCTGATCCTGGACGAGCCGACGAACGGCCTGGACCCCGCCGGGATGGCGGACATGCGGCGGGTGATCCGCAACCTGGCGGCCGACGGCCACACCGTGCTGCTGTCGAGCCATCTGCTCGGCGAGGTGGAGCAGATCTGCGACCGGGTCGGGGTCATCTCGCAGGGACGCATGATCGCCGATACCAGCGTCACCGAGCTCGGCTCCGGAGGCACGCTGAGGATCGCCGCCGACCCGGTCGACGACGCACAGGCCTGCGTCACCGCGCTCCTCGGCGCCGACCGCGTGCGGACCGTCGGACATGCCCTGGACATCGACGTCGACGCCTCCCATGCGGCTCGCATCAACGCCGAGCTCGTCCACGCCGGGGTGTCGGTCACCGAGCTGCGCTGGCACGAGCCCGACCTGGAACAGACCTTTCTCGAGCTGACTGGAGGCCACGCTCATGTGGGCTAGCATTCGCGCCGAACTGTTCAAGCAGGCCAAGCGACCGGCGAGCTGGCTGCTGCTGGCGGTCGCCGGGGTCCTGATGCTGGTCTTCGCCTACGTCGTGCCCTACGCCGGGTACGCCGGGGGCACGTCCGGTCCACCGAACAGCGACCGCGGCCTGGCCGCCCTGCTCCCCGACCAGGTGGTCGGCAGCGCGATCGGTGGGATGCCGGTGTTCGCCGGCGCGCTGGCCCTGGTCTTCGGGGTGCTGGTGGCCGGCAGCGAGTACACCTGGGTGACGTGGAAGACCGTGCTCGCGCAGGGACCGTCCCGAGCGACGGTGTACGCGGCCAAGACGGCCACCGTCGCGGCCGGCGTGCTCGTCCTCGTGCTGACGCTGCTCGCGACCGCCACGGCGGCGAGTGCGGTCGTCGCTTCGGCCGAGGACCAGCAGATGACCTGGCCGAGCGCCTCGGAACTGCTGCTCGGCGCCGGTGGCGGATGGCTGGTCGCGATGATGTGGGCCTCCCTCGGTGTCGCGCTCGCCGTCCTGTTGCGGTCGGTGGCCTTGCCGATCGGCCTGGGGCTGGTCTGGCTGCTCGCGGTGCAGAACCTGCTGGCGGCGATCGCGGCGCCGCTACTGGACTGGGTGGCGGAGGCGCAGAAGGGACTGCCTGGTCCGAACGCGGGCTCGCTGGTCGCGTCGCTGGGGGCCTCCCCCGAGACTCCGGGTGTCGGCGAGCTGGTGAGCTCCGGGCAGGCAGCGCTCGTCCTCGCCGGCTACCTGGTGGCGTTCACGGCACTCGGTTACGTGCTGTTCAACCGCCGGGACGTCCTGTGAGGATCGGGGCATGACGCGGAGGAGGGTTCTCGGCGACATCGCGCTCGCGGCCGCACTCGCGGTCGTGAGCGTGATGTGGACGTTCGGGGCCGACCAGCGCACCGCAGCGGACGCGCCGATCGACGCCTTCGCGCTCTCCTTGGTCGGCGGCACGGCCCTGGCACTGGCGGCACGCCGGCGGTGGCCGCTGGGCACCCTCGCGGCCACGACGTCACTCACGTCGACGTACTTGCTGCTGTCCTACCCGTACGGACCGATCCTGGTCGCCTTCCTGGTCTCGGTGTACACCGTGGCGCGACATGTCCCTCTGACGAGATCCGTGCCCGCATGCCTGGTGGCGCTGGTGGTGCTGCTCACCCACGTGTTCACCAACGACGCCGCGCTCCCGGGCTTCCTCGGACTGGTTCCTGGCTCGGCGTGGGTGGTCGTGCCGTTCGCCGTCGGGAGCACGGTGCGGCTGGCCGCCGAGTCCACCGCACGGGCTCGCACCGAAGCCGTGCGCCAGGGTGTCGACGAGGAGCGGTTACGGGTGGCGCAGGAGGTGCACGACGTGGTGGGGCACGGCCTGGCGGCGATCAAGATGCAGGCCGACATCGCGCTGCACCTGCTGCCGAAGGACCCGGCGCAGGCGAAGGGCGCGCTCGAGGCGATCAGCCGCACGAGCACCGAGGCCCTCGATGACCTGCGCGGAACGCTGGCCGTCGTCCGCGGAGACGACGCCGACTCACCTCGAGGGCCCGCGCCTGACCTGGCCCGGCTGGAGGACCTGTGCCGGCGGATGGAGGACGCCGGCGTACGCGTCACGCTGGAGGTGTCCGGCAGCCGTCGTGCCCTGCCGACGGCGGTGGAGCTCGCCGGTTACCGGGTCGTCCAGGAGGCATTGACGAACGTGCTGCGGCACGGCGACGAGAAGGCGGCGAGGGTGCGGGCCGACTACCAGCCCGATGTCCTCTGCCTCAGCGTCAGCAACCCCGTGACCGCGGGGCACCAACGCGGCAACGGCCTGGGAATCCCGGGGATGCGTCACCGCGTCACGTCGCTGGGCGGAGAGATGAGCGCCGGCGCCACCGCGGACGGGCGGTTCGAGGTGCACGCCGTGATTCCCACCGGAGGACAGCCGTGACGACCGTGCTCGTGGTGGACGACCAGGATCTGGTCCGGGTAGGGCTACGGACGCTCATCGACAGTGAGGCCGGGCTCTCGGTGGTCGGCGAGGCGGCCGACGGTCTCGACGCAGTCGCGGGTGTCCGAGCAAAGCATCCCGACGTGGTGCTCATGGACATCCGGATGCCCGGGATCGACGGCCTGGAGGCGACCCGACGGATCTGCGCGGACCCGCAGCTCAACGCGACCCGGGTGATCGTGCTGACCACGTTCGAGCTCGACGAGTACGTCTTCGACGCGCTGCGCTACGGCGCCAGCGGCTTCCTGCTCAAGGACACCAAGCCCGTCGACCTGCTCAGCGCGATCCGCCTCGTGTCCGACGGAGGGGCCCTGCTCTCCCCGTCGGTCACCCGGAAGGTGGTGCGGGAGTTCGTCAACCGCTCTCCCCGCGCGACCCGGCCGCATCCGCAGATGCACACGCTCACCGCTCGGGAGGCCGAGGTGGTCGCGCTGGCGGCAGAGGGGCTGAACAACGAGCAGATCGCCGAACGCCTGGTGCTGAGCCCGGCAACGGCACGCACCCACATCAGCCGCGCCATGACCAAGCTGTCCGCGCGCGACCGGGCCCAGCTCGTGGTCTTCGCCTACCAGTCCGGGCTGGTCACGTGACGCGCTCGCGACCTACTGCGGTGGTGCGTGAGCTCGTCGAGACAGGTGGGCAAAGATGATGGTCCTGCGACTGGTCGCTGGCCTCAGGACAAGAACCCACGCAGCAGCGCCGCGCTGCCGGACAGGTGCTCGGTCATGGCATCGCGCGCGCGGAGCGGGTCGTCCGCCAGGATCGCGTCCACGATCTCCGCGTGCTGCTTGTTGGAGTGCACGAGGTTGCGCTCCAGGAGCGGGATCGCGTCCAGCAGACCGTTCAGGCGCATCCGCACCTCGGCCATCGCCGACGTCAACGAGGGCGACAACGTGAGCTCGGCAATGGCCAGGTGCAGCCGGGAGTCCATGCGCCGGTAGTCGGACAGCTCCGCCCCGGCGCACTGCTCGAGGCGCTGCACGAGATGCGCGCGCTCGTAGTCGTCGAGGGACCGCGCGGCGGCCGCCTCCGCGGCGCCGACCTCCAGCACCCGACGCAGCACCAGCGCGTCGTCGAGCCCGCTGGCCATCTCGCGTGCCAGCTGACGCACCGTTGCGCGAGGTCGCTTCGGCAGCCGCGGCCTCACGAACGTGCCGCCGTACCGGCCGCGACGCGACTCGATGTAACCGGCTTCCTGCAGCGCCTTGATCGCCTCCCGCAGCGTCACCCGGCTGACGTTGAACCTGTCCGCGAGGTCGCGTTCGGGGGGTAGCCGCTCACCGGGCTCCACCACTCCCAGCTTGATCGCCTGCAGCAGCCGCTCGACCGTCTCCTCGAACGCGTTTCCGGCCCGGACGGGGCGGAACAGCGCCTCGTCGGCGCTGGAGGCGAGCGGCCGGCTGCGGTTCACAGCGGAGTCACGTACGCACCCGAGATGCCGCCGTCGACCAGGAAGGTCGAGGCAGTGACGAACGAGGAGTCGTCGCTGGCCAGGAACGCGACGGCCGCAGCAAGCTCCTCGGGCTCGGCGAACCTGCCCATCGGTACGTGCACCAGGCGCCGCTCGGCGCGCTCGGGGTCCTTCGCGAACAGCTCCTTGAGCAGCGGCGTGTTGACCGGACCCGGACACAGCGCGTTGACCCGGATCCCCTCACGTGCGAACTGCACCCCGAGCTCGCGGGTCATCGACAGGACCCCGCCCTTGGAGGCGCTGTAGGAGATCTGCGACGTGGCGGCCCCCATGACGGCGACGAACGAGGCGGTGTTGACGATCGAGCCCTTGCCCTGGCGCTGCATGTACGGCAGCACGTGCTTGCAGCAGTAGTAGACCGACGTGAGGTTGACGTCCTGCACATGACGCCACGTCTCGACCCCCGTGTCGAGGATCGAGCCGTCGGCGGACGGGGAGATCCCGGCGTTGTTGAAGGCGACGTCGAT
Organism: Nocardioidaceae bacterium; assembly: GCA_036259355.1. Taxonomy (GTDB): domain Bacteria; phylum Actinomycetota; class Actinomycetes; order Propionibacteriales; family Nocardioidaceae; genus JALZDI01. The sequence goes on from DATABY010000047.1 coordinate 16,383, forward strand.
GCGGCCGTAGGCGTCGTACGTCTGCCGGAAGACGTCCTCGACGTCGCTCTCGCTGGTCACGTCGACGTGCACGAACAGTCCGCTCACCTCATCGGCGGCGGCCTTGCCCGCAGCGGGCTCGACGTCGGCGATCACGATCTTGGCGCCCTCGTCCGCGAGACGCCGGACGGTGGCGAGGCCGATACCGCTGGCCCCGCCGGTGACGACGGCGACACGGTCGTCGAGGCGGCGGCAGGTGGACTCGGACACAGGTGCTCCTCTACGTGGCGATGAAGACGTTCTTGGTGTCGGTGAAGGCGTCGAGGGCGTCGGGCCCGAGCTCGCGACCGATCCCGGACTGCTTGAACCCACCGAACGGCGTGGAGTAGCGGACCGACGAGTGGGAGTTGACGGACAGGTTGCCTGCCTCGACCCCGCGAGCGACCCGGAACGCGCGACCGACGTCGGTCGTCCAGATCGAGCCGGACAGCCCGTAGGCCGTGTTGTTGGCGATGCGTACGGCGTCCGCCTCGTCGTCGAAGGGGATGACGGACGCGACCGGCCCGAACACCTCGTCGACGAAGGCGGTGTCGTCGGCGCTCGACGGAGTCAGCACGGTCGGCGGGAACCAGTAGCCGGCACCGGACGGCGCGTCGCCGCGGAACGCGACCGGTGCGCCGTCCGGCACGTACGACGCCACCCGCGCGCGGTGCTCGCCGGAGATCAGCGGCCCCATCTCCGTGGCCGCGTCGTGCGGATCGCCGACGGTCACCGCCCGGACGGCCGGCTCGAGCAGCTCCATGAACCGGTCGAACACGCCGCGCTGGACCAGGATGCGGGAACGCGCGCAGCAGTCCTGGCCGGCGTTGTCGAAGACGCCGCCGGGTGCGGCGGCCGCCGCGGCCTCCACGTCGGCGTCGCCGAACACGATGTTGGCGTTCTTGCCGCCGAGCTCCAGCGTCACGCGCTTCACCTGGTCGGCGCAGCCGGCCATGATCCTGCGGCCGACCTCGGTCGAGCCGGTGAACACCACCTTCCGCACGTCCGGGTGCGTCACGAACCGTTCTCCCACGACGGAGCCCTTGCCCGGCAGCACCTGCAGCACGCCCTCCGGCAGGCCGGCCTCGAGGGCCAGCTCGGCCAGGCGCATCGACGTCAGCGGCGTGAGCTCGGCGGGCTTGAGCACGACGACGTTGCCGGCGGCCAGTGCGGGCGCGAACCCCCAGCCGGCGATCGGCATCGGGAAGTTCCACGGCACGATCACGCCGACGACGCCCAACGGCTCCTGGAACGTGACGTTCACACCACCGGCGACCGGGATCTGCCGACCGAACAGCCGCTCCGGCGCCGCGGAGTAGTAGGTAAGGACGTCGCGGACGTTGCCGGCCTCCCCGCGCGCGTTGGTGATCGTGTGGCCGGAGTTGGCCACCTCGAGCTCGGCGAGGTGCTCGAGGTCTGCGTCGACGGCGTCGGCGAACCGGCGCAGCAGCCGCGCGCGGTCCGCGGGTTCGACGGCGCGCCAGCCGTCGAACGCGCGGACGGCGCGTGCGACGGCTGCGTCCGTCTCCTCCGCCGACACCAGCGGCACGCTCTCGATCACCGCCTCCGTGGCCGGGTTGACGACCTCACGCGTCGTACTGCTCACTCGTTCCTCCTCGTCGGGTCCGCTGACTGGCGGCCGCGGGCCGCCTCGACATGCGCCTCGAACAGCCGCAGGTCGTCGGGGTCCTCCTCCGGGTGCCACTGCACGCCCACCAACCAGCCCGCGCCGGCCGACTCCACGGCCTCCACCGTTCCGTCCGCTGCCGTCGCTGCGGGGCGCAGCCCGGGGGCGATGCGGTTGAGCGCCTGGTGGTGGTAGCAGGGGACCTTGGACTCGGCGCCGAGGATCTCCGCCAGCCGGGTGCCGGGCTCGGTGCGGACCGTACACGCTCCGAACACCGCCGGGGCGGGACGGTGACCGTCGTGTCCGACCACGTCGGGCAGGTGCTGGTGCAGCGTGCCGCCGAGCATGACGTTCATCAGCTGCCCGCCCCGGCAGAGTCCGAGAACGGGCATGTCACGGTCGATCGCCGCGGTCAGCAGTGCCATCTCCTGCGTGTCGCGGTCGGGGTGCGACTGCGTGGTGGGATGCGGCGGCGCCCCGTAGGTCTGCGGGTCGATGTCCGGCCCGCCGATGAGCACCAGCCCGTCGAGGATCTCCAGCACGGCCGGGTCGAGCGGTTGCGGTGACAGCAGCAGCGGGGTGCCGCCGGCGGCGGTGACCGCGTCCAGATAGACGCGGGGCACGAGCGCCGCCGGGCGCTCCCAGGTACCCCACCGGGCGACCTCGAGGTACATCGTGACCCCGATGCGGGGCCGCCGCGGCTCAGAGGCGCTCGAAGCCACGAATACGCTCCCAGTCGGTCACCGCGGCGTCGTACGCCGCTATCTCGACCCGAGCCGCGTTGAGGTAGTGGTCGACCGCCTCGTCACCGAAGGCGCTGCGAGCCACCTTGCTCTCCGCCAGCCTTGCGGCGGCGTCGCGCAGGGTCCCGGGCACACGCGCGGTGTCGCCGAGGTAGGCGTTGCCCTCGCACGGGGGCCCGAGCGGAAGCTCCTCCTCGATGCCGTGCAGCCCGGACGCGATCAGGGCGGCCGTGGCCAGGTACGGGTTGACGTCTCCGCCCGGGACGCGGTTCTCCGCCCGCAACGACTCCCCGTGGCCGACGACGCGGAGCGCGCACGTGCGGTTGTCGATGCCCCAGGCCACCGCGGTCGGGGCGAAGCTGCCCTCCACGAACCGCTTGTAGGAGTTGATGTTGGGCGCGAGGAAGTACGTCAGCTCCTCGAGGCAGGCAAGCTGGCCGGCCAGGAAGTGCTCCATCAGCCGCGAGAACCCGAACTCACGTTCACCAGCGAGGACGGGTTCACCGTCGGTGGACCGCAGGCTGATGTGGATGTGACAGGAGCTGCCCTCCCGCTCGTCGTACTTGGCCATGAAGGTGAGGCTCTTGCCGTGCTGGGAGGCGATCTCCTTCGCGCCGTTCTTGTAGATCGAGTGGTTGTCGCACGTGGACAGCGCGTCGGCGTAGCGGAACGCGATCTCGTGCTGGCCGGGGTTGCACTCGCCTTTCGCCGACTCGACGTACAGACCGGCGCCCGACATCCCGTTGCGGATCGCCTGCAGCAGCGGCTCGACTCTCGACGTGCCGAGCAGGGAGTAGTCGACGTTGTACTGGTTGGCCGGCTCGAGGCCACGGTACGCCTTGTCCCAGGCCTGCTCGTAGCTGTCGTTGAACACGATGAACTCGAGCTCGGTGCCGATGAACGCCGTGAGGCCGCGCTCGGCCAGGCGGTCGAGCTGCCGGCGCAGGATCTGTCGGGGCGAGGCTACGACCGGTGCACCGTCGAGCCACTGCACGTCGCAGATGACCAGCGCTGTCGAGTCCAGCCACGGAACCATGCGAAGCGTGTCGAGGTCGGGCTTCATCACCAGGTCGCCGTAGCCGTTGGCCCACGAGGACATGGCAAAACCGTCGACGGTGTTCATGTCGACGTCGACCGCGAGCAGGTAGTTGCAGCCTTCGGCGCCGTGGGAGAGCACCTCGTCGACGAAGTACCGGGCGCCACAGCGCTTGCCCTGGAGGCGGCCCTGCATGTCGGTCATGGCCACCAGCACGGTGTCGACCGCGCCGTTGTCCACCAGGTCCCGTAGCCGCTCGACGGTCAGCGGGCCAGCTGTGTCAGCCACGGGCCGCTCCCCTCATCCTCGGTGTTCGGCTGCGACTCCATGCCGCGCGTCAACACGCAGCAACCTATTGGCCTGAGAGCAGTCCATTGCGCCACAATGCAATCACCGCGCCCCCTTGGTGTCAACGGCGCCCCGGTGCGGCCCAGCCGGTGGTGTATGTCCGATATGAGCATGCCGACCCTTGACAAGCACAAGCGCGCGGGACAATCTCGACCTCAGCACGCATAGGTATGCGCGCGGACCATTAGGTCGCTCCGGCCTGGTGGGTACGCGGACGGCGCGAGGACGGAGTGGTCCGGATGGGCGCAGAACGACGGCACGTGCACGGAGTGGACTACGAGCGGGTCGGCTCCGACTACCTCGAGCACCGGCAGCTCAAGCAGGGTGCAGCGGGCTGGGTCCTCCTCGCCGGGCTGGGGGTCGCATACGTCATCTCCGGCGACTTCGCTGGCTGGAACTTCGGCCTCGCCGAGGGCGGCTGGGGCGGGCTGCTGATCGCCACGCTGCTGATGGCCACCATGTACACCTGCATGGTCTTCGGGCTGGCGGAGCTCGCGTCCACGATCCCCGTGGCCGGCGCAGGGTACGGCTTCGCCCGCCGCGCGCTCGGGCCGCTCGGCGGCTTCGCCACCGGGGTGGCGATCCTCATCGAGTACGCCATCGCGCCCGCGGCCATCTCCACCTTCATCGGCGGCTACATCGAGGCACTCGGCCTCTTCGGCCTGGAGAGCGGTTGGCCGATCTACCTTGCCTGTTATGCCATCTTCGTCGGCATCCACCTGTACGGCGTCGGTGAGGCACTGCGCCTGATGTTCGTCATCACCGCGATCGCGGTGGTCGCCCTGGTGGTCTTCGTCGTCGCGATGATCCCGCAGTTCGAGTTCGGGAACCTCTTCGACATCGCGCCCACCGACGCAGCGGGCGCCAGCGACTTCATCCCGTTCGGCTACGCCGGCGTCCTCGCGGCGCTCGTCTACGGCATCTGGTTCTTCCTCGCGATCGAGGGGGTGCCGCTGGCGGCGGAGGAGGCGCGCGACCCGCGTAAGGACATGCCTCGCGGCCTGATCGCCGGCATGTGCGTCCTGCTGGTGTTCGCCGCCCTGATGCTGCTGACGGCCCCCGGAGGTGCGGGCTCGTCGGCGATCGCGGACTCCGACAACCCGCTGCCGCTGGCTCTTCGCGAGGCCTACGGCGGCTCTCCGCTGGTGGCCGACGTCGTCAACTACGTCGGCCTCGCAGGGCTGGTGGCCAGCTTCTTCTCGATCGTGTTCGCCTACTCCCGGCAGCTGTTCGCGCTGTCGCGAGCCGGGTACCTGCCACGCTTCCTGTCGGTGACGGGCGCCCGCAAGACGCCGTACCTCTCGTTGATCGTGCCCGGGACGATCGGCTTCCTGCTAGCCGCGATCACGGAGAACGGCGCGCTCCTCATCAACATCGCGGTGTTCGGTGCGACGGTCTCCTACGTGCTGATGATGCTCAGCCACATCATGCTCCGCGTGCGCGAGCCCGGCCTCGAGCGGCCGTACCGCACTCCTGGCGGCGTGGTCACCACCGGAGTCGCCCTGGTCCTGGCCGCCGCAGCCGTGGTCGCCACGTTCTTCGTCGACCCGACGGCCGCGGCCATCACCGCCGGTATCTTCCTGGTCGCCGTCGCCTACTTCTGGTTCTACAGCCGGCACCGGCTGGTCGCGAACGCCCCGGAGGAGGAGTTCGAGGCCATCGAGCGAGCCGAGGCCGAGCTGGCGTGAGTAGCGTTGGCGGATGGCGCCACGAGCTGATCGCAGCAGGGGGCTCGCTCAGCGGCTGATGCGTTCGACGGCTGTCCCTCTCGTCTACGAGCGATGGTGGCGTCCCACGCTGGGTTGGGTCGCGAAGGGCGGGCACGGCCCGACCATGGCCGAGGAGCACGACCTCGCCGTGAGCCTGCTGGACCTCAGGCACGGCCAGATCGTGCTGGACGTCGCATGTGGGACCGGCGCGTTCACCCGCGGCTTCGCGACAGCTGTCGGACCCGACGGGACGGCCATCGGCCTCGACCGGTCACGCACGATGCTCGCGCAGGCCGTACGGCAGACGAGCCCTGACCAGTCCGTGGTGTTCCTGCGGGCAGACGCGGAGCGGCCGCCGCTGCGGCCGGGATCGGTCGACGCGATCTGCTGCTTCGCGGCCTTACACCTGTTCGACGACGCCGAGGCCGCGCTCTCCTCGTTCGCATCGTTGCTCAAGCCTGGCGGGCGGGTGGCTGTGCTGACGAGTGCCCGCCGGACGTGGCTTCCGCTGCGGCTGTTCGACTCCGGTGTCGGGTCACTCAGCGGGATGCGGATGTTCGACCGGGGGGAGGTGGCGGGACTCCTCCGCGACCGCGAGTTCACCGACGTGACCGAACGAGCGGACGGCGTGGTGCAGATCGTCGGAGCACGCCGACGTTGAACGGCTCGCGTGTCGTCGGCGCGGACGCGCCCTCCGGGCGTGATAGAGACAGAACCCATGACTCCGGTACGGCGACGTCTGAACGCGGTATTGACGCTGGTGCTGCTGGCATTGGCGGCCGTCGCCTGCTCCTCCGCCGACGCCGCGACCGCCGACGCCGACGTACGTCGCGTTCCCGCGGCCCAGTGGCAGCGGATGGTCGAGGCCGGCATGGTGCGCCCGGAGTGCCCCATCCAACACCGCAGCCAGTTGCGGCGCGTCGAGGTGAACCACTACGACTTCCAGGGTGACATCCGGCGCGGCCACCTGATCGTGAACCGGGACGTCGCGGACAGCGTCGCGCGCATCTTCACCCGCCTGTTCGAGGAGGAGTTCCCGGTCCGGCGGATGCGGTCGCTGGAGGCCTATGACGGCAACAGCACGACCAGCCTGCGCCGCGACAACACCGCCGCCTTCAACTGCAGGCGCGCGGACCAGATCAACGCGCCGTTCCTGGAGTCACCCCACGCCAACGGCCGGGCGATCGACATCAACCCGCGGGAGAACCCGTGGATGGACCTGCGGTGCGACTGCTGGGCACCGGGACCGGCCAACGCCACGCGTACGCCGGGCCCCGGCAAGATCCTGCGTGGGGGCCTGGTCTGGAGGCTGTTCCGCGACGAGGGCTGGATCTGGCAGAACATCGACGTCGCCGACTACATGCACTTCGACACCGGCTACCCGTCCCGCCCCTACACCGGTCCGCGCGGCCGCGAAGGAGACTAGTCCACGACCAGGCCGACCGCCTGCCGCGCGATCTCCAGCTCCTCGTTGGTGGGCACGACGAGAACGTCCACGGCCGCCCCGTCCGGCGAGATCCGGCGGGCATCCGGCCCTTCGGCCTCGTTGCGCCGGGCATCCACGGAGATGCCGAGCGCGTCGAGGCCCTCGAGCGACCGAGCGCGCACCAGGGCGCTGTTCTCCCCGACGCCCGCGGTGAACGCGATCGCGTCCACGCGGCCGAGGACCGCGAGGTAGGCCCCGACGTACCACCGGACGCGGTAGCAGTACACCGCCAGCGCGAGGTCTGCGGCCTCGTCGCCGTCCTGCCGCATCTCCACCACCCGCCGCACGTCGCCGGCACCGGTGAGGCCGAGCAGGCCGCTGCGCCGGTTCAGCGCCGTGTCGATCTCACTCAGGTCCAGTCCTGCGGTACGGGCGAGGTGCGCGGGGACGGCCGGGTCGAGGTCACCGCAGCGGGTCCCCATCACCAGACCCTGCAGCGGCGTCAGTCCCATCGACGTGTCCACGCTGCGCCCGCCCTGCACCGCCGTGGCGCTCGCGCCGTTGCCCAGGTGCAGCACGATGACGTTGAGCTCTGCCGGGTCCCGGTCGAGGTGCCGGGCCGCCTCCCGTGACACGTAGGAGTGGGAGGTCCCGTGGAACCCGTAGCGGCGAACACCGTGCTCCTTCTCCCAGTCCCTCGGTACGGCGTACGTGTACGCGCGCGCCGGCAGCGACTGGTGGAAGGCCGTGTCGAACACCGCGACCTGCGGCAGGTCGGTGAACACCTTCCGCGCGACCCTGATGCCCTCGAGGTTGCCGGGGTTGTGCAGCGGCGCCAGCGGCACCAGGTCCTCGATCGCCGCTTCGAGCGAGTCGTCGATCACCACCGGCTCGGCGAACCGGTCACCGCCGTGCACCACCCGGTGCCCGATCGCCACGAGACCGACGTCGGCCAGCGCCGGCCCGTGCCGGTCGAAGGCCTTGAGCACCGCCCGCAGCGCGTCCTCGTGGTCGTCGACGGTCACGGTGTCCCACGTCTCGCCGCTCGGGCCGGCGTGCCGGATCGCTGACCCGGGTTCGCCGATGCGGTCGACCAGCCCGAACGCCGGCGCGTCGCCGCCGTCCACCTCGACGAGGCGGTACTTCAGCGACGAGGAGCCAGCGTTGAGGACGAGTACGTGACGACTCACGATGCTTGCTCCTCCCGAGGCGGGTGCGGCAGGTGTTGTGACTGGATCGCTGTGATCGCGGGAGTGTTGACGATGTCGTCGACCAGTGCGTCGCGTGGGGCGGTTCGTTGACCGGCCTGCGCAGCCCCCTGCAGCACGGGTGCGATCGCGACGGCCCCCCCGGCGCTGCTCACGGGCCCGAAGCTGATCGGTCAGGGCATCCTCTCGTAGGCGGGCAGTGTGAGGAAGTCGGCGTACTCGTCGGCGAGTGCCACCTCCGCGAAGGTGGCCCGGGCCTCCTCCCAGCCGCCGGAGGCGAACGCGTCCTCGCCGACCCGTTGCCGGATGGCCGACATCTCCGAGTCGATCAGCTGCTCCACCAGCTCCCGGGTGACCCGGTGCCCGTTGGACAGCTCCACGTCGTTGTGCAGCCACTGCCACACCTGGCTGCGCGAGATCTCTGCGGTCGCGGCGTCCTCCATCAGGTTGTTGATCCCGACCGCACCGGATCCGCGCAGCCACGACTCGAGGTACTGGATGCCGACGCTGATGTTGCTGCGCAGCCCCTCCTCGGTGACCTCCCCGGGCGTGGACGCGACGTCGAGCAGCTGCGCCGCGGTGACCTGCACGTCCTCGCGGCGGTTGTCGATCTGGTTCGGTCGGTCACCGAGCACTGCGGTGAAGGCCTCCGTGCAGACCTCCACCATCCCCGGATGCGCGACCCAGGAGCCGTCGAACCCGTCGCCGGCCTCGCGCCTCTTGTCGTCGGCCACCTTGGCGAAGGCCGCCTCGTTGACCTGCGGGTCCTTGCTGGGGATGAAGGCCGCCATGCCGCCGATCGCGTGCGCACCTCGCTTGTGGCAGGTGCGCACCAGCAGCTCGGTGTAGGCCCGCATGAACGGCACGGTCATCGTCACCGAGTTGCGGTCCGGCAGCAGGAACTCCCTGCCCCGGTTACGGAAGCTTTTGATCACACTGAACATGTAGTCCCAACGCCCCGCATTGAGGCCGGCGGAGTGGTCACGCAGCTCGTAGAGGATCTCCTCCATCTCGAAGGCCGCGGGGTAGGTCTCGATCAGCACCGTGGCGCGGATGGTTCCGCGGGGGATGCCGAGGAAGTCCTGTCCCAGGTTGAATGCGTCGTTCCACAGCCTCGCCTCGAGATGGGACTCCATCTTCGGCAGGTAGAAGTAGGGACCCTCGCCGCGGTCGATCTGCCGCTGCCCACAGGCAGTGAGGTACAGCGCGAAGTCGACGAGCCCGCCCGAGGGCCGCTGCCCGTCGACCAGGATGTGCTTCTCCGGCAGGTGCCACCCGCGCGGCCGCACGACGATGGTGGCCAGGTCGCCCTCCTTGAGGGCATAGCTCTTGCCCTCCGCACTGGTGAAGTCGATCTGAGCGTTGATCGCGTCGAGCAGGTTGAGCTGTCCGCCGACGACGTTCTCCCACAGCGGGGTGTTCGCGTCCTCGTGGTCTGCCAGCCACACCTTCGCGCCGGAGTTCAGCGCGTTGATGGTCATCTTGCGGTCGGTCGGTCCGGTGATCTCCGCCCGCCGGTCGACGAGTCCGGGCGCGGGTTCGGCCACGCTCCAGGAGTCGTCCTCCCGGATGTGGCGAGTGTCCTCGAGGAAGTCAAGGGTGCCGCCCGCGGCGAGGTCGTCGGCCCGCTGCGCCCGTCGATCGAGAAGCTCGAGCCTGCGGCCGTTGAGCTCCCGGTGCAGGACACCGATCAGCTCCAGGGCCTTGGGGGTGAGGATCTCCTCGAACCGCTCGTGCATGGGCCCGTTGATCTCGAGGCCGCCAGGCATGTCCATGCCTTCCTCCTTGTGGGTCGGTGTCATGCGTTCTGGTCTGATCCTGCCTCACGAGGTCCGCGTGGAAGCGTGTGCGCCGGAACCTGCGCCGTCGGCTGGTCAGTACCCGAATCTACGCATCGCACGAGGGAAGTCGTCGTTTCCGAACGTCCGCCCGCTGATGTCGTCGTCACCGGGCAGCCGGGCACGGCGCAGCCGCTTGCACCAGGAGCCGGCCTGCAGGAGGTCGAGCGTCCGCGCGGAGAGCCGGGCCACCAGAATCGCGTGCGTGTTCACCGACAGGCAGTTGCCAGCCTGCGAGCGCTGCGACCTGCACGCCGCCCTGACGACCGGTCAGGGCCCGTCGGCCTCGGCATACTGGCGTCGCCGCTCACGGTAGCGGTCGGCGTTCGCCTGCAGCCCATGCACCTCGTCGGCGCTCAGCTCGCGTCGCACCTTGCCGGGCACTCCGGCGACCAGTGAGCCCGGCGGGACGTCGGTGCCCTCGAGCACGACCGTGCCGGCGGCGACGAGCGACCCCTCCCCGATGCGTGCGCCGTTCATCACCACGGCGCCCATGCCGACCAGCACGCCGTCCTCGACGACGCATCCGTGCACGACGGCGTACTGTCGCCGTCGCCGCGCAGGACCGCGCCGTACCAGGCGCTGGCCTCCGCGTGCAGGGTCACCGCACCGACGAGTGTCGCGGTGGGCGCGACCCATGCCTCGGGCGCGACGACCGGGCCGGCGCCCGCATACGGAATCAGCACAGTCCCTCGCCCTCCCATGCCGGAGTGTCACCACATGGCTAAACCCCCGGCCGGGGGACCGGGGGTCTAAACCATATGTCGCGCGCCGGTCGTGTGGGGGACGAGCGGCGGCTGTTGTGTATCCGACCCGGGCTGTGGGGGAGCCCCTGGGGGTGTGGTCGGATCAGGTTGAGCCTTACCTGAATCATGGCGGGCCGAGGCCACCCGGCGCCATAGGACCTTGGTCCCGGGACCATGCGGGACGTGTGCCCGTGCCGAGACGGAGCGGTTACCCTCCGGGCATGGCTGACGACACCTACACCGTGCAGAGGTCGGTCGCGATCGACGCCCCGCCACAGCGCATCTACGACCAGGTCGCCGACTTCCACAACTGGACGAACTGGTCCCCGTGGGAGGACGTCGATCCAGAGCTCGAGCGGACCTACTCCGGTGCCGAGTCGGGCGCCGGCGCGGTCTACCGCTGGTCGGGCAACCGCAAGGCGGGACAGGGCCGAATGGAGATCGTCGAAGCCGACGAACCTTCGCGGGTCAGAATCGACCTCATGTTCGAGAAGCCGTTCAAGGCGCGCAACGACACCGTCTTCGGCATCCAGACCGATGGTTCGGGCTCCCGGGTCACGTGGTCGATGACCGGCAAGAAGACCCTGATGACGAAGGCACTCGGGATCTTCACGTCGATGGACAAGATGCTCGGCCCGGACTTCGAGAAGGGCCTGGGTCGGCTGAAGGCCACCGCGGAGAAGAGCCCCGGATAGCCTGACGCCCGGCCACGCTCCGGGGTCCCGGCACCCCAGCAGTCCCGTGCCGTCTACGTCAGCGGACGTAGACCAGGAGCCGCCACCGGACGGATGCCTCCTCGCCCTGGGGCCCCGACGCTGGTGGCCATGCAGATCAAGACCCTCGACGCGTCCGCGCGAAGCACGAGTGCAGCCCCGCTCCGGCGGCAGCGGCCGCCATGGCGGCTCGGCGGACGTCCCCGCAAGACCGTCCTCGTCCTGCACATCCTGTCGGCCGGCATCTGGGTCGGGATCGACCTCGTCGTCGGCGTCCTCGTCCTCACCGGCTGGCTGACCGACGACGACGCCGTGAAGGGTGTCGCGTATCAGGCACTCGGCATGTTCGCGGTGTGGCCGATGTTGGTCGCCGGACTGGTCTGCCTCATCAGCGGTGTGCTGCTGGGCGTGGGCAGCAAGTACGGTCTGCTCCGTTACTGGTGGGTCGCTGTCAAGCTGGTGACGAACGTCGTGCTCTGTCTGCTGGTGGTCATCGCGCTGCGACCCGGCCTTGCCGACGTCGTCGAGCACGGCAGGGCTCTGTCCTCCGGGCGGCCGTCCGACCTCGACGTGTCCTTCCTGTTCTTCCCGCCCGCCGTCTCGCTGACAGCCCTCGGCTTCGCCACCGTGCTGTCGGTCTTCAAGCCCTGGGGCAGGATCGGTGACCGCGCACGGTGAGGGCGTCACGACGCCTTCTTGTCGCCCCCCTGCGCCGAGCCAACCGCGGCCACCAGCTCGTCGCGGCTCATTCTGGACCGTCCTGTCTGGCCGAGCTCCTGCGCCAGGTTGTACAGCTGCGCCTTGCTGAGCTTCCGGACGTCCTGCGCTGATTCCTTCGCCGCCCCGCTCTTCGCCGCCCCGCTCTTCGTGGTGCCACTCTTCTTGGCGCCACTCTTCTGCAACAGCCCGTAGGCCTTCTTGGCTCCCTCGTCCTGCGGAGCCAGGTAGTAGGTCTTCTCGTAGAAGACGGGGTCGATCTCCGCGACGTCCACGAAGTCGCTGATCTCGATCGTGCGGCTCCGCCCGGGCTCGACCTGCTCGAGATCCTCGGGGGCGAGGACGACGTACTTGCCGTCGCCGATGTCGGCGCCCTTGACGATGTCGTCGTGGCGGGACCCCCGGCCCGTGTGTCGGTCACCAGCACGACGAGTCGTCGATGCCAGCATGACGGCATGCCCAGGACCCTCACTGTGCACGACACCGAGGACCCCCGCTTCCAACGTCGGGAGTGGACGGTCGAGCGGGTGTGGTGGGCCGTCCTCGCCCTGCTCGTGGTCATGGCCCTGCTTGGCGTGTTCAGCGCCGGCCCGCTGAGCGAGACGACCACCGGAGGTCCCGATGCCGGAGTCGAGGTGGAGCACGAGCGGTTCGTGCGCGACACCGGCAAGAGCACCTGGACGATCCGCGTGCAGCCGGAGGCCGTGCAGAACCAGAAGGCGACGGTGTTCATCTCCGACGAGCTCGCGCAGGCGATGCAGATCCAGAATGTGGCACCGGCCCCCTCCACCGAGACCAGCACGCGGGCCGGTCTCATGCTCGAGTTCGACGCCCCCCAGGCCGACTCCCCACCGGTGGTCCGGCTCCGCTTCCGACCCGACGCGATCGGCGTTCGCGAAGGCGAGGTCCGTGGCGGTGACCTGCCCGCCGCCCCGGTATGGATGCTGTTCTACCCATGAAGCTGAGGAGCTGAGCCGTGGACGCCGTCCTGCGCGCCCTTGCCATCTATGTCGTCATCCTGCTGCTGTTCCGCCTCACCGGAAAACGAAGCCTGCTACAGGCGACCACGTTCGACTTCGTGCTCCTGCTCATCGTGGGGGAGGCCACGCAACAGGCGTTGCTCGGCGACGACTTCTCGCTCACGAACGCGGTGACGGTGATCGGCACGCTGATCGGGCTGGACCGGCTCGCCGACTACCTCGGCTTCCGCTTCCCCAGGCTGGACAAGCTCATGGAGAGCACCTCGGTCATCCTGATCGACGACGGCAAGCCCCTCAAGGACCGGATGGACAAGGCGCACGTGAACGAGGAAGACATCCTCGAGCAGGCGCGGCAGAACCACGGCATCGAGCGGATGGATCAGGTCAAGTTCGCCGTCCTGGAGAGGTCGGGAAGCATCAGCGTCATCCCCACCGGTCAATGATGGCCGGTGCCCGGACCACTGCCGCGGCCCGTCCGCCGGCAAAGCCGTAGGCGTCGTCGATGTGGGAGCTCGTCACCATCATCGCCGGGGTCGTGCTGGTCGTGCTCGTGTTCGCCGATGCGTTGGCCACCACGATGGTGGTGGCCGCCGGCGCCGGACCGCTGACCCGCAGAGTCGCAGGCCTGCTCTGGCGCGCAATGCTGCGCCTGCATCGGCGCGACAGCCGTTCTCTGCTGCTGACCGTCACCGGACCGATGTTGCTGGTGACGACCGTGCTGCTGTGGGTCACCGGGCTGTGGGCGGGTTGGGTCCTGGTGTTCGTCGGGGCCACGGACGTGGTTGTGGACGCACGTACCGGCGCCCCCGCGGGCTTCTGGGACGTCGTGTACTACACCGGCTTCACCAGCTTTACCCTCGGCACGGGTGACTACGTCGCCGCGACACCAGGCTGGCGGGTCGTATCGGCGATCGCGAGCTTCACCGGGCTCTTCCTGGTGACACTGGCGATCACGTACCTCATCTCGGTCGTGTCCGCCGTTGTCGCGCGACGCGCGCTGGCCGTCGCGATCACCGCACTGGGAACCACCGCCGACAACGTGGTGCTCGGTGGGTGGACCGGACACGGATTCAGCTCCAGCTACACCCAGCATCTCGTCACCCTCACCGAGAAGCTGGCAGCCGCCGCGCAGCAGCACCTGGCGTACCCGGTGCTGAACTACTTCCACTCGAGGCATCGAGAGCCGTCCGCGCCGGTCGCCTTGGCGCGGCTCGAGGATGCCATGCTGCTGCTCACCGCCGCGGTCGAACCATCGGCCCGTCCGCACCCGGCCGCGGTAGAACCACTGCGGTACGTCCTGGAGCGTTACATCACCGCCGCCGCGGCGACGTCGTCGCTCCCCCGGCGCACGGAGCCGCCCCCGGCCCCGTCGCTGCGCCCGCTCATGGCCGGCGGGGTGCCGGTCGTCCCGGAGGAGCAGTTCCAGGACGCCGTGGCCCAGCAGTCGCACCGCCGGACCGCACTGCGGCGGCTGGTGAACGGCGACGGCTGGTCGTGGCCCGGGGGCCAGACCGAGTAGGTGACCGTGTGCCCCTCGCCCCGATGATTGCGCCTACACAAATTCGTCTGGGATCGTCGACGGCATGAGTCCAACGCACTCAACGACGTCGGAGCACCGGGTCTCCGCATTCGACCGCCAGGTCGACGTGGTGATGGACGCAGCGCGGGTGATGAACTCGATCCTCGCGCAGTCGTTGCAGGCTCTCGACCCGAGCGTGACGCTGCCGCAGCTGCGCGTGCTGGTGATGTTGTCGATGCAGGGACCGCTCAACCTCGCCGGTGTGGCGTCGGGACTGTGCGTGCATCCGTCCAACGCGACCCGGGTGTGCGCGCGCCTCGCGGATCTGGGACTGGTCGACCGCAGGAACCGCGAGAACGACCGGAGGAACGTGGAGCTCACCCTGACCGCCAGGGGCCGGCGTACGGTCGACACCGTGATGCGACGGCGCCGTTCCGCCGTGGAGGGCATCCTCGTGCTACTGCCGCCCTCGAGCCGTAAGGCGTTGAGCGAGACGCTGCACGAGTTCACCGAGAAGGCGGCGGAGGTGTCCGACGCCTACGCCGTGGTCCTCGAAGGGCACACGATCCACGCCTGACCTGGCGTGTGCCCGCGGCGCACTCTAGGTCGAGAATGATCCGTCGTGGAGACGAGCCGGCCGACACGCCCTACGACGGGACTGGCCCTGGTGGCACCGGTAACGCTGCTGGTCCTGGCCTGGGCGTCGACGTTCGCCGCCATCAAGGTGGGTCTCGACTACTGCCCGCCGCTGCTCTTCGCCGGTCTGCGCTCACTGCTGGGCGGCGCGGCGATGGCACTGGTGGCATGTCGGTCCGGTCTCCCGGCGCGGCTGCGGGCGGCGTGGTCGACCTACCTCGCCCTCGCGGTGCTCAACGTCGTGCTGTTCTTCGGCCTGCAGACCCTGTCGCTGCAGTACCTGCCGACCGGCATGGCCGCGGTGCTGATCTACCTGCAACCGGTGTTGGTGGGGTTGCTCGCTTGGCCACTGCTCGGGGAACACCTCGGCGTCGCCAAAGTGTCGGGGCTACTGCTGGGGTTCGCCGGTGTGGTCACGGTGAGCGCGAGCAGTCTGCGCGCCGACGTCCCTGCGCAGGGCGTCGTCCTCGCCCTGCTTTCCGCTCTCGCGTGGGCGCTGGGCACGATCTTCCTCAAGCGACGCCAGCACAGCGTGGCCTATCCGTGGGCGGTGACCGGGCAGTTCCTCGCCGGCGGGCTGGTGCTCACCGCCCTGGGACTGGTGGCGGAGGAGCCCGGCGCCATCGTGTGGGCGCCTCAGCTGTGGGTCGCACTCGGCTATGCGGGCCTGGTCGGGTCCGCGCTGGCATGGGCGCTGTGGTTCTGGCTGGTGCGGGCCGGTGAGGCGAGCCGGGCTGCGGCGTACATCTTCTTCGTCCCCCTGACCGCCATCGTCATCGGTGCGGTGGTGCTCGACGAGCCGGTCACTTTGCTGACGGCGGTCGGTGCCGTGCTGGTCGTCGCCGGTATCTACCTGACCAACCGCCGTCCGGCGCGACGCACGTATCGTGAGCCGCGCCACACCACACAGGGAGGGACACGTCCATGACGTCGACGGCAATCCCGCGGGCACGGTCGCAGTCGCTCGGCGACCTGCCCCGTCGTACCGCTGACCGCTACCCCGACAAGCCCGCGCTCATCGACGGCGCCGAGCGGCTCACCTTCGCAGAGCTGGAGGCTCTGGTGGGGCGTACGGCTGCCGCGCTGCACGAGATGGGCATGGCCAAGGGTGACCGGCTGGCGCTCCTGTCGCACAACAGCTGGCAGTTCGCGGTGCTCAGCTTCGCGACCGCACGGCTCGGGGTCGTCCTGGTGCCCGTCAACTTCATGCTGGGCGCGGAGGAGATCGCCTACATCCTGGACCACAGCGAGACGTCGACGTTCGTCGTCGAGGACGCGCTGGTGCCGACGGCGCAGAAGGCGTTGGAAGCCTCCACCGGGGGGCACGTGCGCGCCCGCGCCTGCATCGGGCCGCGGAGCGACGGGGTGGGCTCCGACTGGGCCGACGTGCGCGACTGGTTCGAGCACGGCGGCGCGGCGCCGGCGGTCCTCGTGGCCGACGACGACCCGGTGCGGCTGATGTACACGAGCGGCACGGAGTCGCGCCCCAAGGGCGCCCTGCTGTCGAGCCGGTCGCTGATGTGGCAGTACGTCTCCTGCGTCGTCGACGGCGGCATGGAGGCCGACGACGTCGAGGTGCACTCGCTGCCGCTGTACCACTGCGCCCAGCTGGACTGCTTCCTCGGCCCGGACGTCTACCTCGGCGCGACCAGCATCATCCTCCCCGGCCCGGACCCGTCCGCGCTGCTGCGGACGATCGAGGAAGAGCAGGTCACGAAGCTGTTCGCGCCCCCGACGGTCTGGATCTCGCTGCTGCGCGCCCCGGAGTTCGACTCCACCGACCTGTCGTCGTTGCGTAAGGGCTACTACGGCGCCTCGGCAATGCCGGTCGAGGTTCTCCACGAGATGCAGCAGCGGCTGCCCGACGTACGCCTGTGGAACTTCTACGGGCAGACCGAGATGGCCCCGCTGGCGACCATCCTGGGCCCCGAGGAGCAGCTGAGCCATGCCGGTTCGGCCGGGCGCGCGGGGCTCAACGTGGAGACCAGGGTGGTCGACGACGAGGACAACGTCGTGCCGCCGGGCACCGTCGGGGAGATCGTGCACCGCAGCCCGCACGCGATGCTCGGCTACTACAAGGACGACCAGAAGACCGCGGAGACCTTCCGCAACGGCTGGTTCCACTCCGGCGATCTCGGCGTGCTCGACGCGGAAGGCCGTCTCAGTGTCGTCGACCGCAAGAAGGACATGATCAAGAGCGGTGGCGAGAACGTCGCCAGCCGGGAGGTCGAGGAGACGGTCTACCGGCTCGACGGTGTCGCCGAGGTGGCGGTGTTCGGCGTCAGCCACCCGCGGTGGATCGAGGCCGTCGTCGCCGTCGTCGTACCCAAGCCCGGCGCCACCCTCACCGAGCAGGACGTGATCGACCACACCCGCCGGCATCTCGCCGGCTACAAGACGCCCAAGCACGTGGTCATCGCCGACAGCCTCCCGAAGAACCCGAGCGGCAAGATCCTCAAGCGGCACCTGCGCGACGCGCACGCCGGGATCGCCGCCGGCGAGGCATGAGCGACGGCCGATGACGTGACGAGGAAGGGACAGGACACATGATGACCGTGATCACCACCATGCGGCTTGGCAGCGACGCCAAGCGCGACTGGGACACCTTGATCAGCCAGCGTTTCGAGTCCGCACACGACCGGCCGGGCTGGGTCTCGGGTCAGCTCCTCACGCCCACCGACGCACCGGACACCCGCGTGATCGTGGGCACGTGGCGGAGCAGGGACGACTGGGAGGCCTGGCACAACGACCCGGCCTTCCTCGAACAGCGCACGGAGCTCGAGGGACTCGACGCCGAGCAGGGTTCGACCACCTGGTACGAGGTGGTCGCCCACGCTGACACCCACTCCGCCTGAGGCTTCCTCCGTCCGCCGGTGTGCGTGGTGCGTACGCTGGAGGAATGCGCGGCATCCGCGTCGTCGTGCCGATCGCACTCCTGCTGGTCGGCCTGACGGCGTGCGCCACCGAGGCGGCCCGCCCGGAGCGGGACACCACCCCGATCGCGACCGCGACGGCGCGAGCGCCCGAACCCACGCCGCCGTCCGCCACACCCGGCACGACGGCGCCCGCGACGCAGGAACCCGGCGCCCGGCCGAAGCAGGTCCCCAGGATGCTTCGCGCCACCATGAGGATCCCGTCGATCGGAGTACACGCGCTCCCGGTCGTCCCCTACCGCGGTTCGCCCGACGACGGCCCCGGCACCCGTATCCAGAACGGCGGGGTGGCGGCCAGCCCCTTCGGGAGCCGTGGCGGCGTCGGTCCGGGGCAGGTCGGCAACTACATCGTCACCGCACACCGCACGACGGCGCCCGCTCCGTTCGCCGAGCTCCCGTCGTTGCGCCGCGGTGACCGCGTCGTCGTCCGCGCCGGTGGCAAGGTCTTCGAGTACCGGGTCGCGAGGACCAGGTCGACGTCGTTCCGGTCGCGGCGTTCGCTCGCTCGTCAGGCCGCCGCGGTCCCCGGGCGTCCCGGCGTGCCGGCGAGGCGCGCGATGATCACACTGTCGACCTGTGCGACTCCGGAGGACCACGCGCGCGGCAACTTCTGGGCCGACGAGTTCGGCAACCCCGAACACCGCATCGACAAGGTCGGGGTCCTCGTCGAGACCCGTCCGGAGCGGCCGTGACCCCGGCGCTGCTCGTACGCCTGCTCCTCCTGCTCATGCTGACCACAGCCGGCTGCACGGCGACCGGGCAGCCGGACTCCTCGACAAAGGCCCGCAGTACGCCGACGAGCCCCCGCCAGTCGGTGGACCCCACCGACCGAGGTGGCACGCAGACCACCGCACCGCCCGAACCGGCACCATCCGAGCGGGCGCCATCCGAGCCGACCCAGCCCGAGCCGCAGCCGCATCCGGTCTCGGTCGCCGCGCTGATCGAGACGGAGTTCACCGGTGGGAGGCTGCGGGTGGGCGAGGTGCTCGAGGAGGCCGGCAGCTACACCCGCCACGCGGTCACGTACCGCAGCCAGGGCCTGTCGGTATCGGGGATCATGAACGTGCCGTCGGGTCGAGGCCCGTTCCCGGTGCTGGTGCTGAGCCACGGCTACATCGACCCCGCCGACTACGTGACCGGTCAGGGGCTCGCGCGCGAGCAGGACTGGTTGGCGCGACGGGGGTACGTCGTCCTGCACACCGACTACCGCAACCATGCCGGCTCCGACGACGACCCGGACGTCGACTACGAGCTGCGGCTGCCCTACGCCATCGACGTGGTCAACGCCGTACGGGCCGTCAAGCGCTCCGACCTGCGCTTCCTGGACGGCGACCGGGTCGGCCTGCTGGGGCGTTCGATGGGCGGCAGCGTGACCCTCAACGCGCTGGTAGCCCGCCCGGGATCCGTGGACGCGGCCGTGGTCTACGCCTCGACCAGCTCCCTTGCCGCCGACAACTGGCGGCAGTTCTACCGGGGTGACGGCGACCGGGCACGCGTCAACGCCCGGATGCAGCGGACGTACGGACTACCGGGCGAATCGCCTCGGTTCTGGCGGCGGGCGTCCGCCCGACCCTACTTCGACCGGGTCAGCGCGCCGGTGCTGCTGCACCACGGGACCCTGGACGACACCTGCCCCATCGGCTGGTCACGCGCCACCGTGCGGGCACTACGGGAAACGGGCAATCGGGCACGACTCATCTCCTACCGGGGCGAGGGGCACACCATGTACGCCCAATGGCAGCGGTCGATGGAACGCACCGCGGCCTTTCTCGGCCGGCACCTGCGCTGAGAGCCGACAGTGTCCGCCGGTGTCGGGTACGGCCTCCGGATGGGCCGAGGAACCCACAAGGAGACTGTGATGAGGTTCGCAGGTGACGTAGGCACCTCGCACGCGCGAAACCCCACCCCCGCCCCTGCACCACCGGGTAGTCTGCTAGATCGAGCGCCAGACACCTTCGAGGTTGCGCGGGGGAATTGCAGATGAAGCATCCGGCTGGGTCGGAGGGCGCGCCGACGCCGGAGCCGCGTCTGATCGCTGGGCGCTATGAGCTCGGCCCGGTGCTCGGGCGCGGCGGCATGGCCGTGGTGCGGCTCGGCACGGACGTGCGCCTCGACCGCACGGTCGCCGTCAAGATGTTGCGTGGCGACCTGGCGGAGGCGCCGGCGTTCCAGGCGCGGTTCCGTCGCGAGGCGCGGGCGGCCGCGGCCCTCGGTCACCCGGGGATCGTGAGTGTCTACGACGCAGGCGAAGAGAACGTCGACGGCACCGTCGCGCTGTACATCGTGATGGAGTACGTGGAGGGGCAGACGCTGCGCGACCTCGTCCGCGCCGGCACGCAGACTCCCCGTCGTGCCGTGGAGACCACCGCGGACATTCTGGACGCGTTGGAGCACAGCCACCGCGCCGGCATCGTGCACCGCGACGTCAAACCGGCCAACGTCATGGTCACAACGTCCGGCGCCGTCAAGGTCATGGACTTCGGCGTCGCCCGCGCTGTGGCGGACCTGTCGGCCAGCCTGACCCAGACCTCGACAGTGATCGGGACCGCTCACTATCTCTCGCCTGAGCAGGCTCGCGGCGAGGCGGTGGACGCCCGCGCCGACGTCTACTCCACCGGCTGCCTGCTCTACGAGCTGTTGACCGGGCGTCCGCCCTTCCAAGGCGACTCGGCGATCGCCGTGGCCTACCAACACGTCCGAGAGGCACCTCAGCCACCCTCGACGTTCGAGCCGAGCGTGCCGCCGGAGATCGACGCGATCGTGCTGACCGCGCTGGCGAAGCAACCGGGTGAGCGTTACCAGTCCGCTGCACAGATGCGACGTGACATCCTGGCGGTCCTCGCGGGCGAGGCGGCGGCCTTGTCGGCAGCGCCGGTGGAGAGCACGACGCAGTTCCAAGCGGCCGACAGCGTGGCCGACCCGCCCCCGGTTGTCGTGGACCCGCGAATCGCCCACCTCGGAGCCGCAGGCCTCACCGGCGGAGAACGCCGACCGCGCCGAAAGGTCGCGTTGTTGGTGGCCGGCGTCGCCGTGTTGCTGGCGGTCGCGCTGGGCGCCTTCGCTGTCAGCGGGCTCGGCGGTGACCCGGAACGCGGTCAGGAGGCGCAGCAGCGACCTGGGCGGGACGCGAGCTCGACTCAGACCTCTGCCCCGCAGGACCGCTCCGGCCCGGTGGAGCCGGCCGGATCGTCGGTAAGCGACGGGTCCGGAGGCAACCAGGGCGAGCCGGATCGCCGCTCCGACGACGCAGGCACGACACCCGACAGGGAAGCCCGTGAGGACGCCGGCGACGCCGCCCCCCGGGACACGCAAGAGCGCCGAGCCGAGCCGACGCGGGAGCCCGCGCCGGCGAGCCCTTCGCCGACGCCGGCGCCGACGCCGCCGGACGCGGAGGGGACGACGCCTGCGGAGTCGCAGCCCCCCGAGTCGCCAGAGCCCGAGCCATCGACGGCGCCGGAGCCGGAAGAACCCACGGCACCACCCTCCGACGGGGCGACCGGCCCGTAACGGTGCGGACGCCCCGGCTCAGCGACAGCGCCCGGGGCGCGGACGGCACCAGAACAGCCAGCCGAGGACGAACAGCAGCCACCAGGCTCCACTGGACACCGCCACCAGCACGGCGAGAACCGCCAGTACGGGCAGCAGCGGCGTGCTCCGCCGCGTCCGCGGCCGGGCTGTCCGTCGGACGTTGGTTCCCGGCGTCGTCCGCCGGTCCGTCGCCCGGGGCAGGTCCACGAACAGCGGCCGCAGCTCGGAGTCGGTGCGTGCGCGCAGGGCGACATCGCTGCGTTCGTCGTACTCCTCGCGGGTCAGCCGGCCGGCGGCGTAGTGCTCACCCAGCGTCCTGACAGCCGCATCGCGCTCGACGTCACCGATGCGCATCTCCGGTCCCGCACTCATCGTCCGCCTCCCTCCGCGAGCAGCCGATACAGCTTCTGTTTCGTGTCCGCAAGGATCTCCAGCGCCTGCTGCTGCTGCGGCATCGTCCCGGTGAAGGCGACCTGCCAGCAGGCACCGATCACCTGCCCGATCACCGGTCGCAGGTCCCCGGGGTCGGGCTCGGCGTCGTCGAAACCGCGCCAGGTCGCCGCCAGCTCGTCCAGGCGCTCCTCGACGAAGGCCCGCCCTTCGTCGGTGAGCTCGAAGGTACGCCGACCGCCCTCACCCGACTCACGGATCAGGCCCTCGTCCTGCAGCTGCTGCAGCGTCGGGTAGACCGAACCGGGGCTGGGCTTCCATTCCCCGCGACTGCGCTCGGCGATCTGCTGGATGACCTGGTAGCCGTTCATCGGCTGGGCCGCCAGGACGTCGATGATCGCCAGCCGCACGTCCCCACGGCGTACCCGGGGGCCCGCCTCGCGCGGGCGCCCCGGCGGAGCGAAGCCGCGCAGGAACTCGGCCCAGGGCGGCGAACCGCCGCTCCAGGAACCCCCGCCCCAGGGCCCGCCGCCGCCCCAGGGTCCGCCGTGCCGGTGACTGCTCATGTGCCCGCCCTCCAGAGCCTCGAGAAGTTCACGATATATCGCCTCACCAGGCGGCGCAATGGCGCGACGGGCTCCGCAGTCTCTGGCGGCGCCGCGGGGTTGCGTGCCCCCTCAGCCGCCTCCACTGATCTGCTCAGACCACCGATGGTCCGGGTACTTCGGGTCGACGTCCCACTCCCACAGCTTCCGACGACCCAGTGACCGGAGGAGCTCACCGAACGTGCCGAGGAACATGCCCGAGCTCCCGGCCAGGAAGAAGTACAGCCCGACGTCGGACATCTTCATTATGAACAACACGGTGCCGGTGATGAACAGCGCGTTGCCGAGCAGGCCCACGCCGAGGTGGATCTGCGGGAACCGATGCACGAATGTCGCAAGTCCCCACCTTTGGACGCGCGGGAGCCCTTCGGTAGCCATGCCCGGTCGAGTACCCCGCCGCCGGGACTCGCACACGGACGTGAGGACGGCCCGCGTCGTCGGGTGCCTCACAGCGGGACACACTTGACCTGCTACCTCAGGGCGCGACATCGTCAACCCGACGAGTCGGCAGGAGAGGGCGGGTGGCAGCGTGGAGGCCTTGCACACCGGGATCGCGATCCTGGGCATCATCCTGCTGATCATCGTGCTCCACGTCGACCCGGTCATCTCGCTGGTGCTCGGCTCGATCTACCTCGGGTTGGCCGCCGGTCTCGGGTTCGAGGCGACGATCACCACGATCGCGGAAGGCTTCGGCAGCATCATGGCCGAGGTCGGCCTCCTCATCGGCTTCGGGGTGCTGCTGGGATCGCTGCTGTTCGCCATGGGCGCGCTGCAGCGACTTGTTGCGCTGCTCCTGCGCCTGCTGGGTCCACGACGGCTTCCCTACGCCCTGGCCGCGGTGCTCACGACGATCTTCCCGTCGATCTACGTCGACGTGCAGCTGGTCCTGGCCGCCCCGCTGGCCCGCGGTGCGGCCCCGGAGCTCGGCCGCAACGGTCTGGGCATGATGGGCGGTGCGCTGACCGCGGGCATCCTCGTCGGATACGTGTTCGTCGTACCGGGGCTGGGCACCGTCGCCATCGCCGGGCTGCTGGACGTGCCGTTGGGCACCATGCTGATCTACGGTCTGCTGGTCGGCCCTGCGACGGCCGTCATCACCACGTTGATCTACGGCTGGCTGCTGCGGCTCGGCTTCTGGAACACCGAGAAGGACGAGCACGTGTCGGAGGCGCTGCTCGAGGAGGAAGCACTCGCGTTGGAGCAGTCCGGCGACTCCGACGACACCTCGCCGGGCGGTGGCGCCGCACACAACGCCCCGCCGCTCGCTGTCTCCCTGCTGCCGATCCTGGTGCCGTTGGTGCTCATCGCGACCGGGGCGATCGCCGACGCGGCCGGTGTGGAGTCCGCGGTCCTGGCGTTCTTCGGCGATGCCAACCTCGCGCTGTTCGTCGGCCTGGTGGGCGCCTACATCCTCGCCAAGCGGTCGATCGGCGGCGAGCGCACCGAGGAGGCCCTCAACAAGGGGTTCAACACCACCGGACAGATCCTGTTGATCACCGGCGTCGGCGGCTCGCTGGGTGCCGTCATCGCGGAGACGGGTCTCGACAAGATCCTCGGCGACCTGTTCTCGGCCGAGTCCGGCACGCCCGTGCTCGTGACCCTGCTGCTGGCGTGGTTCGTCGCCGCGCTCCTGCATCTGGCCATCGGCTCGATCTCGGTCGCCGCCATCACCGCTGCGGGCATCATCGGACCGATCATGGGAAGCATCGACGTGTCGGCGGCGATCGTCGGGCTCGCGATCGGTGCGGGCGCCTTGTTCGCCCTGCAGGTCAACAGCAACTTCTTCTGGATGTTCCAGACGCTGCTCGGGGTGTCGACCCGAGGCGCACTCAAGGCGCTCACGTTCGTCACGGCACTCGCCTCGGTCGTGTCCATGCCGATCATCGCGCTGCTGAGCGTCTTCGTCTGACTATGCAGCCGCTACGCGGACTGACCGTCGTGTCACTCGAGCAGGCCATCGCCGCGCCGTACGCGAGCCGGCATCTGGCCGACCTCGGTGCCCGTGTGATCAAGCTGGAGCGGCCTCACGTGGGCGACTTCGCGCGCGGGTACGACGCGCGCGTGGACGGGATGAGCTCCCACTTCGTCTGGACCAACCGGAACAAGGAGTCGCTCACGCTCGACATCAAGGACCCCCGGGGCATGGCGATCGTCCGGAGGTTGCTGGCCGAGGCGGACGTGTTCATCCAGAACCTCGCCCCGCGGGCGGCAGCGCGTGCCGGCCTCGGCGCCGAGGAGCTCCAGGCGGTCAACCCCCGCCTGATCGTGTGCGACATCTCCGGCTACGGCTCACCCGGCCCGTACGAGACGATGAAGGCGTACGACCTGCTGGTGCAGAGCGAGGCGGGGCTGTTGTCGGTCACCGGCAGCGAGACCGAGATGGCCAAGGTCGGTATCTCCGTCGCCGACATCGCCGCCGGCATGTACGCGTACAGCGCCATCCTCGCGGCGCTCCTGGAGCGCACGCGTTCCGGCACCGGCGCGCACCTCGACGTGTCCATGCTGGAGGCCACCGTGGAGTGGATGGGCTTCCCCCTGTACTACGCCTATGACGGCGCCGAGCCCCCGCCGCGCGCCGGCGCCGCCCACGCGACGATCTACCCGTACGGCCCCTTCGTCACCCTGGACGAGAAGGTCGTCATGATGAGCATCCAGAACGAGCGCGAGTGGCGCGCCTTCTGCGCGCAGTTCCTGCGTGACCCCGACCTTGCCGGACTGCCCGCGTACGCCACGAACGCCGCCCGCAACGAGCACCGCGCGGAGCTCGGCGCGACGATCGCCGAGCGGTTCGCCGCGCTCACCTGCGACGAGGCGACCGCCGCCCTCGCCGAGATCCCCATCGCCTACGCACGGGTCAACTCCATGAGCGAGGTGTGGGAGCATCCGCAGCTTGCGGCACGGGGGCGTTGGCATCAGGTCAGGACGCCGACGGGGATGGCTCCGTCCCTGGCGCCGCCGGGGTTCAGCGCCGCCCAGCCGCGGATGGGACCCGTGCCGGGGCTCGGGGAACACACGCGCAGCATCCTCGACGAGCTCGGACTGTCGAGCGACGAGGTCGATGCGCTCGTCGCGGACGGAGTCGTCTGACCCTCCGGCGAGGCTAAGGTGAACACATGGGCGACGGGGCGCACGCGAGCGACACCGAGATGTACGGCGGCACCGTGGCCGCCTTCGCCGAACCAGAGAGCATGCTCCTCCCCGGCCACGACGTGCCCCTGGGCCGGTACACCACCGTGCGCAGGCTGCTCCCGCAGCGGCAGCGCCGGATGGTGGGCGCCTGGTGCTTCGTCGACCACTTCGGCCCCGACGACGTGTCGGGCCGTCCGGGCATGCAGGTGCCTCCGCACCCGCACACCGGCCTGCAGACCGTCACGTGGCTGGTCGAGGGCGAGATCGTGCACCGCGACAGCCTCGGCAGCCACCAGCCGATCGTGCCGGGCCAGCTCAACCTGATGACCTCCGGGCACGGCATCGCCCACTCCGAGCAGTCACCGCCGAACCACCCGCCGGGCATGCACGGACTCCAGCTGTGGGTCGCGCTGCCCGACGGGGCCCGTGGCGGTGAGCCGCGCTTCGAGCACCATCCCACCCTGCCCGTGCTGCAGGACGACGCCGCGACCGTCACCGTGGTCGTGGGCGAGCTGGCCGGGGAGCGGTCGCCGGCGCAGGTCCACACCCCTCTGGTCGGGGCCGAGGTGGTGCTCGCCGACGCCGCCCAGCAGTCCGTCCCCCTGGACCCGACGTTCGAGTATGCCGTGCTCAGCATGGCGGGTGAGGTGGAGGTGGCGGGCGTGAGGCTGGCATCCGGGTCACTGCTGTACCTCGGGGAGGGCAGGACGAGCGTGTCCCTCGACAGTGCGGCGCCGGCCCGGCTGTTCCTGCTCGGTGGGGAGCCCTTCGACGACCCGCTGGTGATGTGGTGGAACTTCGTCGCCCGTAGTCACGAGGAGATAGCGCAGGCGCGCGAGGACTGGACGAGCGGCCGGCGCTTCGGCTCGGTTGCCGCCTGCGAGCACGACCCGCTGCCGGCACCGGCGCTCCCGAACGTGCGGCTCAAGGCGCGTGACCGACACGGCACCACCGTGGGATGAGCATGGCGGCCAGCACACACGAGGTACTCGGTACCACCGTCACGATGCCGGTCGAGGTGCGCACGGCCTCTGCGATGACCGCGATGTTCTCCGTCCCTGCGGCGGCCACGCAGCAGATGATCGGCCCCTCCGGGCTAAGGGTCCTCGAGCACCGGCCGCGGCGGGCCGTCGTCGGCCTGGTGTACGTGCGGTACGTCGACGGCGACCTGGGCCCGTACGACGAGCTGGGGGTCGCCGTACTCGTCCGCAACCACGACGACCACACGCGAGCCACGACGCGGGGAAACCTGCGCGCGCTCATCCGCGGCCGGGCCGGCGTTCTCATCCATCGACTCCCCGTCAACGGCGAGTTCACCAGGGCGGCGGGCCGGGAGATCTGGGGCTTCCCCAAGGAGCTCGCCGACTTCCACACCGAGAGCGCCGGGGGTCGGCAGCGCGTCGTCCTACGCCAGCACGGGAAGCTCGCGGTAGATCTCTCCCTCCGGCGGGGGATCCCGGTGCCCGGCGCGGCGCGCGGCGCGTCGTTGCGGGCGTACTCCCACCTCGACGGCGTCACCCGGTTCACCGGCTGGGAGATGACTCCGCACGGCGTACGGTCACGGCCCGGAGGCGTACGGCTGGAGGTCGGGGACCATCCGATCGGCCGGGAGCTGGCCGGCCTCGGCCTGCCGAGACGTGCGCTCTTCAGCACCACGATCAGCGACGTGCATATGGTCTTCGGAGACGCCGAGGCCGTGTGACCTGACGGCGGCGACTAGAACGGCGCACGGCCTTCAGCTCGCCTTCGACCCGCGAGCGAGTACGCGGGCGACCAGCACGTCGAGCCCACCGACGACCAGGTAGGCAATGGTGGCGCCGAACGCCGTAGCGGGCCACGCGACCAGGCCCGGGATGTTGGTCAGACCCATCGCCGCGCCCACAGCAGCCAGGATGGACAGCACGTCGACCGCGCCCTCCAGCAGCAGCACGCTTTCCGCGTCGGATCCCGGGGCACGCTGGAACAGCAGGGCCGCCACCGCCTCCACCAGGATGAACGCGGCGCCCGCCCCGGCGGCGAAGAGCAGCACCCGCAACGGGAACGCAGACTGCGCATGGGTAGTGGAGACGAGCCCGAAGGCCGCCGTGATGCTGACGGAGAAGCCGTACGCCGTGGCGTTGTGGCGCAGCGTCGTACGCATCCCGCTGCCGTAGGCCTCAGCGGCTCGGAGGCTATCGAGATGAACCTCCCCGTTCGCATCCTTGGACTTCTCCTTCGCGGCCATGGCGGGTACTCCTCCGTCACGTCGATGCACGAGCGAGCCGTCGGACGCGCCGCCGGCCTGGTCCACAAACGTAGCGATACGGTGCCAGGGCAGGAGCGCGCCACACCCGACACCCAGACGAAGGGTGGTGAAACGTCATCGAGACTCCACCGGCCGCGTATCGGGCCAGCCCTGGGGGCGCCCTCGACGTCGATCGCGCCTTCTACGGCCGTGTTGGTGCGGCCGTCGACGACCGCCAGCTTGTCGACTCCTTCGTACTCCCCATCCGCTCCGGCCGCGCCTGGGAGGTCCCGGCGGGTCATCTGTGCCGGGTCGTGACCGTGGAGGGACCGCAGGTCGGTGACCTGAACATCTGGAACCGCCATGACCCACGGGAACGGATGTGGGCGGCACGCACCCGCCAGCTGCAGGCAGCACACGTGACGACGTTCGACCGCCTCTGGTCGACCCTGCCGTTCCTCCGACCTCTGGCCACGGTCACGGGCGACAGCCTCGCCGGCTACGGAGTCGACGAACAAGGCGGCCGGGTGCACGACCTGCTCGGCACACGGTGCGACCCCTACGTGAACCGGATGCTCACCGGCGAGGACTTCGACTTCCACTGCCATTCGAACCTCACCCGCGCGGTCCTGCCGTACGGGCTCACCGAGTTCGATGTGCACGACGTCCTCAACGTCTTCCAGTGCACCGGCCTCAACGACGAGGACCGCTACTTCATGAAGGCCTGCCCCGCCGAGAAGGGAGACTTCTTCGAGTTCTTCGCCGAGACGGACCTGCTCTGCGCACTGTCGACGTGCCCCGGGGGTGACCTCTCGGTTCCCCTGTGGGGGCCCGACGCCCGCGACCCCCTCGAGGTGTGTCGCCCGCTCGGCGTCGAGGTGTACCAGCCCCACCCCGAGCTGCTCGCCGGCTGGGAGCAGCCCTCTCGCGCGGCCTACCAGAACCTGCACGGAATGGTGCCGCCGCAGTGGAACGACGAGCACGTGTGACGATGACGGCGCTCGGACGTCGTCAGCCGGCCCGTCTCGTCACAGGGTCATCCTTGCGCCTGGGGGTCGGCACCGCTCACGGGTAGGGCGCGACGGATGGCGAGGATGGCCACGTCGTCGTCGCTGCGCGGATCGCGTACCGCGTCCACGAGGCGTACCAGCCCCACAGCCAGCGGTTCTCCGCGCAGGGCGCGACATGCGAACCCGAGCCGGTCTGTTCCGCGGTCGATGTCCTCACCGCGCCGCTCGACCAGCCCGTCGGTGAACGCGAGGACCGTGTCTCCCACGCCGAACTGCTGGGTGAGCAGGCTGCGCCGCCCGCCGCCAGCCCCGAACAGCATCGTCTGTGTCGTGGCGAGCGGCTCCGGGTCGCCGGTCGGCCGCAGGATCAGCGGCGCGGGATGGCCCGCGTTGGCGACCTCCACCCGCTCACGATCCGGGTCGAAGACCAGGTACACCAGAGTGACCAGCTGCTCCAGGGCGAACCGCTCGAACAGCCGGTCCAGGCCGTTCAGCACCGCCTGCGGCTCCGGGTCGACGGCGACCAGCGTCCGTACCGCCGCCCGCATCTGCGCCATCGCCGACGTCGCCTGTACGCCGCGCCCCATCACGTCGCCGACGAACGCGACGAGCCGGCCGTCCTGGAGCGGCACGACCTCGTAGAAGTCGCCGCTGGCGTCGGTCCGGCCGGCCGGAAGGTAGCGCACGGCCACCTCCCATCCTGGGAGCGTCGGCAGCTCGTCGGGGAGTACCGCGCGCTGCAGGCGGACGGCGACCTGGCGCAGCTCGGTGTGCAGCTGGGCGTTGTCGATGGCCACGGCCGCCCGCCGACCCAGATCCTCCCCGAACGCCAGGTCCGCGTCGCTGAACCGGCGACCGTCCTCGCCGGTCACCCAGGTGACCACACCGAAGACCTGGTTGCGTGCCTTCAGCGGCACCTGCATCGCACTACGGAAGTTCAGCCCCCGCAGGATCCGCAGATGCTCCTCATCGACGGCCGCTGCCGTGAGCAGCTGGTCGGGGACCTCGGGCATCAGCTCGCTCTGACCGCTGCGCAGGACGGCGTAGGAGCCTTGGGCGGCCCCGGGGTCAGGCGGGAAACGACGGTTGAGATCCCACGCCAACGCCACCTTGTCCGGGTCCGCGTGCGCCACCGCGACGGTGCGGAGCAGCCCGTCCTGCTCCAGGGCGATCGCGCACCAGTCGGCGAACCACGGCACGGCCAGCTGCGCGACCTGCTGCAGGGTCACCTCGTAGTCCAGGTTGGCGGACAGCTCGGCGCTGGCGCTGGCGAGGAAGCGCAGCTTGGCCTGCTGGTCCGCCGCCTCCGCGAGCGCCTGGAGCCGGTCGATCGCCTGTGCGGAGCTGTCCGCCAGTAGCCAGAAGAACTCGAGCTCGGCCGTGTCAAAGTGGCGTCGGCCGGGGAAGGACAACGACATCACCCCGATCGGGCGACCACCGACCCGCAGCGGCAGGCAGACCAGTGAGCGTTCGCCTTCGGCCGCGCTCTCGAGCTCAGGGAACCGGCGGTGGATCTCCTCACGTCCTCGCAGGACCAGGGTCTGCCGGGTCCGGACCGCCTCACCGGCCGGGGTGTTCGCCGCCACCGGATAGGTCGCCCACCGCGACGCCACCCCTTCCCGTCCCCCGCGCACTCCGACCAGCGCCAGGGTCTCGTCGTCCACCAGCAGCGACAGCGAACCCACCGTTGCACCCGCCGCGTCTGCCATGCGCTCGGTGACGATCTTCGTCACCTCGTCGACACTCTCGGCGACCAGCAGCTCGGTGGTCACCGCGGCCAACCGCCGCAGCCGGTTTGTCAGTGTGCGTACCCGCGCGTCGGCACCAGTCACGGGCTCGACCAGGACCAGGGCCCCGACGACCGCACCGTCCGCGTACGCCGGTGACCATGAGGTGGTCATCGTCTGCCGTCCGCCGGCCGAGACCATCGGGAGGTCACCGGTCCACGCCGCCCCGGAGGACACCCGGCGGAGCACTTCGTCGAAGCCGCCACGGTCCGGCTCCTCCAGCAGCACAGCACGCACGTCGGCATGGCGCAGCATCGCAGCGGGCTGGCCGAACAACGCCTGCGCGGCACCGTTGCTGTAGATGACCGAGCCGGATCGGTCGATCGCCAGCGCCGCCACCGTCAGGCCGTCGAGCAACCCGATGTCGGGACGCCACGTCCGCTCCCCGCCCGCATCTCGGACCACCACACCTCATCTTCCCATGCGCGGCGGGGTCCGCGCTGCCCACGCTCGCGCGACCTTTGCACGGGGGGAGCCGTAACCTTCGTGGTGACCCAGCGGGCGCGCGATTGCGGCGCCGGGCCGGTGGGTACGCCGCTGGCATCACCACGTCGGCCGAGGGTGGAGGAGCAGGATGCGGATCGGTTACTTCCTCTCGTGTGAGGAATACCCGCCCGCGCAGCTGTTGGAGCAGGCACGGCTCGCCGAGCAGGCCGGCTTCGAGGCGCTGTGGATCAGTGACCACTTCCACCCGTGGAACGACGCCCAGGGGCAGAGCCCCTTCGTGTGGTCGATGATCGGCGCGCTCTCGCAGGTGTGCGACCTGCCGGTGACCACTGCGGTCACCTGCCCGACGGTACGGATCCACCCCGTCAACATCGCCCAGGCCGCCGCCACCAGCGCGGTGCTGCTCGACGGCCGCTTCACCCTGGGGCTGGGCACGGGCGAGGCGCTCAACGAGCACGTCACCGGACAGGTATGGCCGAGCCTCGACGTGCGGCTGGAGATGCTGGAGGAGGCAGTCCACATCATCCGGCGCCTGTGGGACGAGGACGGGTTCGTCAACCATCGAGGTCGCCACTACACCGTGGACACCGCACGCCTGTACACCAAGCCGGATCGGCCCCCGCCGATCTACGTGTCCGGGTTCGGCCCGAAGGCCACCGAGGCCGCGGGCAGGATCGCCGACGGGTACATCACCACCAGCCCCGACACCGCCCTGCTCGACCTCTTCCAGCGCTCCGCCGGTCGGCGGAAGCCCACGCAGGCCGGCGTGAAGGTCTGCTACGCCGCCGATGTCGACACCGGCGCACAGATCGCCCACTCCCTGTGGGCCAACAGCGGGGTTCCCGGGGAGCTCGCCCAGGTCCTGCCCTCCCCGCGACACTTCGAACAGGCCTCCCAGCTGGTGACCGAGCAGATGACCCGCGAGAGCGTCGCCTGCGGGCCCGATCCCGGCGAGCACCTGGAGGTCCTCGAGCCGTACGTCGACGCGGGTTTCGACGACCTGTACGTCGCGAACATGGGCCCGCACTACGAGGCGTGCATCCGCATGTACGGCGACGAGATCCTGCCACGGCTCAAGTCAGGCCGCAGCCGCTAGGCCGCTGTCTGCACCGATTCGCGCAACCGACGGCTCACGCCGGTCGGTCAGGGTCGTAGAACGTGGCCACGTGGTGCCCCGGGCCGACCTCGCGCAGGGGTGGTGGTTCGGTCGCACACCGTTCGTCATGGCGGTAGGGGCAGCGGGGCCAGAACGCACAACCCGGAGGCGGAGAGATCGGATCGGGGACATCGCCGGTCAGGATGATGCGTTCTCGCCGGCGCTCGGCCGCGGGGTCCGGCAGCGGGACCGCGGACAGCAGCGCCTTGGTGTAGGGGTGCTTGGGCTGCTCCACCACCGTCGTACGGTCACCGGTCTCGACGATCCGTCCGAGGTACATGACCGCGATTCGGTTGCTGATGTGCTGCACGGCGGAGAGGTCGTGCGCGATGAACAGGTAGGTGAGTCCGAGCTCGCGCTGCAGCCGTTTCAGCAGGTTCAGCACCTGCGCCTGGATCGACACGTCGAGCGAGGCGATCGGCTCGTCGCAGACGATGAAGTCCGGCTCGCCCGCGAGCGCACGGGCCACCCCGACCCGCTGCCGTTGACCACCGGAGAACTCGTGCGGATGCCGGTCCCGGTGGTCGGGGTCGAGGCCCACCATCTCCATGAGCTCGCCCACCCGGGCGCGCCGCCGTTGCGAGCCGGTGTGCAGCCGGTGGATCTCCAAGGGCTCGGCGATCGACTCACCGACGCTCCGCCTCGGGTTCAGCGACGCGTAGGGGTCCTGGAAGACCATCGCCATGCGCCGCCGGAGCGCCCGGAGCTCGCTCCGGCGCAGCGTCGTCACGTTGTTGCCGTCGAAGACCACCTGTCCCCCGGTCGGCGTGACGAGCCGCAGCAGTGCGGAGCCGAGAGTGGACTTGCCGCACCCCGACTCCCCCACAAGCCCGAGGGTCTCACCGCGTCGAACCTGCAGGTCCACGCCATCCACGGCTTTGACCCGACCGACCGTACGCCGGACGACCCCCGAGGAGCGCACCGGGAAGTGCACACGCAGGCCCCGCGTCTCCAGCAACGTCTCGCCTGTCATGTCGGGCGGTCCGGGTCGTAGAACGTGGCCACCCGGTGTCCCGCGCCGATGTCACGCAGCGGCGGTGACTCGGTGGCGCACCGCTCGTCGTACCGGAAGGCGCATCGCGGCCAGAACGCGCACCCCGGCGGCAGGTGGAAGGGGTCCGGCGGTCGCCCCGGGATGGACATGAGGTCGTCGTCCGGACGCCCGAGGACCGGGATTGAGCCGAGCAGACCGCGCGTGTACGGGTGCTGGGGGTTGACGTACAGGTCGTCGACGACCGCCTCCTCGACGGCGCGGCCGGCGTACATGACCAGCACACGGTCGGCGATTCCGGCGACCACACCGAGGTCGTGGCTGATCCAGATCACCCCCATGCCCAGATCACGCTGAAGCCCTGCGACGAGCTCGGTGATCTGTGCCTGGATGGTCACGTCGAGGGCGGTGGTCGCCTCGTCGGCGATGAGCACCTGCGGGTCACAGGCCAGTGCGATCGCGATCATGACCCGCTGGCGCATGCCGCCGGAGAACTGATGCGGATAGTCGTCGAGGCGTTGTCGCGCCGAGGGGATGCCGACGAGGTCGAGGAGCTCCACGCCGCGGGCGCGTGCATCCTTCTCCGAAAGACCGAGGTGGGCCTGCATCCCCTCGGCCAGCTGACGGCCGATGGTGAGCACCGGGTTGAGGGACGTCATCGGGTCCTGGAAGACCATGGCGATGTCGTTGCCTCGGACCCGGCGGAGGCGGTCGGCGTCGAGCGTCAGCAGGTCCTGGCCGCCGAAGTGCACCTCACCGCTGACGCGTGCCGGCGGCTGTGGCACCAGGCCCAGCAAGGCCAGCACGCTGATGCTCTTGCCGCTGCCGGACTCGCCGACGATCGCCAGCGTCTCGCCGGCGCGCACGTCGTAGGAGAGGCCGTTGACGACCTCGGCCACGCCCTGCTTGCCGGCGATGCGGACCCGGAGGTCGCGGACCGAAAGCAGCGCTTCCTGGGCACCCGGACCGGCGGGCTGCCCGGCTCCGGTCGCTTCCACGGTCATGCAGTCACCCCCATGCTCTGGATGGCCGATCGCTGCCGCGGGTCGAGCGCGTCGCGCAGCGCGTCACCGAGCAGGTTGAACGACAGCACGGTCAGGAAGATCGCCAGGCCGGGGAAGAAGCCGATCCACCACGCCTGCTCGATGAACCCACGGCCGTCGGCGAGCATGCGGCCCCACGACGGCCGGGGCGGCTGCGCGCCCAGCCCGATGAAGGAGAGCGCGGCCTCGGAGAGGATGGCGAACGCCAGGCTGACCGAGGTCTGGACGATGATCGGCGCGGCGACGTTCGGCAGGACGTGCAGCCGCAGGATGCGCAGGTCACTCGCGCCGGAAGCACGTGCGGCGCGCACGTAGACCTCTTCCCGAACGGTCAGCACGCTGGCCCTGGTGATGCGCGCGAAGATCGGCGTGTAGACGATCCCGACCGCGATCATGGCGTTCGTCGTCCCTGGTCCGAGGATGGCGAGCACGGCGATCGCCATCAGGATTGCGGGGAAGGCGAACAGCACGTCCATGCTTCGCATCACGGCGTCGTCGACCAGATGGCCGTAGTAGCCGGCGACGAGACCGAGCGGTACACCGGCGAACAGGGCGATGCCGACGGCCACGAATCCCACCTGCAGCGAGACAGAGGCGCCGAGGACGACCCGCGACAGCACGTCGCGGCCAAGCTCGTCGGTACCGAGCCAATAGGCACCGCTCGGTCCCTGCAGCCGGTTCTCCACCGCGACCTCGTTCGGACCGTACGGCGCGAGCAAGGACCCGAAAAGCGCGGCGACGACCAGCAGCGCGAGCATGAGCAGCGAGAACACCGCGAGCTTGTTGCCGAGCAGGATGCCCAAAGTCTCGCGCCATCTCGGTTCGGCCGGCGCACTGGGCCCGCCCGCGTCATCGGACCGCCGCGCGTCGCCGGTTGTCCCTGGCTCGGTGTTCTCCCGGTCGACGCTCATGAGTAGCTGATCCTCGGATCGAGATAGGCGTACAACAGGTCGACGAGCAGGTTGATCAGTAGAAAGAAGAACGCGAACAGCAGCACCGCGCCCTGCAGGACGGGATAGTCACGGGACTCCACTGCCTGTAGGGCGAGCAGGCCGAGACCGTTCCAGGAGAACACCACCTCGACCACGACCACACCGGACAGCAGGTAGGCCAGCTGCACACCGGTCACGGTGACCACGGGCACCAGCGCGTTCCGCACGACGTGCCGGCGCAGCACCAGACCCTCTCGCAGGCCTTTGGCGCGGGCCGTCCGCGTGTAGTCCTGTCCGAGTGCCTCCAGCACCGACGAGCGTACGAACCTGGTCAGGATGGAGCCGGAGACCACACCCACCGTGACCGCGGGCAGGAGCAGATGCAGCAGCCAGTCCCCCGGGCCCTCCCCGAAGGGCACGTAGCCTCCGGGCGGGAGTATGTCGAGGTACAGACCGAAGAGCAGGATCAGCAGGATACCCATCCAGAACTCCGGGATGCTGATGCCTGCCTGGCTCACCACGGTGGCGAAGTAGTCCGCAGGCGAGCGACGTTTCACCGCGGACACCAGGCCCAGCGGCACCGCGATCACCAGTGCGACGATGATCGCACCCAGGGCGAGCGAGAGGGTGGCGCCCAGCCGTTCGAGAATGAGCAGGGTCACCGGCTCACCGCTGCGGAAGCTCACCCCGAGGTCGCCCACCAGGGCACTGCCGATCCAGTCGAAGTACTGCACTACCAACGGCTGATCCAGCCCGGCGCGCTCGCGTAGCGCCTCGTAGGTCTGCGGGTCGAACCTCGTCCCGAGAGCGAGGCGAATCGGGTCTCCGGGCACCAGGTGCACCAGGGCGAAGACGATCACACTGACACCGAACAGCACTAGCACGGCCTGCAGCGTGCGCCTGACGACATACCCCGCCATGACGTCGCGCCGTCAGCCGCCGAGCTTCACGGTCTCGAAGTTGATCGCCCGGTCCGGGCGGATCTGGTAGCCGGAGACGTCGGGGGCCCAGGCCTGCACCACGTCGGGGTTGTACAGGTAGATGTAACTGTTGTCGTCGACGATGCGCTTGACCGCCTGGTCGTACAACTCTTTGCGCTGGTCCTCGTCGGTCTCGGTGGCGGCCTGCTCCAGCAGCCGTGTCGTCTGCTGATCGCAGTAGTTCTGGTAGTTGTTCGAGCCACTGCAGGTGTGCTGCGCGTGGTAGAACCCGAACGGGTCGATGTTGCCGAGCCATCCGAGCATGAAGGCGTCGTACTCGCCGCGCCCCTGCCGGTCCAGCCAGGTGGCGAAGTCCTCGACCTGGATCGACACGTTGATACCTACCTCGGCCAGGTTCGCCTTGATGACCTGTGCCGCCTGCACGGTCTCCGGGTACTCGTCGGTGACCATCAGTCCCATCTGCGCATTCGATGTGCCCGACTGCTGCAGAAGCTGCCGTGCTCGCTCGGGGTCGTGGGAGTAGGGCGCATAGTCGTAGTACCAGCGGCTACCCTCGGGGATGGCTGTCTGGTTGACTTCAGCGGCCCCGAACTTCGCCGTCTCCGTGATCGCCTCGCGGTCGAGTCCGTAGGCGACGGCTTCGCGTACCTGCGGGTCGTCGAACGGCGGTCGCTCGAAGTTCATGCTCATGTACCAGTAGTCGACGCTCGGCACCGTCTCGATGGTGACGGACTCGTCGTCTTCCAGGCTCGTGATCTGTTGCGGTGGGATGTTGTCGGTCCAGTGCACCTCACCGGTGCTCAGCTGGGTGAGTGCCGTCGTCGGCTCGGACACGACCCGGAACTCGACTCCGGAGACGAAGGGTCCTTCCCCCCAGTAGTTCTTGTTCGCCGTCAGCTCAATCGACCCGGGGCTGGTCGCCGCCAGCTCGAAGGGACCGGTGCCGACCGCCTCGGTGTTCAGGTTGTGCTCGTCGGCAGCGCCCTCTGGAAGGATGGACATGCCCTTGTAGTCACCGACGAGCGACAGCAGGTTCGGAGCCGGCTGCTTGAGCTCGACCACCACGGTGTTCCTATCCTGGGCGCGGATATCTCGGACGGCCTCAAGCCGGAATGCCGTGGCAAGGTCGTTGTCGATGATGCGGTTGAACGAGTACACGACGTCTGCGGCGTCGAACGCCGACCCGTCGTGGAACTTCACGCCTTCGCGCAGCTGGAACGTCCACGTGCGCTCGTCGCTGCTCGTGGACCACTCCGTGGCCAGTGACGGCTCGAACGAGAAGTCCTCAGGGTTGGGTACGACGAGGGTGTCGTAGACGTTCTCGAGCACCTGGAAGCTGGCGTACGCCGTGGTGGCATGCGGGTCGAGCTTGTCCGGCTCGGCGCTGATCGCCGCGATCAGCGTGCCGCCACCACCGCCGCTGCCGCCGCCACCCTGGCCGTCGACATCGACCCCTCCGCCGCCACCGGAGCACGACGCGGCGAACATCACCGCGGCCACGAGTGCGACAAGCCTGCTAGTGCGCACGTACCCTCCCAAGATCCGCAACCGTCGACGCATCGACTGCCATCTTGCGCGATAAGACTCCTAGGACGTGTGACGCGGGCCCTGCGCGGCGTGGCGATCACTGGTGGAGCGTCCGACGTGGCAGGTGCTGCGTCGCTCGGACGGACCTCAGCGCACGTTGAGGAACCGCTGCAGAGACGAGGCCATCGTGACGACGAAGGTATCGCGGGTTGTCGTGTCGAGGCGGTCCAGTGACAGGTACGGGTTCAGGTCCTCGAGCTCGACCAGGAGGAGCTCCCCGGCCGGCGTGCGGCATCCGTCGACACGCTGGATGCCGTGGTCGATGTCGTTCCAGGCCACGAAGCGCTGGGCGAACTCGAGGTCGTGCGTTGTCGGCTCGTACGGATCAAGCTGCCAGCGCTGTTGAGGGTCCGGCGCGTACAGGGCGTACTGGAAGTCACGGTCGACGAAGTAGAACGAGACCTCGTAGTCGAACGCGACCCGCGGTTGGGCGACCAGGCCGGGCTCGAACATGGCCTCCGTCAGAGCGTCGGCACGCAGGAACCGCAGGCCGACGGAGTCGCCGCCGACCTTCGGCTTCACGACGTACTCGTCCGCTGCCGGCAGGTCCGGCAGGTCCTCTGCCCGGTCGACGGTGGGGATCACCGGATACCCGGCCGCAGTGAGCTCGACCAGGTGCTGCTTGCCCAGCATGTCTCCCTTGCCGCTGAGCTGGTTGTAGACGGGAGCCCGGTTGCGGAGCGCGCGCTCCCGGAACTGCTCGTACTCGTGCCGGTACTGCGGGACCGCGCCGCTGTTGCGGACGACGACCGCGTCGAAGCCGTCCATCAGGTTGGTCGCATCCTTCGGATGGCACAAGGCGAGGGTGAGGCTCTCACGCAGTCGCGAGGTCAAGAAGATGTCCTCGTCGCAGTACCGGCGACCGCGCGCCCGGTACGCGAGGTCGGTCACGTACAGAATCCGCGGCGCAGCCGATGACATAGCCCTCCTGCTCGGTCGTCAGCGCTAGGTGCGCTTGGCGAAATCAAGGTGCCTGTGTAGGGTGACACAGCTCACAGGTAGTTACACTCCGTAGTCGCTACGTCACTATTCAAAGGGGATCTCGGGATGCGTTGTCGCTCCTTCCTGGCGATGTCTGCTGCCGCCGTCCTGGCGGCAACGACCGCAGTCGCCACCGCCAGTACGTCGTTCGCCGACAGTCCGCGGGAGGCGACCGCGGCGCAGCAGGTGCCGTCCGGCTCGTTCACACTCACCGGCTCAGAGGCGCGCGACTTCGAGCTGCCCAGGCACATGCACAAGGTGCACACCCAGACCTACCCCGACGGACACACCTCGACCCGGTACCAGCAGAGGGTCAGGAACGCGACGGTGTTCGGCGGCCAGATCACCGTGATCCGTGCGGCCGACGGGACGAACCGCACGGTCATCGGTGCCTACTTCCCCAGGCTGCGACCGCAGAATGCGGTGAAGCTGTCCGCTGGTCAGGCCAAGGGGAAGGTCACCAAGGAGATCGGCAAGCGCGGCGACTTCGCCATCGATCTCCGGATCGACCCGCGCACCGACCGCTACTTCTACGAGGTCGAGAGCATCCGGGACGCCAGCCGCCCGGTCCGCTGGATCGACGCGGCGTCCGGCGAGACGGTCAAGGCATTCAACGCACTTGCCCACGGCGAGGGCATCGGCGTGAAGGGCGACACGAAGTCGATCAGCACCACGCAACGCAGCGACGGGCTGTACGCGCTGCGGTCGCAGGACGAGCGCCAGCTGACCTACGACTGGCAGAACGAGCAGGCCAGCCCCGTCGTCATGACCGACGAGGACGACGTGTGGGACCGCTTGGGCAACGAGAGCCCGGCCCAGCCCGCCGGGGTCGACGCGCACTACTACGCCAACGTCGTCGACGACTTCTTCGCCGACACGTTCGGGCGCAACAGCATCGACGACAACGGCATGCAGATCGTTTCCGTGGTTCATTTCGGGCAGGACTACTGCAATGCCTTCTGGAACGGCGCCTACATGACGTACGGCGACGGGAACGGCACCACCTGCAAGTCGCTGTCCGGAGGGCTCGACGTGGACGGTCACGAGCTCACCCACGGTGTCACGGACTACACGTCGGACCTGATCTACGAAGACAGGTCCGGAGCGCTGAACGAGGGCTTCAGCGACATGATGGCCAACACCATCGAGTTCTACGCGGCCGAGAACGGACTTGACCCGGCGGCGGAGCCGGACTGGCTGATCGGCGAGGACGTGATCAACGAGCCCGGTGACGCGACACCAGGCTTCCGCAACATGGCCGACCCGGCCCAGGACGGCCAGCCCGACCACATGGTCGACCTCTACACCGGGGAGGAGGACAACGGCGGGGTGCACATCAACAGCGGCATTCCCAACCACGCCTACTACCTGACGGTCAACGGCGGCCAGAACGCGGGCTGCGCCCCGTCTCAGCACCGCCCCGCGCCGACCCACACCGAGGACTGCGGCGTGGCTGTCGACGGTGTGGGCCTGGACCGCGCAGCCGAGGTGTACTACGGGGCCTTCACCAGCCTGCCGGAGTATGCCAACTTCTGTGACGCCCGAGAGGCCACCGTCGGGGTCGCCAAGTCGACGAGCAAGGGGCCGGACCACGCCAAGGACTGGAAGGAGTTCGCGGCGGCCTGGGATGCCGTCGGGGTCCACAACGGTTGCAAGAAGGGCACGCCACCCCCGCCGCCGTGTGAGAGCGACACGAACGCGCAGCTACCGTTCGAGTCCCCGCATCCCTACGGGAACAACGGCGACTGCACGTGGACCTATGACAACGGCGAGGCCGGTTTCAAGTTCCACTTCAGCCTGCTGAACACCGAGGCCGACTACGACTACGTGTACGTCAAGGATGCCGCCGGGAACGTGCTGGCCACCTACGACGGCAACGTCACCGAGTCTGGTCCGATCACCTCGCCCTGCATCTCCACGGCGAGTGGGTCGGTCCAGCTGGTGACCGACGCAGCGGTCACAGCTCCGGGGTTCACCGTCGACGCTGTCGAGCCGTGCTGACCCGGTAGTACTGCCACATCGGTCTGCTGAACCGGGAGCACGCCCCCGGCAGCACGGCCGATGCCAAGTGAGAGCCGCGAGGACCTCGTCGCCGATGACGGGGCCCTCGCGCTCGTCATGGCAATGGCACAAGGATCTGCACGCCGACGTGCGACGCGGCCACGACCAGCTCGGTGCGAGCCGCGACGTACGGTCAGCGGGCGATGGACCGTAGGGCCGTGGCCAGCACCGAAGCCCCGCGGGCGCAGTCGGTCGGCGTGCTGTACTCAGCGGGGCTGTGCGACCGGCCGTCCACGCTCGGCACGAACAACATCGCCGTCGGGACCCGCGTCGCCATCGTCTGGCTGTCGTGGCCGGCGCCGCTCGAGAGGTCCCGCCAGGAAGCACCGCACGCGTCGGCCGCATCCCGCAACACCGCGCGCAGATCGGCGTCGAGTGCATGCGGCGGCGTGTCCTTGACCAGCTCCACCCGGACGTCGAGGCCTCGCTCTGCCGCCACCGCCTGGCAGTGCTTCCGCAGCCCGGTCACGAGGCTTTCCAACACCGCGCCGTCAGGGTGGCGGACGTCCACGGTGAACCCCACCTGGCCAGGAACGATGTTCGCCCCGCCGGGATGCACCCGCATCACACCAACCGTTCCCACCGCCGGATGACCCTGCTCGGTCACCAGCGCCTCGACGGCCGCGGCCATCCGTACCGCGGCCTGAAGCGCGTCCCGCCTGGCGGCCATCGCCGTGGCGCCTGCGTGGTCGGTGCGTCCCTCGACCGTCACCTCCAGCCACTTGAGGCCGGTGATGACGTCGACCACACCGATGTCGGTTGCAGAGTCGACGAGCGTACGGCCCTGCTCGATGTGGAGCTCGAGGAACATGTCGACGTCATCCCTGCGGGCTCTTGGGAAGGCTGCGGGGTCGAGGCCCACCGACCGCGCCGCCTCGGCGAGGGTGACGCCCTCGGCGTCGACGAGCTGCTCGGGCTCGTCGGGGTCGACGAGGCCGAGGATGGAGCGGGTCCCGAAGAAGTTGGCGTGGAACCGGCTCCCCTCCTCCTCACACAGCGAGACCACCTCGAGGGGGAGTCGACGCCGCTCGCCGCCCTCGCCGACCGCCTCCAGTGCGGCGATCCCGGCAAGGACGCCGAGGGCGCCGTCGTAGGCGCCTCCGTGCACGACCGTGTCGATGTGCGAGCCGGTGAGGACCGTGCGGTCGCGGATCTCGCCCTCGAGCCGCCCGAACACGTTTCCGACCGCGTCCTCGCGGACCTCCAACCCTGCCTCACGCATGAAGGTCGCCACGAGATCCTGCGCCTGCCGCCACGCTGACGAGTACTGGGGACGCACGATCCCGCCGTCAGGGTGCGCGCCGACTTCGCCCAACCGCTGGACCAGGCCGGCGAGCCTTGCCTCGTCCACCTGCACCGGCGTACTCACATCACCGCTCATGCGCCGCCTCTGCTTCTCGACTCGTCACCTGGTGGCCGGGCCGGTGCGGGTGGCACCCACGGCGACATCGGCAACGGGTGCCTTCGAACCCTCCACGAACCGCTCCACGTGGTCGGCCGCCATGGGGCGCGTCACCAGGCTGACGCCCACGAGCAGCACCGTGTTGACGACCAGGCCCCAGATACCGGCGTGGATCTCGAACGGTGGCGCCATGAAGAAGGTGAAGAGTACGGTCACGAGGCTCCCACTGACCAGGCCGGCGTAGGCTCCTGCCGTCGTGGCTCGCTTCCAGAAGAACACCGCCACGATGAGCGGGAAGAACTGCACGACTGCGCCATACGCACCGAGCAGGAGATCCACCAGCGATGCCGGGTTCAGCAGTGCGAGGCCGTACGCGAGCACCGAGAGCACGACCACGAACACCCGGGTCAGGCGTACGACGTCCTTCTCCGGCATGTCCCGCTTGAACACCGCGACGAACAGGTCTCTGACCAGAACCGTGGAGGCGGTGTGCGCCAGGTTGGATCCCGTCGACATCGCCGCTGCCAAGGCTCCCGACAGCATGACCCCGACGAGCCAGGGCGAGAAGTTCGCGACGTTCACCACGAGCTCCGGCAGAACATCGTCGGGGTTGGAGAGCGGGCTGTCCTCCAGCACCAGGATGCCCGCGAAGCCGATGATGAACACCGGGATCAGCAGGTACCCGTACAAGGGATAGATGACGATCGTCTTCTTGATGCTCTTGTCGGAGTCGGCGCCGTAGGACTTCATGAACAGGTGCGGCCACATGGTGAAGCCGATGCTGCTGACGAGGATGGCCGAGGAGAACGCCGCCCAGCCCAACCCGTCCACGCCCGGGAGCGTCAGGTACTCCGGTGCCTCGGCTTGGATCTGCCGGAACATGTCCCCCACGCCACCGTAGAAGCGGTTGGCCACGGCCAACCCGATCAGCCAGGCGACGATGACCATGATGATGCCCTGGACGACGTTGGTCCAGCCGATCCCCCGTAGGCCGCTCGCGTACACGTAGATCGTCACGATCAGGAACGCGGCGAGCGCGCCCAGCCAGAACGGCACATTCCCGTCGGTGGAGTACTCGAACAGCAGGCCGGCCCCGGTGATCTGCACGGTGAGGTAGGGAATGAACGCGCCGACGCTGACCACGGCGATGATCGCGGAGAGGGTCCTGCTGGAGAACCGGTCGGACATCAGGTCGGCCTGGGTGAGGTAACCGTACTTGCGGCCCAGCCGTGCGGCCTTCGGACCGAGCACCCACCAGGGCAGCAGACCGAGCCCGAGATAGGCGAGGATGTAGAAGCCTGGAGCGCCCTTGCCGTACGTCCATCCAGGGCCACCGAGGAACGCGAAGGCACTGAAGATCTCGGCGCCCATGATGAAGAACAGGATGAAGAGGCCGATGTTCCGGTTGCCGGCGACGTAGCCCTCGAGCGTCGAGGAG
Source organism: Nocardioidaceae bacterium (assembly GCA_036259355.1). GTDB lineage: Bacteria > Actinomycetota > Actinomycetes > Propionibacteriales > Nocardioidaceae > JALZDI01. The sequence goes on from DATABY010000047.1 coordinate 60,232, forward strand.
TCTTGGTCCCGCGCGCGCAGTCCGATGACCAGGACCACGACCAGGTACGTCACCGTGATCGCGGTGACGATCCACCAGTCCTGCATTACTTCTTCTCCCCGTACTCGAGGCGGTAGAGGACGAGGGTTCCCACGAAGACCATGAAGACCCACGCCACATACCAGAAGAACAGGAACGGCAAGCCCAGAATGATCGGCTCGATCCGGTTCGCGACCACTGCACCGGGCCAGATCATCGCCACCGTGCACACCAAGAAGTAGATGCTCATTCCGACCGCGATCTTCTTGTCCCGGCTCATCCCGTACTCCTTCTGTCGACCCCCCTCGGTTGTCAGCTTTCTGTCATGTCGAGATGCTGGCTGCCGCCGTCACCGAACGTCATTCGACATGAACAGACTGTGGCACGGATCCTGACGTGACCGGAAGATCTGATGCGGTGTCGGCCTCAGGGCTGAGCGCCGACGCGCGACATGATCGCCGTGAGCGCGGCGATGACACCCGTGGTGAGGGTCGGCTCGATCACCGGCGCGAAGTTCGGTGAATGGTTCGACGGCACCGGGTCGTCACCGTCGACCATCTCGTCGGCCATCCCACCGAAGAACCAGTAGACCGCCGGGACGCCGATGGCCGCGGCGAGGTGGCCGAAGTCTTCACTGCCCATCTGGGGAGGAGTGTCGACGACTCCTTCCTCACCGAGCACGGCCCTCAATGCGCTCGTCAGCCGCTCGGTCGCCTCGGGATCGTTGTAGAGGAGTGGGAAGGTGTAGAGCTCCTCGATCTCGGGCTCGGGCGCGCCCGACGCCTGCGCCTCCGCGGCGATGACGCGCCGGAGGGCGGCCAGGACCTGTTCGCGGACGTGGGGGTCTAGGTTCCGCACGTTGACGGTAAACACCGCCTCCGCCGGGATGATGTTCTCCTTCAGCCCGGCGTGAAAGCTCGCGATCGTCACCACGGCGGCCTTACGTGGATGGACCTCGCGCGACACGATGCTCTGGATGCGCACGACCATGTGGGCAGCCAGCACCACCGGGTCGATGGTCTCCTCGGGACGCGAGCCGTGCCCGCCCCGACCGTGCACGGTCACCTTCCAGCTGTCGGCCATGGCCATGGCCGAGCCGGTGGAGACCGCGACGCCACCGGCTCGAGTCGGCCAGACATGCTGGCCGAAGATGACCTCCGGCTGAGGGGCGCGGTCCCACAGCCGATCCTCCACCATCGCCTGTGCGCCCTCGCTCGTCTCCTCCCCCGGCTGGAAGAGCAACACCACGGTCCCCGACCAGGTGTCCCGCGCCTCCACCAACAAGGTGGCAGCGCCGATCGCGCTGGTGATGTGGGTGTCGTGCCCGCACGCGTGCATCACCGGGACGTCGGTTCCGTCCGGCAGCGTGCCCCGCACGGTGCTGGAGTACTCCAGGCCCGTGTCCTCCTGGACGGGCAGCCCGTCGGTGTCGGCGCGGAACCCGACCACCGGGCCTTCGCCGTTGACCAGCGTCGCGACAACCCCGGTCCCGCCGCAGCGGAACGTGTCGAACCCGAGGGCCTCCATCCGCTGCTCGATGAGCGCTGCCGTGGCGTGCTCCTGCATCGAGAGTTCCGGTGCGCCGTGCAGGCTGCGGTACAGCGTATGCAGATCGTCCTGCAGCTCAGCGGAGACATGTGTCCCGCCCGGGAGTGCGGTCATCGGGATCATCCGTCCTTCGGCGTTGCCCTTTCGCCAGTCCGGGGCTCCGGTGGTCCAAGCGCCGCGACGCGCTCAGCTCTCACCCTGGCGGTCATGGACAGGCTAGTGGCTCCTGGCCCTCGTTGGCTGGCGCGGACTATCGGAGGGCCGTCAGAGCGGCAAGGAGTGCGGCATAGGCGACCAGGCCGCTGAGGAACCATGGCAGAGAGGATCTCCGTGCGGTGGGAATCTCCTCCTTGAACACGTTGAGCAGAACACTGCCGGCCAGGAAGGCGATGAGGACACTGACGGTCACCGACCGGGTGGGCGCGAACGCGACCGCGAGGACCCAGCCGGTGACGAGCGCGCCGGCCAGCACCAGGCGAGGCGTCCATCGGTCGAACAGGGAGCCGTAGTGCTCTTCGAGCCCGCGGTCGGAGAGCACGAAGTGCAGTCCCATCGCGACGGTGAACAGCACCGCGAAGGCGACTCCGGTGCGGTAGGTCAACGGCAGGGTGTAGGTGATGACCGCGTTGTAGATTCCAAAGGCCGCCAGGTGCAGCCAGAACGCCGCGCGGTTCGGCCGATCCTCCCGAGTGCGCGTCAACACGTCGGTCGCCGACGCGGGCGCTGGTTCCCTGACCTGGGCCGCACCAGCCTGCGATGGCGCCGTCGTGGTTGTACGGCGCTCGGCGAGTCGCTCCAGTGCATAGAACAGGCAGAACCCGGTGAGGGCGACGAGGAAGATGCCGAGCTCCACCAGTGGACTGGGTGTGGTTTCCTCGGCGAACAACTCGCGCAGCTCACGGTTACCCTGGGCCAGTTCCGGCAGCAGGTGCAGGAACACGTAGGAGACCGCGATGCCACCGGCGAACGAGGCCATGGCGGGCTCTGGCACCAGGGGGAACCTGCGGATGCGCGGTGCCAGAAGGTGGAGTGCTGTCAACAGCAGCGTCGACGCCAACGCCAACCACAGTGCGGTGGCGGTGCTGACACCGCCACTGAGACCGGCTTGGTGTTCCATCTACTCGCTTCCCCTTGTCGACGGACCCCGCTCGACGCCCCCACGGGCTCGGGCACCATTTCTGACGGCTGGGTTGCGCCCGCACCGGCCCGTATCCCCGTACCCGTGAGCGCTACCCGTTTCGGGGTGCTGAGAACCGGAAGGCCCTTTCCAGGACGCTTGGCGTGCTAGGCGCCGTCGCCCCGACGAGCCGAGATCGTCGGGACACCGGCGGCTGTGCCCATATGACTGCTCGCCCTCTACGGTCGAGGGCATGAGCGATGTCGTCATCTGTGAGCCGATCCGCACACCGGTTGGCCGGTTCGGTGGTGCGTTGTCCGAGGTCAGCGCCACCGACCTGGCCACCACCGTTCTCAACGAGCTGGTCCGCCGCACCGGCCTGGAAGAAGGCGACGTCGACGACGTCGTACTCGGCAACTGCTACCCCAACGGCGAGGCCCCCG
>DATABY010000048.1:0-10883 GCA_036259355.1 Nocardioidaceae bacterium
CCGGAGGGCGGCCGGGGCCCTGTAGAGTCGTCCACGGCTCGGACACGACGAACCGGGCCGGATACGGGGCTGTGGCGCAGCTGGTAGCGCACCACACTGGCAGTGTGGGGGTCAGGGGTTCGAGTCCCCTCAGCTCCACCCCGATGACCAGGCCGTTCTCCCTCGGGAGGGCGGCCTGAGTCGTCCGTGGTTGCAATTGGACCGGCTCCACCGGTGAGCAGCAGCGTGCCCATGCGGTCGGCCGCCTCCCGGGCCAGGCCCGGCATGACGTGGTGGGCGGATCGTCAATGAGTCGGGAGTCCACGGCGGCTTCGATGCCTCCGTGCCGAGGGTCGGGAGGCCGGCTCAGCGATGCACGCCGGATTGGCGCTCGATGACGGCCGAGACGGTGAGTTGGTAGCCGTCCCTCGAACTCGAGCGAACCCGTCGGGTCTTGCCAGCGGCGCCACGGTCGTGTCATACGAAGGCGGAGATCCCTGTGAGAGCTCGCCCGACGATCAATGAGTTGATCTCCCGGGTGCCCTCGAAGCTGTAGATGGCCTCCGCGTCGTTGGTGTAGCGGGTGACGTGGTGGTCCAGGAGGACGCCGTTGCCGCCGAAGACCTCGCGTGCCCAGCCGACGGTCTCCCGGGTGGCGGTGGTGCAGTACATCTTGGCCAGTGACACCTGCTCTTCCCGCATCTCGCCGGCCTGGGCCAGTTCGGCCAGGCGGGCGCACATCGTCAGCGATGCGGTGGTGTTGGCGAGCATCCGGGCCAGCAGGTCCTGCACCAGCTGGAATCCGGCGATGGGTCGGCCGAACTGCTGGCGGCGGGTGGCGTACGCCAGCGCGTGCTCGAAGGCGCCACGGGCCGTGCCGGCAGCCTGCCACGCCACCATCAGCCGGGTTGCGCGCAGCACGCGAGCGGTGTCGGCGAAGGAGTTCGCCTGCTGCAACCGGGCTTCCTCCGAGACGCGGCAGTCGATCAGCGTGATCTCCGCGTTCTGCATGACCCGCAGCGCGGTCTTGCCGTGCATCTTCTCGGTCGTGAAGCCGGGGGTCCCGCGCTCGACGACGAAGCCCTTCACCTGCCCGTCAGCCTCGTCGCGCGCCCACACGACGACGAGATCGCACCAGGTGGCGTTGCCGATCCACTTCTTCCGGCCGTTGAGCACCCACGTGTCACCGTCGCGGCGTGCCGTGGTGGCCAGGCCGCGGGCGGCGTCGGAGCCGACATCGGGCTCGGTCAGGGCGAACGCGCCGATCTTCTCCATCCGGGCCATCGGCGGTATCCAGCGCTGCTTCTGCTCCTCCGAGCCGCAGAGCGCCACGCTGCCCATGCCGAGGCCGTCGTGGCCGCCGAAGAAGATGGCGAGCGAGGGATCGATGCGGGCCAGTTCGACCATGAGGAGGCCGTGGAACAGCTCGCCGTGGCCCGAGCAGCCATAGCCGGTGAACTTGCTGCCGGCGAGGTTCATCCGCGCGAGGGCCGGCACGATCTGGGCGGGGAACTCCGCCCGCTCCCAGTGGTCGGCAATGATCGGCGCCACGTCCGACTCGAGGTATCCGCGGACCTCGGCGAGGAGCGTCCGCTGCTCGACCGGCAGCATGCCGAGATGGTCGTAGAAGTCGCCGCGGTTGGGCGGAACCGGGGAGCTACCGCTCCACATGTCGGTCTGGTCGTCGGTCATCTGGTCTCCCTGTCGCCGGCGCGGGGCGGTGGTCCGCTCCTGTTCGGTGCGGGCCACTGCCCCGCGGCTGCGTCGTCCTCGTTCCTGTTGCCGGGCGTCCGACCGGGTCGGTCAGCGGCCGGCCGGCACGGCTGCGGCGGCCTCGGGGTCCACGCTGAGGTCGGTGGTGGAGGTCTCCCTGAGGGCGAGGATGCAGCCGACGCTGAGCAGGCAGAACGCAGCGATGATGCTGGAGACCACGATCGTGCCCCCGCCGGCGGCGAGGACGGAGGCGAAGGCGACGGGCGCGATGCCTGCGCCGAGCCCGGAGATCTGGTAGCCGAGCGAGGCTCCGGTGTAGCGAGAGCGGGTGGAGAACAGCTCGGTGTAGAGCGCGGCGAGCGGCCCGTACATCGCGGCGTGCACGACGCCCTGACCGACCACCACGACGAGGGTGAGCAGCAGCGTGGACCTGCTGTTGATCATGGGGAACATGAGGAAGGCCCAGACCGCCATCGCCACGGCGCCTCCTATCACCACCGGGCGCCTACCAACGCGGTCGGACAGAGCTGAGAAGCCGATGATCCCGACGGCGGCCACCACCGATGACAGGGTGAGGGCGTTCAACACCGTCGAGCGCGGGAAGCCGACCTCGACTGCGTACGAGATGAGCAGCGTCGTGAGCGTCGCCTGCGCGACGAACGCTCCGAAGCCGACCCCGACCGACAGGGCGAGGTTGCGCGGGTGGTGGCGCAGGACCTCGAACAGGGGCGGTCGTGCGGGCTTCTCCGCGGCCGCCTCGGCGAACACGGGTGTCTCGGCGACCTTCGCGCGCACGAACAGGCCGACGGCCAGCAGCAGGATGCTGAGCAGGAACGGGATCCGCCAGCCCCAAGCCAGGAACTCCTGCTCCCCGGTCAGGCCGGCGGACGCGGCCAGCGCCAGGGTCGAGAGCACCACGCCGCTGGGCGCGCCCGCGTTGGTGAAGCTGGCCCACAGCCCGCGCCGGGACGAAGCATGCTCCGCGGACATCAGCACCGCGCCACCCCACTCCCCGCCGACTGCGAAGCCCTGCACGACGCGCAGGAACACCAGCAGGATCGGGGCCCAGACGCCGATCTGGGCGTAGGTGGGCAGCAGGCCGATGAGCGTGCTGCCGACGCCCATCATCACCATGCTGATGATGAGCATCTTCTTGCGCCCGATCCGGTCGCCGAAGTGCCCGAACACGATGCCGCCCAGCGGGCGGGCGATGTAGCCGGTGGCGAGCGTGCCGAAACTGGCGACGGTGCCGACCAGCGGGTCCAGGTTGGAGAAGAAGACCTGACTGAACACCACGGCCGAGGCGGTCGCGTAGAGGAGGAAGTCGTAGTACTCGATCACGCTGCCGAGGTAGCTCGACAGCACGGCGCGGCGTAGCTGGGTGCGGGAGAAGTGGGGATGCGTCATCGCGGTTGCCCTGTCTGCTGGGGGACCGGCCGGCCGAGTGGCCGAGGTGGCGGCTGGCTGTCAGCTGGGGGGAGACGGCCAAGTCCTGTGTCACATGCCGCACCGATATTAGGAACCTTGACACCGCTTCGCAAGAGGCTTGCTATAAGAACGCTTGATAAGGTGGCGGCATGACGGAGCGCCAGACGTCGGGACCGGGACGGCGCGGCCAGCGCCTCACGTACCTCGTCAAGCGCCTCGAGATGGCCGAGCGCGCGCGGATGGACGAGGTGTTGCGGCCCCTCGGGGTGACGCTGCACCAGTACACGGCGCTGAGCATCCTCGAGCGCCGAGAAGGTCTGTCGTCGGCGCAGCTGGCCCGCCGGCACTACGTCACCCCGCAGGCGATGCACCAGCTCGTCGCGTCGATGGAGCGTGACGGCCTCATCCAGCGCCGCCCGGACGAGGCCAATCGCCGGATCCTGCGCGCGTGGTTGACCGAACACGGTGCCGAGGTGCTGCGGGCCTGTCACGACGTGGTCGACCGACTGGAGGCTCGGATGCTGTCGGCCCTCACCCTTGCCGAGGCCGCAGTGTTCGAGCGCGCGCTGGGGCAGTGCCTCGCCGCACTGACCGAGCCCGACGCCAAGGGGTCCGGGCCCGGTCCTGCCGACGTGCAGGCGTACGGGGCTTGACTCGATGTCAGGAACCTTGCTATCAAGGTCCCTGACATTCGCTGGCCCGCTCGGCAGCCGATGAGGAGGCGCGATGGACCTGATCGCCGGACCCAACCCCGGCTTGGGCACGTGGCCCGCCCGCCGGGCCCGGATCTCCCCGGACCGCATCGCCGTGCTCGACCCGCACCGGTCGCTCACCTACACCCAGCTCGCCGACCGCACCGCGCGGTACGCCGGAGCGTTGCGGCGCCTCGGGGTCGGGCGGGGCGACCGGGTGGCGTACCTCGGCGTGAACGCCGTCGAGGTCTTCGAGACGTACTTCGCCACCTGGCTGCTGGGGGCGATCGCGGTGCCCCTGAACTACCGGCTGTCCGGGGCGGAGATCCGCTACATGCTCGACGACTCGGGTGCCTCGGTGCTCGTGCACAGTGGCGACGCGAACGCCCTCGTTGCAGCAGCCGGGCCGCTGCCGGACAGGCTGCGCCACATCGTCGCCGTCCACCCCGAGGGGCGCCCGGTGGACGGTCCGGAGTTCGAAGCCGAGGTCGAAGCCGGTCCGACGCTCGACGGTGAGCCGCAGGTGTCGTTGGAGGACTCGGCGATCCTGCTCTACACGTCCGGCACCACGGGCCGGCCCAAGGCGGCCGTGCTGACCCACGGCAACCTGACGTGGAACACGATCAACCAGCTCACGCACGCTGACGTGCTGAGCACGGACCGGGCACTGTGCATCTCTCCGCTGTTCCACTGCGTCGGCCTCGGCCAGGTCACCCTGCCCACGCTGATCAAGGGCGGCAGCGTGGAGGCGGTCCCGAAGGTCGACCCGGGCGCGATCCTCGCCCGCATCGGCGAAGCCGGCATCACCAGTTTCTCGGCCGTGCCGACCATGCTGCAGCTGATGTGCGAGCACCCGTCGTGGGCCGCCGCGGACCTGAGCTCGCTACACACCGTCATCTACGGCGGATCGCCGGTGCAGGAGCGGGTGGCCCGCGCCTGGCTGGACCGCGGAGTGCGGCTGCTGCAGGGCTACGGCATGACCGAGGCGTCCCCGGGGGTGTACATGAGCACCCACGACGGCACGGCGGCCCACCCGACGGCGGCGGGGGTCCCGCACTTCTTCACCGACGTCGCCCTGCTCCGCGACGGGGGTCCGACGCCGCTGGGCGGGGAGCCAGCCGAGCTGCTGGTGCGCGGCCCCAACGTCTTCGACGGGTACTGGAACCGGCCGGAGGAAAGCCAGGCGAGCCTCGTCGACGGGGAGTGGTTCCGCACCGGCGACGTGCTGCGCGTCGACGACGACGGCTGGGCGCACGTCGTCGACCGGGTCAAGGACATGTACATCTCCGGCGGGGAGAACGTGTACCCGGCCGAGGTGGAGGCCGTGGCGGTGCAGCTGGACGCGGTGGCCAACTGCGCCGTGGTCGGGGTGGCCGACAGCCGCTGGGGTGAGGTCGGCGTCGCCTACGTGGAGCTGCGGGAGGGGGCGACGCTCACCGAGGCCGAGCTGCGCGCCCACCTCGAGGCCAACCTGGCCCGCTACAAGGTGCCTAGACACGTGGAGTTCGTGCCCGAGCTGCCGCGCAATGCCACTGGGAAGATCCGCCGGGTCGAGCTGCGACAGCGCGCCGCCCAGGAGCCCCCGGCCGTCGGGGCCGATCCGATCGAGCAGGCCGCGTCGCGGCGGCCGGAGGGAGTGTCATGACCAGCGCCGCCGAGCGGTCCAGCCAGGACCAGGTCCAGGCCCTGCTGCCGCAGTCCCTTCAGGTGGAGCGGCACGGTGAGGTGGCCGTGCTGCGGCTGACCCGCGCCGCCAAGCGCAACGCGCTCAACGACCCGACCGTGCTCGGGATCGAGGCGTTCTTCGCCGCTCCGCCGGACGGGGTCAAGGCCGTGGTGCTCGACGCCGATGGCGAGCACTTCTGCGCCGGGCTGGACCTGTCCGAGCTGACCGAGCGCACCGCGTTCGAGGGCCTGGAGCACTCGCGGATGTGGCACCGGGCCTTCGAGCGGATGGAGCACGGGCGCATCCCCGTCGTCGCAGTTCTCAAGGGCGCGGTCATCGGGGGCGGGCTGGAGCTGGCAACGGCAACCCACCTCCGGGTGGCCGAGCCGAGCACCTTCTACGCGCTGCCGGAGGGGCAGCACGGTCTGTTCGTCGGCGGGGGCGGCTCCGTGCGCGTGCCGCGGCTGATCGGGGCGCACCGCATGGCCGACATGATGCTCACCGGGCGCGTCCTGGACGCCCAGGAGGGGCAGGCGCTCGGACTGTCGCACTACCTGACCGGGCCGGGGGAGGGGCTGGCGCGCGCCCTCGAGCTGGCGACGAAGATCGCCGCGAACTCCCCCGTGACGAACTTCGCCATCTTGCAGGCGCTGCCGCGGATCGCCCAGGCCAACCCCGCCGAGGGCTACCTGATGGAGTCGCTGGTGGCCGCGCTCGCGTCGAGCAGCGAGCAGGCCCAGGAGCGGATGCGCGCTTTCCTGCAGGGCAGGGGCGGCAAGGTGCAGCGGGAGGAAGGCGCGTGACCGCCGCCGGGACGCCGCAGCTGCTGCGTCCGGTCGCCGTAGACGTGCGGGAGACCACCGAGATCGGCCGCTTCCTGCGCTGGCTGGAGGCCGAGCGGGGACTGCGCTTCGCGGCGTACGACGACCTGCACCGCTGGTCGGTGGAGGACCTCGAGGGCTTCTGGTCGGCGGTCGCGGAGTTCTTCCACGTGCGCTTCGCGACGCCACCGGAGCGCGTGCTGGGCCGGCGGGAGATGCCCGGCGCGGAGTGGTTCCCGGGCGCGACGCTGAACTACGCCGAGCACGCGGTGGGGCTGCCCGAGGACGCGGACGAGATCGCCGTGTTGGCCTACTCGCAGACCCGCGACCGGCGGGACCTGACCTGGGGTCAGCTGCGCGAGCAGGTGGCCCGCGCTCGTGCCGGGCTGCGGCGGCTCGGCGTCGGCCGCGGCGACCGCGTCGTGGCCTACCTGCCCAACATCCCCGAGACGCTGGTGGCGTTCCTGGCGACGGCCAGCCTCGGTGCGGTGTGGGCGAGCTGCGCGCCGGAGTTCGGCGCCCGCAGCGTCGTCGACCGTTTCGGTCAGATCGAGCCGACCGTGCTGCTGGCGGTGGCCGGGTACGGCTACGGGACCAAGGACGTCGACCGCCGCGAGCAGGTGGCGGAGATCCGCGCGGGACTGCCCACCGTGCGCCACGTCGTCCACGTCCCCTACGGGGGGAACGGCCTGCCTCATGCGCTCGGCTGGGACGAGCTGCTCGCCGACCCGGGGGAGCTGGCGTTCGACCCGGTGCCGTTCGCCCACCCGCTGTGCGTGCTGTTCTCCTCCGGCACCACCGGCAGGCCCAAGGCGATCGTGCACGGCCACGGCGGGATCCTGCTGGAGCACCTGAAGAACCACGGCCTGAGCTGGGACCTGCGCCCTGGCGACCGGATCCTGTGGTTCTCCACCACCGCGTGGATGATGTGGAACGCGCTGGTGTCGGCGTTGCTGGTGCGGGCGTCGATCGTGATGGTCGACGGCAACCCGCTGCACCCGGACCTGCGCTGGCAGTGGCAGCTCGCCGCCGAGACCGGGGCCACGCTGATGGGGGCCAGCCCGGGATTCCTCATGGCCTGCCGCACGGAGGGCGTGCAGCCGGCGGCGGAGTTCGACCTGTCCCGGGTGCGGCAGCTCGGGGCGGCGGGCAGCCCGCTGCCCGCCGAGGGCTACCGCTGGGTGGCCGAGCAGTTCGGCCCCGGCGTGCTGCTCAACGTGGGCAGCGGCGGCACCGACGTGTGCTCCGGGATCGTGCAGGGCAGCCCGCTGCAGCCCGTCTGGGTAGGAGAGATCTCCGGCCCGTGCCTGGGCGTCGACGCGCAGGCCTTCGACGAGCAGGGGAACCCGGTCGTCGACGAGCTGGGGGAACTGGTGATCACCAGGCCGATGCCGTCGATGCCGGTCGGGTTCTGGGGCGACTCCGACGGGGCGCGCTACCGGGACACCTACTTCGACGTCTATCCGGGCGTGTGGCGGCACGGTGACTGGGTGCGGTTCTCCCCGGTGGGCAGCGCGGTGATCGCCGGGCGCTCCGACGCGACGCTCAACCGGGGCGGGGTGCGGCTGGGCACCGCGGAGTTCTACCGGGTCGTCGAGGAAATCCCCGAGGTCGTCGACAGCCTCGTCGTGCACCTGGAGGACCCGGCCGGCGGCAACGGGGAACTGCTGCTGTACGTGCAGCTCCGCCCCGGCACCACCTTGGGCGACGCGCTGCGCCGCCGGATCGCCACCGCGCTGCGCACAGAACTCTCGCCCCGGCACATCCCGGACGGCATCGCGGAGCTGCCGGTGATCCCGCGCAACCGGACGGGCAAGAAGCTGGAGTTGCCGGCCAAGCGGATCCTGCTCGGCGCGGCCCTCGACGACGTGGCCAGCCGCGACGTCCTCGCCGATCCCACCGCGCTCGATCCCTTCGTCGGCCTCGCCGCCACCCGGAGCCGGTCGTGACCGTCCAGCGCGTCGCCGTGGTGGGCACCGGGGTGATCGGGGCCAGCTGGGCGGCGCACTTCCTCGCCTCCGGCCTCGACGTCAGCGCCACCGACCCGTCACCCCACGCGGAGGAGCGCCTGCGGTCCGACGTCGCGGCGATCTGGCCGACGCTCACGCCCGCCGCGGGCGGGTCGCTGGAGCGGCTGACGTTCACCTCCGACCCGGCCGAGGCGGTCGCGGACGCCGACTTCGTGCAGGAGAACGGCCCCGAGCGCGAGGACGTCAAGCACCAGCTGTTCGCCGTGCTCGACGCCGCCACCCGGCCCGACGTCGTCCTCGCGAGCAGCTCCTCGGGCCTGCTGCCCAGTGTCATCGCACGGGGCTGCCCGCAGCACCCCGAGCGGGTGGTGATCGGGCACCCCTTCAACCCGCCGCACCTGATCCCGCTGGTGGAGGTGGTGCCGGGGGAGAAGACCTCGGAGCGGACGGTCGAGGTCGCGCTCGCCTTTTACACGGCCGTCGGCAAGCGACCCATCCGGCTGCGCCAGGAGCTGCCCGGACACGTGGCCAACCGGCTGCAGGCCGCGCTGTGGCAGGAGGCCTACTCGCTGGTCGAGCGCGGTGTGGCGACCGTGGCCGACATCGACACCGCGATCGCCCATGGCCCGGGCCTGCGGTGGGCGGTGCTCGGGCCGTTCGCGAACCAGCACCTCTCCGGCGGGTCCGGCGGGATCGCGCACATCCTCGAGCACCTCGGTCCGCCGACCGAGGCGTGGTGGCGCGACCTGGGACAGGTCACGCTCACCCCGGAGCTCGTGGCGAAGATCGTCGCCGGTGTCGACGAGGAGCTCGCCGGCGTCGACCCGGCCGAACTGGTCGCCCGGCGCGACGCCGTGCTCACCGCCCTGCTGGCCGCCAAGGCCCGGACCGATCTGTGAGAGGGGCCCACATGGATCTCGCCGCACTGGACGCGATCGACGTGCACGTGCACGTCGAGCAGGACAGCCACGGCTGCTTCTCACTCGACCAGGAGCTGATGGACGCCTCGGCGAAGTACTTCCACGCCGATCAGGACCGCACTCCGACCGTGGCCGCGATCGCCGAGCACTACCGCGCCCGCCGCACCGCAGCCGTGGTGTTCACCGTCGACGCCCCGGCCGGCACCGGGCACCCGGCATTGTCCAGCGAGGAGATCGCCGAGCAGGCCGCCGAGCATCCCGACGTGCTCCTCCCGTTCGGCTCGGTCGACCCACACGCCGGCAAGGCCGCCGTCGCCCGGGCACGTCGGCTGGTCACCGAGCACGGGGTCCGCGGCTTCAAGTTCCACCCCAGCCTGCAGGCCTTTGAGCCCAACGACCAGCGCTTCTACCCGCTCTATGCAGCGCTGGAGGAGCTCGGCGTCCCGGCGCTGTTCCACACCGGGCAGACCGGCATCGGCGCCGGCCTGCCCGGCGGGCGCGGCATCAAGCTGCGCTACTCCGACCCGATGCTGCTCGACGACGTCGCTGCCGACTTCCCCGGCTTGACGATCGTGCTGGCCCACCCCTCAGTGCCGTGGCAGGACCAGGCCATCTCGATCGCCACCCACAAGGCCAACGTCTACATCGACCTGTCCGGGTGGTCGCCCAAGTACTTCCCGCCGCAGCTGGTCCGGGCCGCCAACACCCTGCTCAAGCGCAAGGTGCTGTTCGGCTCCGACTTCCCGGTCATCACCCCCGACCGGTGGCGGGCCGACTTCGACGAGCTCGAGATCAGGGACGACGTCCGCCCGCTCATCCTCAAGGACAACGCCGTCCGGATGCTCGGCCTGGCCTGACCGTCCGGCGACTTCGCTCCACCACTTCCAGCACCCATGTCGAGAGGAGCCATCGTGCGCACACAGGTCGGCATCGTCGTGGCCGGGCCGGCAGGGTTGATGCTGTCGCACCTGCTGCACCTGCGCGGTGTGGACTCTGTGGTCGTCGACCTGCAGACCCGCGAGTCGATCGAGCAGACCATCAAGGCCGGCATCCTCGAGCAGGGCACGGTCGACCTCATGCGCCAGACCGGCGTGGGGGATCGCATGATGCGCGACGGGTTCGTCCACCACGGCATCAACCTGGCCTTCCGCGGCGGCATGCACCGGATCGACCTCACCGAGCTCAGCGGTGGCCGATCGGTGATGGTGTACGCCCAGCACGAGGTGCTCAAGGACCTCATCGCCAAGCGGCTGCAGGACGGCGGCGACATCCGGTTCGGAGTCACCGACACGACGGTCGAAGACCTGACGACCGACCAGCCGCGCATCACGTTCACCCACGAAGGCCAGCAGGAGTCGCTGGAGTGCGACTTCGTGATCGGGGCCGACGGATCGCGGACCTCCACCCGGTTCCTCATCCCCGAGGGCGAGGTCCGGAAGGACTTCTTCCGGCAGTACCCGTTCGCCTGGTTCGGCATCCTGGCCGAGGCCCCGCCGTCGTCGGACGAGCTCATCTACGCCCACTCCGACCGGGGTTTCGTGCTGGTCTCGACGCGGTCGCCCAGCGTGCAACGGCTGTACTTCCAGTGCGACCCCGAGACGAAGGTCGAGGACTGGTCCGACGATCGGATCTGGGCGGAGTTCGAGGCCCGGCTCGCGCCCGCCGGACTGACACTGAAGACCGGCAGCGTCTTC
>DATABY010000049.1:0-8049 GCA_036259355.1 Nocardioidaceae bacterium
GGCGCCTCGCTGGCCTGCCACCCGACGTTGCGGGCCGCGGCCGGACCCCCTGAACGGGACTCCAGTACGGTCAGCCCCGGCCCGTCCCTCTCGGCCAGCTGCCGGGCGGCCCGTGAGGTGCCGCTGTCGTCCACCACGACCACGGCCCGAGGCTGCGGACCCTCCAGGCGGTCGAGCACGCCCAGCAGCGCATGCAGGCTCGGGCGCCCGACGGTGGGGATCACCACGGTGGTGGGGAGCCGATCCATCAGTCGGCCTTCCACCGGCGTACGACGAACGGTCCGATCGCCAGCAGGTCGACGGGCGCGGAGCCGAAGCACTCGAACGCGTCCCGGGGGTCGTCGACCATCGGGCGCCCGGCGGTGTTCAGGCTGGTGTTCACCACCACGGGAAGGCCGGTGCGTGCCTCGAAGGCCTCGAGCATCCGGGCCACGAGGGGCTCGTCCCGTGCGTCCACCGTCTGCACCCGTGCGGTCTGGTCCACGTGGACGACCGCGGGGATGCGCTCGCGCCAGTCTGCCGCCACGTCGTGCACGAAGAGCATGTACGGCGACGGGTGCGGACCGCGGGAGAAGATCTGCTGTGCCTTCTCGGCCCGTACCATCGGGGCCACGGGCCGGAACTGCTCGCGACCCTTGACGTCGTTGAGACGCTCCAGGTTCTCCTGCTTGCCGGGATGGGCCAGCAGCGACCGGTGACCCAGCGCGCGCGGGCCGTACTCGCTGCGCCCTTGGAACCACGCCACAACCCCGTCGTCGGCCAGGCAGGCCGCCACCTCGTCGGCGACGTCCGCGGGCCGCTCGTACGGCAGCCGCGCGGTGCGCAGCCGGCTCTCGATCTCGTCGTCGCTCCATGCGCGACCCAGGTCGGCGCCGGGCATCGGCCGGACGCTGTCGCCACCCTCCTGGGACACGTGCATGGCGGCACCCAGCGCGGTGCCCGCGTCACCGGCTGCGGGCTGCACCCAGACGTCGTCGTACGGCCCCTCCCGCAACAGGCGGGTGTTGGCGACGCAGTTCAGTGCCACCCCTCCGGCGAACGTGAGTACCTTGCCACCGGACTGCTCGTGCAGCCACTGTGCGAGCTCGAGGAGCGCATCCTCGAGCACCACCTGCACGCTCGCCGCCAGGTCGGCGTGGTCCTCCGTCCACTCCGCATCCTTGCCGCGCCGTTCGACGAACGCGGACCAGTCCACCGGGTACGTGCGGAACCCGCCGTCGCCGGTCGTGTGCACGGCGTCGCGCAGCTCCTCGCGGAACCGCGGCTTGCCGTACGACGCGAGCGCCATCACCTTGTACTCGTCACTGCTGCGCAGGAAACCGAGGTGCTCGGTGACGTCCTCGTACAGAAGTCCCAGGGAGTGCGGGAGCCGCTGCGCGTGCAACCGCGTCAGCCGGCCCTGCTCGTAGCGTCCGGCCAGGTGGCTGGCCTGCTCGCCGCGGCCGTCGACGACGAGCACGTCCGACGACGACTGCGGTCCCGCCAGGCCGGCGGAGGCCGCGTGTGCGACGTGATGCGGCACGAACCGCACCCGCTCCGGGTCGAGGCCGGGAAGAGCGGTGGCGAGGAAGTTGGGCGCGGTCTCGGCGTACTGCACGCGCAGGTGGTCCCACGGGTCCCCGATGCCCATCTCGTCGGCGGGACGCGAAAGGCTGGGGTCGAAGGAGTATGCCACCGCGTCCAGGTCGTCTGGAGAAAGTCCCGCATGTCGCAGGCA
Organism: Nocardioidaceae bacterium; assembly: GCA_036259355.1. GTDB lineage: Bacteria > Actinomycetota > Actinomycetes > Propionibacteriales > Nocardioidaceae > JALZDI01. The sequence continues at coordinate 1,718 of DATABY010000049.1, forward strand.
CCAGGCCGCCGCCTGCTCCGGCAGCTCCCATGCCGAGAAGGGAACCGGCCGCTTTCCGTGCTTACGACGGGAGAACCGTTCCTCCTCGGCGGCAGCGACAGTCGTGCCGTCGACCACGAGGGCCGCAGCGGGGTCGTGGAAGATCGCGTTGATGCCGAGGACCTTCACACCGCACTCCCATCAGAACCGTCGATACCTTTCAGGAGAAGCGGTGCCCACTTCTCACTATGAGAAACACTTCTACCGGAACTCTTCCCCGTTCGCCGGTAACTCGTCCCGGCAAGCCCCGTTAGGGTCCGTCCGACGTCAGATATGACGTCAGGCTTGGAGAGTACGCACCTGGGCTTCGACGGCCGCGGGCAACCGGGCTCGGAGCGCCAGCGCGCCACGCAGGCGTGGGATCGCGTCGACGACGCCGCCGATCCCCTCCCTCCCGGAGCAGCAGGCACGGACCGTCTCGCCGAGCACGACACTCCACGGGCGGCGCATCGTGGCGGTGAGGAGGGTGTTGCGGGTGATCAGCCGTTGCCTGCCCGTGCGGCTCGCTGCCGGCAGCGGGTGGTGGTGGGCGACGACCTCCGGCAGGTAGACCAGGTCCCAGCCGTTCGCCGCCATGTCCCAGGCCAGGCGGTCCTCCTCGCCGAGGAAGAACGTGACCTCGTCGAAGCCGCCGGCCCCGAGGAATGCCTCACGTCGTACGACGGCGCCGCAAGCCATGAAGCCGAGGACCGGCGTTCCCGGTGTCCCCGGCCGCGCCGGCAGCGGTGAGCGCGCCATCACCTCGCACAGCGGGTCGAGCCGTTGCTCCGGCCCCACGAGCATGCGCCCCGCGACCAGCCCGAGTCCGGGATTCCGATCGAAGGCGTCGGCACAGGCCGCGAGCGAGCCCGATGCCCACCAGGAGTCGTCGTCGGCGAACGCGACGTACGGCGTGCGCGCCCGCTCCACCCCGATGTTGCGGCCCGGCGAGCCGTGGTTCTCCTCGAGCGCGACGACGTCCACGTGCGGAAGCTGTTCACGGACGGCCTCCTGTGTGCCGTCGGTCGACCCGTTGTCCACCAGGATGACGGGTGTCTCGTGGCGCGCAAGGCTGTGCAGCAGCTGGTCGCGGCGGTTGCGGCTGACCACTACCGTGGTCACGCGGCCGTCGTTTGTCGTCATGGGGATGACATACCCGAGAAGTGTGTTCTCAGCCGCTTGTGCATGAAGAGAGTCACTTCGGGCATGGAGAGGGCATGCGTGTCTCAGTGCTTGGAACCGGGTACCTCGGGGCGACCCACGCCGCATGTCTTGCCGCGTGGGGACACCAGGTCGTCGGAGTCGACCCGGACGAGGACCGGATCGGCACGCTGGCAACCGGCCGTGCGCCGTTTCGCGAGCCGGGGCTCGACGACCTGCTGCGCGAGGGCGTCTCCTCGGGGAGGCTGATTTTCGACACGGCACTGGACGCGGCGCGTGACGCGGAAGTGCACTTCGTGTGCGTCGGCACTCCGCAGTGCGCCGACAACCATGCCGCTGACCTGACCGCGCTGTGGCGCCTGGTGGACGACCTGGCCCCGATGCTGGACAGCCCCTGCGTCGTCGTCGGCAAGTCGACGGTCCCCGTCGGGACCGCGTCCCGAGTCGGTGACCGGCTGCGCGGGCGGGCCCCTGCCGGAGGCGACGTCGAGGTCGCCTGGAACCCCGAGTTCCTCCGCGAGGGCTGTGCCGTCCAGGACTCCCTGTGCCCGGACCGGCTCGTGCTCGGCGTGGAGAACGATGCCGCACAGCTGCGGCTGCGTGAGGTCTACGCCGGGATGCTGGCCGACGGCGTACCGCTGGTGGTGACCGACCTGGCCACCGCCGAGCTGGCGAAGGTGGCGGCGAACACGATGCTGGCGGCCCGCATCTCCCTGGTCAACCTGCTGGCGGAGGTGTGCGAGGCGGCCGGCGCCGACGTAGCCGACCTGGCGACCGTGCTCGGGTTCGACGAGCGCATCGGTTCCTCGTTCCTCTCCCCCGGCCTCGGCTTCGGCGGCGGCTGTCTCCCCAAGGACATCCGTGCGTTCGCTGCCCGCGCCGAGGAGCTCGGCGTGTCCCGGTCCACCGACCTGGTACATGCCGTCGACGCCGTCAACATGCGCCAGCGCAGCCGGGCGGTCCAGAAGACACGCGACCTCGTCGGCAGCGACCTGCGAGGTGCCCGGCTCTGCGTGCTCGGTGCGGCTTTCAAGGCCGGCTCCGACGACGTCCGCGACTCTCCGGCCCTCGACGTCGCGACTCGGCTGCACGGCGCCGGCGCCGACGTCGTCGTGCACGACCCGCTCGCCCTGCCGAACGCCGAACGCGCTCACCCCGAGCTCAGCTACGAGGCCGACGTCACGCGGGCCTGCACCGATGCGGACGCACTGGTCGTGCTGACCGACTGGGACGACTACGCCGCCCTCGATCCCGTGGCGCTGAGCCAGGTGGTCAGGCATGCCCGCGTCATGGACGGACGGCTCGCCATCGACGCCGAGAAGTGGCGTGCCGCCGGCTGGGACGTCCGCGCGATGGGTCGCTGAGGAGCACGGTGCGAGTCCTGCTGTGGCACGTGCACGGCTCCTGGACGACCTCGTTCGTCCAGGGGCCCCACGAGTATGTGGTGCCGGTGACACCGGACCGGGGGCCGGACGGCCGCGGCCGGGCGCAGACCTGGCAGTGGCCGGACTCGGTGGTCGAGGTCCCTCCGGAGAGGCTGGCCGACGAGCCCGTGGACATGGTGCTGCTGCAACGACCGCATGAGCTGGACCTGTGCGCGCGGTGGCTGCGCCGACGGCCCGGGCAGGACGTACCGGCGGTCTTCCTGGAGCACAACACCCCCGGTGGTGAGGTGGCGAGGACTCGGCACCCGCTGGCCGACCAGCACGACGTCCCGATCGTGCACGTAACGCATTTCAACCGGCTGTTCTGGGACTGCGGCACGGCAGCGACCTCGGTGATCGAGCATGGCATCGTCGACCCTGGACCGCTCTACACCGGTGAGCAAGAGCGCGCGGCCGTGGTGATCAACGACCCGGTACGCCGCGGACGTGCCGTGGGCACCGACCTGCTGCCCACCATCGCCGAGGCCGCACCGGTCGACCTGTTCGGCATCAACGTCGACCTGTTCGGCGACGAGACCCACCTTCCCGCGTCTCGCGTGGCCACCCATGTGGACGTCACCCAGGAGAAGCTGCACCGCGAGCTGGCCTCCCGGCGGGTGTACGTGCACACGTCGCGCTGGACGTCGCTGGGGCTGTCGCTGCTGGAGGCCATGCACCTGGGCATGCCGGTGGTCGCACTCGACACCACCGAGGTCTCCCGCGCGGTCCCGCCGGAGGCCGGCGTCGTCTCGGCCAGCCCGGAGGAGCTGGCGGCTGGGGTGCGGCGGTTCGTGGCCGACCTCGACGCCGCGAGCGCCGCCGGTGCCGCTGCCCGGCGGGCGGCGCTCGAGCGCTACGGGCTCGAACGCTTCCTCGCCGACTGGGACCGGGTGCTCGGCGAAACAGTCTCGTCGGAGAGCATACGCACCACGCCGCGCTCCACGACCGTGTCGAACGGCGGCCCGTCGACGCCCGCCTCCAGGCCCCGCACCACGGAACCGAGCGTGACACCCTCCTCGAACCGTTCGACCACGCGTGGGTCGACGTAGGAGGAGCGGGCGACGGCCGGGGTGTTGCCGAGATAGTCGGCCACCTCTCGCATCGCCTGGCTGACCGCCTTCCTGCGCGCGGTCTTCGACGCGACGTCGGCGCGGTGGTTGAGCGCCACGGCTCCGAAGACCGTGCCGTGCCAGGTGCGAAAGTCCTTGGCCGAGGTCTCCTCACCCAACAGGCGCTTGATGTAGCCGTTGACGTCGTCGGTCGACAGGTCGCCCCAGCGGCCGCGCTCCTTGAAGGCAAGCAGTCGCCGTGAGCCGCCGCGCCGACGCCGGAGTGCACGCAGCGGCTCCTGCAGGTCGTCGTCGAGCACACTGAGGCGGTGCTGGCGTCCCGACTTCGCCGAGAAGTCGAAGGACACCCGATCCGGCTCCAGCCGTACGTGCCCCTTCTCCAAGGTCACCAACCCGTAGCTGTCGTTGTCCTCGGCGTACCGCTCGCCGCCGATCCGGAAGACACCGACGTCGAGCAGCCGGAACGCGGTGGCCAGCGCCCGCTCACGCGACATCCCTTCCTCCCGCAGTGTGGTGAGCACCCGCGTTCGCGCCCGCGGCAGGCCCTTGGCCATCTCCAGCACGTGGTCGAACTTCGCCTCCTCGCGCCGCACCTGCCACTCCGGGTGGTAGAGGTACTGCCGCCGTCCGGCGTCGTCGGTGCCCACCGCCTGCAGGTGTCCGTTGTCGTGCGGGCAGATCCACACCTGCGTCCACGCCGGCGGGATGACAAGTGAGCGGCACCGCTCGGCGTCGACGCCGTTGAGCCGACGGCCGTGCTGGTCCAGGTAGACGAAACCCCTGCCAGCGCGCCGGCGCGTCCAGCCAGGAGACTGGGACGAGACATGGCGAAGACGGGGCACCCGGCAATACTCGCATCGTCCTCGGCTCGTTTTGCGGCCGTCCGCCCGGGTACGCGTTGGTGGTGACAACACTGAACGTCTTCGTCCTCGGCCTCGACGAGGCAAACCTCGACACGCTCGGCTCGCTCCCGCACCTGGCTGACTACAGCTTCCACCCGCTGTTGAGCGTCGAGGAGCTGCAGCTCGGTGAGATCGACGTTCCCGAGCTGCTGGAGAAGGCTCGTCACCAGCTGGAGGGCTTCGACGGATCGATCGACGCGGTCGTCGGCTACTGGGACTTCCCGGTCAGCTCGATGGTCCCCGTTCTCTGCGACGAGTACGGCCTGCGCGCGGCCAGCCTCGAGTCCGTGGTGAAGTGCGAGCACAAGTACTGGAGCCGGCTGGAGCAGCAGAGGGTCACCGACGCCCATCCGCGCTTCGCGCTGGTGGACCTGGAGGGCGACGCCAAGCCCCCGGAGGGCGTCGGCTACCCGTTCTGGCTGAAGCCGGTGAAGTCGTTCTCCTCCAAGCTGGCCTTCATGGTCGAGACGGAGGAGCAGTTCGACGAGGCGGTGGCCGAGATGCGCGAAGGCATCGGCCGTCTCGGTGAGCCGTTCCAGTACGTCATGGACCTGCTCGACCTACCGCCCGAGATCGCCGAGGTCGGAGGAGAGGCCGCCATGGCCGAGGAGGCGCTGTCCGGCGGGCAGGCGGCCACGGAGGGGTACGTGTTCGACGGCGAACCGCACGTCTACGGCGTGCTCGACTCGGTGCGCTACCCCGGGGAGTCCAACTTCCTGCGCCACCAGTACCCCTCGCAGCTCCCCGACGAGATGGAGCGCAAGCTCGTCGACGTCTCCGAGCGCGTGATCAGGCAGGTGGGGATGGACTGGGCGACGTTCAGCATCGAGTTCTTCTACGACCGCGACAGCGGTGACGTCAGCATCCTGGAGATCAACCCGCGGCACTCGCAGTCGCACGCTCCGCTGTTCGAGCACGTCGACGGTGTCCCGAACCACCACTGCATCATCAGACTGGCGCTCGGACGCGATCCGGAGCTGCCGCGCCGGCAGGGGGACTACGGCATCGCCGCGATCTACTACTACCGTCACTTCAGCGACGGGATCGTGCGCCGAGCGCCGACCGCCGAGGACGTGGACCGGGTGCAGCACGACATCCCCGGCGTGACGGTGTTCCCGGTCGCGGAGCAGGGCACGCGGCTGTCCGAGCAGTTCTCGCAGGACCCGTACAGCTACCTGCTCGCGGAGATGGTCGTGGCCGCCGGCGACGTGGCCGACATGGAGGACAAGTACGAGCGCTGCGTCGAGGCGCTGGCATTCGAGATCGACGACAAGGAGCCCGGTTGATGCGAACGGTTGAGTCGCTTCCGTACGACGTCCACGCCGACGAGCACATCTGGATCCCGATGTCCGACGGCGTCCGGCTCGCCGCACGGTTGTGGCGGCCGGAGTCCTCGGACGACCAGCCGGTCCCGGCGATCCTCGAGTACATCCCCTACCGGCAGCGAGACCTCAGCTCGAAACGCGACTCGATCCACCATCCCTACCTGGCCGGGCACGGCTATGCCTCCCTGCGCGTGGACATCCGCGGCAGCGGTGACTCCGAGGGCGTGCTCGTCGACGAGTACACCGAGCAGGAGCACCGCGACGCCGAGGAGGTGCTGGCCTGGCTCGCCGAACAGCCGTGGTGCGACGGTCGCACGGGCATGATGGGCATCTCCTGGGGCGGGTTCGCCGCCCTGCAGGTCGCCGCGCGCCGGCCGCCGAGCCTGCGCGCGATCGTCGCCTGCTCGTTCACCGACGACCGGTACGCCGACG
>DATABY010000050.1:0-46645 GCA_036259355.1 Nocardioidaceae bacterium
CCCCCCCCACCGCAGGTGGTGCGTTCTCCGCTCGGGCGTCGGCCCGCGCACTCAGGAGTGCGTGGTGAACCTTCGCCGCACCGGCGTGAGGTGGTTGCCGGCCCGGTCCCGGATCCCCTTGGTGAGGATGATCCGGTAGCGCGTCCGCTTCGCCAGGTCCCGCTTCGGGTCGATGGTGATGACGCGGGTGGCGGCGTGGTACCGGACGGCCGCGGGGACCCGGGCCCCCGTCGCCGCGACCTTCAACCGCGCCGTGCCGTACCGGACGCGGCGGACCGGCTCGCTCATCTTGCAGCGGACGTTGTCGCGCCGGTGGACGTCGTCGTCGTTCGCGCGCGGCAGGCACCAGAGCACCCTCGGCGGCCTGGTGTCACCACCCGGCTGGCCGGCCGGGCCGTTGGGCCGCACCCAGTTGGACCAGGGGGACTGCGGGCCCTCGCCGTTGGCGTTGATGGCGGCCACGCTGAACCGGTACCTGGTGCCGCTGCTGAGCCCGGTGACGCGGTAGCTCACCAGGTTGCGCACCCGCACCTCGAACTGCGTGGTGCCGGCGTTGTTGTCGATGTAGATGCGGTAGCCGGTGATCGGCGAGCCGCCGTCGTCGGCCGGCGGCGTCCACTGCACCCGCGCCGCTGCCTTGCGGGCAGTCGCCTTCGGCTTGCCGGGGCGCCCGGGGACGTCGCCGGTCACCAGGCCGCTGATCGTGTAGGTCTCGGTCAGCACCGGCCCGCCGTTGCCGGCGCGGTCGAACGACCGGGCCTTCAGCGTCTGCGTCGCACTGATCGCGATCTGTCCCCGCGCCGCCCGCGTCCCGGCGGTCGGGTCGGCCACGGTCGGTCCGCCCGTCCGGTACCGGACCGTCTCCTCGATCTCGTCCTGCGCGTTGAGGTCCACGTGCTGCGTGCGCGGGTACTCACCGCCCGGCACGCTCGCCGTCGGCAGTCCCGGAGCCACCAGGTCCTTGAGCAGGGTGTGCGTGGTGCCGGTGCGCTGCTCCACCGAGTGCCCGTAGTAGGAGACGTCGACCTGCGGCTGGACGGTGTAGACCGGTGTCCCGCCCACGTCGACGAGGGGCTCGCCCGTCACGGGGTCGGTCGCCTGCACCAGCTCACCGGAGTCGGGGTCCCGGTAGAGGGACGGGTCCGTGTCCGGCACCGCCCGCCCGTCGGAGTCGAGCGCCGCCTCCAGGACGGGGTTGCCGCTCTCATCGGTCGCCGGAGTCGTCCGGACCTCGGAGGTCTCGACGACGTAGTCGTACACCGCCGAGGCGACGAGCTCCCCGTCGTCGAGACGATCGAGGACCTCGCTCATCGGCACGGTGGCGGTCCACGTCTGGCTGAGCGGCGCGACCTGCTCGGTCGTCTCGTCGAGCAGCGCCGGGTTGTTGACCACACCGGGGACGGAAAGCGTGGTGCCGTCGACGTCCTGCAGCGTCACCTCGACCGCGTTGGCGTTGTACGCCGTACCGGAGATCACGAGGTTCTCCTGGGCGCTGCTCGCGACGTTCACGTTGGCCGGCGTGCTGCCCGTGACGCCGTACGAGCTGCCCGGTGGGCATCCCTGGGCGGGGCCGCTGGCGTCACCTGGTTGCGCGATGGTCGTGCCGAGGCCACCGACGTCCTCGTTGCCGGGGCCCTCGGACAGGATGAAGTTGTGCTCACCGTCCAGCGCGAGGTCGAGGAACGACGCACGGTCGGCGGTCGGCACCGGCAGGTTCTTCCAGGTGGCGACCCACTCACCGGTGAGCTCGTCGTACTCGAGCGTCCCGACGCCGCGGTTGGGGAACGTGGTGTCGCCGTCCAGGGCCACGCCGGTGACGGCGGCGCGGAGCACGCGGCGGTCCCACCCGGGTACGCCGACGTCGCGGAACGCCGGTTGCACGATCTCGGCCTCCCCGACGGAGAACGCCACCGGGTCCATCGGCAGGCCGGCCGCGGTCAGCGCCCGGCCGGTCATCACCAGGTCGTTGGCGTCGCCGTCGGCGTCGAGTGCCTTGGCCTCCGGCGCGTTGGCGGAGATGTTGGCGACGTCCATCTTCTCGAACGACGGGTCGCCGTCCGCGGTGACCACCCGGATCTCGTCGCCGGCGATGATGTCGGGGGTGTGCCCGACCCAGCAGGCGCCGCCGTCGTGGTTGATCTCGAGCATCTTGCCCACCGGGGTGGCGATCTCGTCCTCGTCGGGGATCACGTCGCCCGGCTCCTGCGGAGCTCCGCTGCTCCCGACCTTGACGCCGTCGCGCCAGACCTCGACCGCGATGGGCTCGTCGTAGCCGGTGACACCGACGATGTCGAGCCCCGGCAGTACCTCGATGCTGTGCGGAGTGGTGAGTGTGACCTCGGCGTTGGCGGCGGTCGCGGCCAGCGGTACGGCCACCCCCACGGCGAGCAGTACGCTCAACGCCCGGCTCGTGCCACCCCACCGGGTGCCCGGCCGGCGACGCCACAGGCCTGTGTCTCGGTTCTTGCTGCGTGCCCGCGGCATGCGGCCAGCGCTCATGGTTGCCCCCTCGTGTGGTTCCCCCGGCGTTGCAGGGTCAGCACGAAGGTGCGCCCCCACAACCTTGGGTGCATCCTCCCGAAGTGTCGCAAAACATCCATAAACTTGCGGTCTGCAACTATATGGTCGCTGAGTGCGACGGCGTGAGCGGGTGGTGACCTCCGGTCACGCCGACGGAGGGAAGGACGTGCGCGTCAGCGGCGGGTGCAGCAGGTCGGCCGAACCCGGGCGGAAGAGCTGCGCCGGACGACGGCCGCCGCGGCGGGCCAGCACACCGGTCTCGATGACGAACCCGTCGGCACCGGTCACCTTGCGGTGGAAGTTTCCAGGGTCGAGGCGGCGCCCCCACACGACCTCGTAGACGCGGCGCAGCTCGCCGACCGTGAACTCGTCTCCGCAGAAGGCCGTGCCGATCGTGGAGTACTCCAGCTTCGACCTGGCGCGCTCGATCCCGTCCCGCAGGATCACGCTGTGGTCGAGCGCCAGCTCCTCGCCGCCGGCGAGCAGGTCCTCGACCGGCATCCAGTACGCCTCCGCGGCACCGGTCGCGGCGGCCGGCTCCGGCACATCCGGCGCGATCGCCAGCCAGGCGACGCTGACGGTGCGCACCCGCGGGTCGCGCCCGGGCTCGCCGTACGTCCGCAGCTGCTCCAGGTACGCCGTCTCCACCTCGACCGCCGTCTGCTCGGAAAGCTCGCGTCTCGCGGCGGCCTCGAGGTCCTCCTCGACACCGACGAAGCCGCCGGGCAGCGCGAGCCGGCCCTGCAGCATCGACGAGTCCCGACGCACCACCACGGCGCACAGCCGCTCGTCTCGGATCGTCAGGACGACGATGTCGACCGTGACCGCGAACGGCGGGGCCTTGCTGCTGGACGCCATGCCCACGAGCCTATGTTGTCACCCTGACAACAGCCAGTCTGCACGGTGTGGTGCTGGTGGGCGGCGCAGCCCACCGCCGGTGGCGATTCGGCAACGACTTGGCCAGAGTCGACCACCCAGCGTGTCCGACCGACGTATCCTGCCCCCGACAACCACTTCGTCCGCTGCACGCGGACTCGCGTCCACGGGGGGACTCATGCGCGGACGTCTGCTCGCTCCCGCGGTGTCGGGACTGCTCGCGCTGGCCCTGGCCAGCTGCGGCGGGCAGGACACCGCTGCGCCGGCGGAGCCGGCGACCGGGGTCTGCGCGGACGTCGGCGGCTGCCGCGTCGTGGCCGACGAGGACCTCGACGGCGACGGCGTGCGTGACCAGGTCGGCTTCGTGGTCGCGTCGAAGCGACGTGTCGTCGTGCACGTGAAGACGGCGAGCGGCGACGAGCTGCGGAGGAGCCTGCCCGTCCTGTGGTTCCCCCGAGGCGAGTTCTACGGCGCCGCCCCGATCGACGGACGTCCCGGCGCCGAGCTGGTGGTCGGCACGAACATGGGCGCGCACACGCTGTGGTTCACCACGCTGAGCGTGCAGAACGGCCGGCTCGTACGGCTGGACCCGCCGGGCGCCGAGGGCGAGTGGATGATCGACGGCGCCTTCTCCTTCCACGCCGGCGTGACCCGTCGCGTCGAGGACGGACGCGCGGTGGTCGTGCTGCACGAGGCCGGCCGCGACGGTGCGCAGGCGACGTTCACCGGCCGGGACCGCACCTATGTCTGGCGCGACGGCGGGTGGCAGCACCGGTCGACCACACGCCCACGCTACGCCGGCGAGGGCGAGGCCGCTCAGGTGGGCGGCTGGCACGTGCGGGGCCTGCCGCGCTTCCCGGCGTTCTGACCCGTTCGCGGGTACCGTCGACGGTGTGAAGGGCGACCATGTCGAGATCGTCGTGGACGCCGGCGACGGGATCCGGGTGTACGACGTCAGCGCCACCCGCGCCGGCCGCCGCGTCGAGGTGACGCACGGCCGCGGCCTGGTGGAGGTCTCCGAGGTGACCCGCGGCGGCACCACCGTACGCTCCGCGCGGTTCATGGCATCCCGCGTCGTGGCGCTGGTCGAGCATCCCGCCGGCGAGGCCAACGGCACCGCGCCCCAGCGCGCCGGCGAATAGGCGAGCGCTGTACGGGTTCGGTCAGCCGGCCCACCGCTGTGCTACGGCAGCTCGCGCGCGATCGCCTTCGCCGCCGCACCCACCCGGGCGCCGATCTCGTCCAGCGTGTACTGCGAGTCGACGAACACGACCGACACCGCGCCGGCCACCCGGCCGCGTCCGTCGAGCACCGGGGACGCCACGGCCCGCATCCCGGTGAGCACCTCCCCCTGGGTGGTCGCCCAGCCGCGTGCCCGGGCCTCCGCGACCTCCGGCCGCTCCCCCGGTGCCTCGGCAAGGCCCGCGAGCAGCGCGAGCCCGGGCGCACCCCGGTCGACCGCGTGCCGCACGCCGGGGCGGTAGGCCACGTGCACGGTGGAGTGCCGCGGCTCGACCGTCTCCACGGTCACCGCCTCGCCCTCGTCCTCGACGACGAGGAACGACGTCATGCCCAGGTCGTTGGCCAGGTCGGACAGCTCCGGCAGCGCCGCGGTCTGCAGGGTCGACTTCACCGACCGCGCCAGGGCGGCGAGCCCGACGCCGGGCACCAGCCGGCCGTCTCCGTCGCGGGAGATCAGCCGATGGTCCTCCAGCGTGCGCACGATCCGGTACGCGATCGAGCGGTGCACCTGCAGCCGTGCCGACAGGTCGGCGATCGACAGCGGCCGTCCCGCCTCGGCGAGCACCTCCAGCGCGCGCACGCCGCGGTCGAGCGTCTGGGAGTGCGGAGCGGCGTTGCGGTCCGGCATCTTGCTCCTTCGGGCATGAGGCGTCACGGCCGTTCGCCGCATCCGGGCGCACCAGGTCACAGACTCGTGACAGGCCGCCCACATCGTGGCAGCCCTCTTGTAACACGTGACCTGACCCACATAGTGTGCTCTGAATACGAAGAGCCTATTCGATTATCGAGTACGCCGCGAACCGGCACGTTGCGCCACCGACCCCCTGCCACTCCGGACTCACTCAAGGAGACGCCATGCGCACCCCCTCGACCCGACGCCGGGTCCGCTCCTGGGCTGCACTCCTCGCCGCGAGCGCCCTCGCCCTTGCCGGCTGCGCCGAAAACGAGGGAGGTGGCGGCGGCGGTGGCGGCGGGGACGAGAGCGGCCCGATCAAGATCGGCGCGGTCCTCGACATCACCGGCGCCGGCGCCAGCCTCGGCGTACCCGAGCGGCAGACGCTGCGGATGCTGGCCCAGCAGGTCAACGCCGACGGCGGCATCGACGGCCGCCAGGTCGAGCTCATCATCGAGGACAACCAGTCCACCGAGGACGCCGCGGCCCAGGCGGCCACCGAGCTGATCACTGAGGAGCAGGTCGACATCCTGCTCGGTGCCAGCCGCACCGGCCCGAGCCTGGCCATGCGGCCGATCGCGGAGAGCAACCAGATCCCGATGATCTCGCTGGCGGCCAACGCCGCGATCGTCGAGGGCTCGGAGTGGGTGTTCAAGACCGCGCAGAACGACGAGGTCGTGCTGCAGAACATCGTCGACCTCGCGTCCCAGAGAGGCTGGAAGAACCTCGCCCTGGTCCGCGACGCCTCGGCGTTCGGCGAGGGCGTGCAGGAGACCCTCACCGCCCTCGGTGAGTCCGCCGGCATCCAGGTGACCACCACCCAGAAGTTCGCCCCGGACGGCAGCGACTTCACCGCGCAGATGGTCAACGTGCGTGAGGCGAACCCCGACGCCACCCTGATCTGGGGCATCCCACCGGCGGTCGCACTGGCGCAGAAGGCCTACACCCAGCTGAGCCTCAACGCTCCGGTGATCCAGAGCCACGGCATCGGCAACCAGGTGTTCCTCGAAACGGCCGGCGCGTCGGCCAACGGGCTGCTCGCCCCGCTCGGCCGGCTGCTGGTAGCCGACCAGCTGCCCGCCGACGACCCGCAGAAGGAGGTCATCGAACAGTTCATCGCCGACTACCAGGCCGAGTACAACGAGTCGCCGTCCACCTTCGCCGGGCACGCCTACGACGGCTTCCAGATCGCGGTCCAGGCGTTGAGGGAGGCGGGCACCGACCCGGAGGCGCTGCGCGACTACGTCGAGAACCTCGAGGGCTTCGTCGGCATCAGCGGCGTGTTCAACTTCTCCCCCGACAACCACTCCGGGCTGGACAAGACCGCGCTCGCGATCGTCACCGTGGAGAACGGTGACTGGAAGCTCGTCGACAACAACCGTGACTGACTTCCTGCAGCTGGCGTTCTCCGGCCTGACGGTGGGCGCCGTCTACGCGCTCGTCGCCGTGGGCTTCGTCGCGATCTTCACCGTCAGCGAGGTGATCAACCTCGCGCAGGGCGAGTTCGCGGCGCTGTCCGGGCTGGTCGCGATCAGCGCGGTGGCCAGCGGTCTGCCGCTGGTCGCCGCGCTGGCGCTGGCCGTGGTCTCGGTGGGCATCGTGGCGGTGCTGATGGAGCGCCTCACGATCGCGCCGGTGAAGCGGATGACCACGCTCACCTCGATCATCCTGACCCTCGGCGTCTCCACCGCCCTCAAGGCGCTGATGCTGCTGGTATGGGGACCGAACAGCCGCGGGCTCACGCCCTTCCCCGGCCAGGACTTCACCGTGCTCGGTGTCTCCATCCGGGCCCAGGAGCTGTGGATCCTCGGCATCACCGCGGTCGTCGCGGTGGCGCTGATCTGGTTCTACGAGCGCACCGGCTGGGGCAAGGCGCTCAAGGCTTGCGCGGAGCAGCCGACCGCCGCCCGGCTGGTCGGCATCTCGCTCGCACGGGCGTCGATGCTGTCGTTCCTGATCGCCGGCGTGACCGGCGCGGTCGCCGGGGTGGCGGCCAGCCCGATCTACTTCTCGTCGTGGGAGGCCGGGCTGGCGATGGGTCTCAAGGGCTTCGTCGCCGCCGCCCTCGGCGGGCTCGTCTCGATCCGCGGCGCGCTGCTCGGCGGGCTCTCCCTCGGGGTGCTGGAGAGCCTGGTGGCGGGGTACGTCGACACCGGCCTGCGTGACGCGGTCGCCTTCGTCGTCCTCATCATCCTGCTCGTCGTACGCCCCGGCGGGGTCTTCGGCCGGCATGCGGAGGCGCGCGTATGAGACTGCTGCCCAGCCGGCGCTCGGACGTCGTCGGTTTCGTCGTGCTGGCCGTCCTGCTGGCGGTCTTCCCGCTGATGGCCCCGCTGTCGTGGGTCAACGTCGGGGTCTACGCCCTGATCTACGCGATCGCGGCGATCGGCCTCACCCTGCTGATGGGGCTCGCCGGGCAGGTCAGCCTCGGCCAGGCGTCGTTCTTCGCGATCGGCGCCTACACCCAGGGGATCCTGGTGACCCGCTACGGCTGGTCCGGGATCCCCTCGGCCGTGGTCGCGGTGCTCCTCGCCAGCCTGGCGGCGTTCGTGCTCGGGCTGGCGCTGCTGCGGCTGCGGGGGCACTACCTCGCGCTGGGCACCCTCGGGCTGGGCATCATCATCACGGTCTTCGCCACCGAGTCGGACTTCACCGGCGGGACGTCGGGCATCTTCGGCATCCCCAAGCCGGAGTTCAACGGCCGCACCTACGACGAGCCGGCCGAGTTCTTCTGGCTGCTGATCCCCGTGGTCGTCGTCGCGCTGCTCGTCGCCCGCAACATCGTGACCTCGCGCGTCGGACGGGCGCTGGGTGCGGTCAACGACTCCGAGGTGGCCGCCGAGACCCTCGGCGTGGACACGTTCCGGCTGCGGCTGCAGGTGTTCACGCTGTCCGCGGCGTACGCCGGGCTGGCCGGCGTCTTCTTCGCGCACTGGCTCGCGGTGGTCAACCCCAACGCCGCCAACTTCCCGCTCTCGGTGAAGTTCCTGCTGATCAGCGTGCTCGGCGGCCTCGGCACCGTCTGGGGTGCGGTGGTCGGCGGGTTCCTGGTCGAGTTCCTCGACGAGGGCATGAAGACGCTCATCCCGCAGCTGATCCCCGGCGCCACCGGGGAGGTGCAGCTCCTCGGGTTCGGGATCGTGCTGGTGCTGGTGATCATCCTGCTCCCCGGCGGACTGCACCAGGCCTGGTTGACGCTGTCCGGCGCGCTCGGCGGACGTGGCCGACCGGCCGCGGAGCCGCCCCCTCGGCCCGCGGCCGATGGTGCCCCGTCGCCGCCGGGCGCCGCCACCGGGCCCACTGACGAGTCACCGCTGTTCGTCCGCGACGGACGGCCCGAGCCCGGCTCCACCCTGCTGGAGGTGCGCGGGCTGACCAAGCGTTTCGGCGGCGTGGTGGCCGTCGACGACGTCGACCTCGACGTACGCGCCGGCGAGATCCTCGCGCTGATCGGCCCCAACGGCGCGGGCAAGACGACCTGCTTCAACATGGTCTCCGGCGTGCTCACGCCCACCTCCGGGTCGGTGACCCTGGACGGGCACCGGATCGAGGGGAAGAAGCCGCACGTGTTCGCGCGGTCCCGCGCGACGCGGACGTTCCAGAACCTGCAGGGGTTCGGCTCGGCGACCGTGCTGGGCAACGTGATGGTCGGGCGGCACCTGCGCAGCCGCTCGGGCATGCTGCGCGGCGCCCTGCTGGCTCCCGCGCGCCGCGAGGAGCGGCAGATCGCCCAGGCCGCGCTCGACACGGTCGAGCTGGTCGGGCTGCGCGACGAGGCCGCGGTGCCGGCCGCCGACCTGCCGTTCGGCCGTCAGCGGCTGATGGAGGTCGCCCGCGCGCTCGCGCTCGAACCCGACCTGCTGCTTCTCGACGAGCCGATGGCCGGGCTGTCCGCGGACGAGCGGCGTGCGCTGGCGCAGCTACTGCGGCGGCTGCGCGCCGGAGGCATGGCGATCGTGCTGGTCGAGCACGACGTCGAGGCCGTGCTCGCGCTCGCGGACCGGGTGGCGGTGCTCGACGACGGACGGCTGATCGCCCTGGGCAGCCCGGACGAGATCCGCGCCGACCCGGCCGTCATCGCCGCCTACCTCGGCGTCGACGAGCACGACACCGAGGCGGAGGACGCCGTACGCCAGATGTCCGGTGAAAGCGGCGGAGGGAGGGCCTGATGCTGTCGATCGAGCAGCTGCACGCCGGCTACCGGCGGCTGGAGGTGCTGCACGGCGTCACGCTGTCGGTGGGTGCTGGCGACGCGGCGGACGGTGCGGCCGGCGGCGAGCTCGTCGCGGTGATCGGCGCCAACGGCGCCGGGAAGACGACGCTGCTGCGCACGGTGTCGGGGCTGCTGCGCGCGAGCGCCGGCCAGGTGCTGCTCGACGGCACCGCGATCTCACGGCTGCCGGCGGAGAAGGTGGCCGCGGCGGGGCTGGCGCACGTACCGGAGAACCGGCTGGTGTTCCCCACGCTCAGCGTGGCGGACAACCTGCGGCTCGGCGCCTGGACCCGGCGCCGCGGCGGCTCGCGACACCGGGCGACGAGCCAGGACCAGGTGCTCGAGCTGTTCCCGCGCCTTCGTGACCGGCTGGACCAGGCCGCGGGCACGCTGTCGGGCGGGGAGCAGCAGATGCTGGCCATCGGCCGCGGCATCATGGCGCGGCCCAAGGTGCTGGTGCTCGACGAGCCCAGCGTCGGCCTGGCGCCGATGGTGGTCACCGAGATCATGCAGGCGCTGGCGCGACTGCGGGCCGAAGGCCTGACGATCCTGCTGATCGAGCAGAACGCCCGCGCCGCCTTCAAGGTGGCCGACCGCGTCTACCTGATGGACCGCGGCCGGGTGCTGCTCGAGGGCACACCGACCGAGCTGCTGGACGACGTACGCGTGCAGCACGCCTACCTCGGCGGCGGCTACACCGCCGCGACCGGATGACGACGAGAGGGAGCAGGCCATGAGTGCCAAACCGTTCGCCTCCTCGGCCGACCTGGCCGAGAAGACCGAGACGCTGGAGGTGCTCGCCGACGGTGTGTACGCGCTGACCGCCGAGGGCGATCCCAACGTGGGCGCCGTCGAGGGCGAGGACTTCGTCGTCGCGTTCGAGGCCCGCGCCACCCCGGTGGCAGCGCGCGACTGGCTGCAGCAGCTGCGGGAGCACACCGACAAGCCGGTGCGCTTCCTGGTGCTCAGCCACTACCACGCGGTGCGGGTGCTGGGCGCCAGCGCCTTCGACGCCGACGTGGTCGTCGCGCACGAGAACACCCGGATGCTGGTCGCCGAGCGCGGCAAGCAGGACTGGGACTCCGAGTACGGCCGGATGCCGCGCCTGTTCAAGGAGCCGGAGTCGATCCCCGGTCTGACCTGGCCGACGGCGACCTTCACCGACCGGATGACGATCCCGCTCGGCGGCGACCGCGGCGACCTGCTGCTGCAGTACTGCGGGCGCGGTCACACCGAGGGTGACATCGTCGCCTGGCTGCCACACCCCGGGATCCTGTTCGCCGGCGACCTGGTGGAGGCGCAGGCCGCGCTCTACACCGGCGACGCGTTCCACCGCGAGTGGGCCGCCGGCACGCTCGACGCGGTGAAGGCGTTGCGGGCGGAGGCGCTGGTCGGCGGCCGCGGCGCGGTGGTGCGCGGGCGCGACGCCGTGGACGCCGCGATCGAGCAGACCAGGGGGTTCCTGACCGGGATGCTCGACGAGGTGGGAGCGGTGCACCGCGCCGGGGGCACGCTGAAGGAGGCGTTCGAGCGCACGCACGCCGCGCTGGCGCCGCAGTTCGGGGCGTGGCCGATCTTCGAGCACTGCCTGCCGTTCAACGTGCAGCGGCTGTGGGACGAGCTCGACGGCGTCGAGCGGCCACGGATCTGGACCGCCGAGCGCGACCGCGAGGTCTGGGACGCTCTGCAGGGGTGACCGGCGTGAGTACGGCGACGAGCGAAGGCTTCGACCCGGTGCGGCTGCCGCCGTACACCGGCGACCCGGTCGTCATCGTCGGCAACGGCCCGGTGGGACAGACGCTGGCGCTGCTGCTCGCCCGGTGGGGCGTCGGCTCGGTCTTGCTGGACCGTCGCCCGCGGCGTGACCTGGTCGGATCCCGCGCGATCTGCCAGCAACGCGACGTGCTCGACGTCTGGGACTCGGTGGGTGTCGGCCGGACCGTCGCCGCGGAGGGGGTGACGTGGGAGCGGGCACGGACGTTCTACCGCGAGCACGAGTTGTTCTGCCTGCAGTTCCGCGACCGCGGCAGGTCGGCGTTCCCCCCGTTCGTGAACATCTCCCAGGGTCGCACCGAGGAGCTGCTGGACGAGCAGATCGCGAAGGCCGACCTGGTCGACGTGCGCTGGGGCCACACTGTGACCGACGTCCGCGACGGTCCCGACGGGGTGGAGGTCGAGGTCGAGGCCGTGGACGGCCGGCAGGTGCTGCGGGCGCCGTACGCCGCGCTGTGCACCGGCGGGCACAGCGCGCGCCTCCGGGAGAACC
Source organism: Nocardioidaceae bacterium (assembly GCA_036259355.1). Classification (GTDB taxonomy): domain Bacteria; phylum Actinomycetota; class Actinomycetes; order Propionibacteriales; family Nocardioidaceae; genus JALZDI01. The sequence continues at coordinate 11,791 of DATABY010000050.1, forward strand.
TCGGCGTCGAGTTCGGTGGGCGGTCGTTCGACGACCACTTCCTGATCTGCGACATCCGCGCCGAGCTGCCGGGGTGGGAGAACGAGCGCCGGTTCTACTTCGACCCGGCGTGGAACCCCGGCCGGCAGGTGCTCATCCATCCGTGCCCGGACTCGACGTACCGGATCGACTGGCAGGTGCCGCAGGAGTTCGACCTGGGAGAGGAGGAGCGCCGCGGCGCGCTGGACGCGCGCATCCGGCGGATCATCGGCGACACCGACTACGAGATCGTGTGGAAGTCGGTGTACCGCTTCCACTCGCGCTGCGTCAGCCGGATGCGCACGGGTCACGTGCTCCTGGCCGGCGACTCCGCACACCTGATGGCGCCCTTCGGCGCGCGCGGACTCAACTCCGGCGTGGGCGACGCGGAGAACGCCGCCTGGAAGCTGGCCTTCGTGCTGCGCGGCTGGGCCGACGACCGGCTGCTGGACAGCTACGACGCCGAGCGGCTGGCCGCGGCCCGGGAGAACCTCGCGGTCACCACCGCGACCATGGACTTCCTGGTGCCGCAGAGCGAGCAGGCGTGGCAGCACCGGCGCACCACGCTGGAGCGCGCGGTCGGCAACCCGGAAGCCCCCACCATGGTGGACTCCGGGCGGCTGTCGGAGCCGTTCTGGTACGTCGACTCGCCGCTCACCACCGCCGACCCGACCCGGGAGCCGGCGACCCGGCCGCCGCGCGGCGAGGTGCCTCCTCCCGGCGTGGGCGTGCTGGTGCCGGACGGCCCGGTCGTGTACCCGGACACCGGTGAGACGACACGGCTGCGGCGGCTCTGCCGGCACGGTGCCACCGTGCTGGTCGCGGCCGAGCAGGGGCAGCCGGCCGTTGCCGCGGAGGACCTGCGGAACGCCGTGGCCGCGCCCGTACGCGTGTGCACCATGACCGACCTCTCCCCCGACGGTGCGCTGGCCGACGCGCTGGGCGCGCGTCCGGGCGAGGCGTGGGTCGTGCGCCCGGACGCGTTCGTCGCCGCGATCGTGCGCGCCCGGGACACGTCGTCGCTACGGGCCGCGGTGCAACGCGCGGTCGCCCCGGCCTGACCTGCGAGCAGTCACACCAGCGTGGCTGCCACGGTCAGGGCGCTCAGCACCGCGAGGAGCACCGCGGCCGGCAGCAGGCACATGCGCAGTATCCGGGAGAACGCCTCCGGGGCGCCAACCGTGGTGGCGCCGATCAGCACGATGACGGGAGCGAGGCTGTTGCCGACATTGCCACCGGCGGTCTGCGCGGCGACCAGAACCGACGGCTCGACCTCCATCACACCCGCGATCTGCGCCTGCAGCGGCGCAAACAACGCATTCGACGATGTCGTGGAGCCGGTCATGAACGAGCCCACGGCTCCCACGACCGGGGCGAGAGCGGGATACACGCCACCGGCGACCTCGGCGGTGCCCCGCGCGAGCAGGGAGACCATCCCGGACTCGACCAGCACGCTGGCCAGGCACGCCAGCACCACTATCGGTGCGGAGGCCTTGGGCAGCGCACGGACCCATCGCCGGAGGACCCCCACCGAGTCCAGCCCGTGCCACAGGCCCGTGAGACGGAACGTCACATATCCCAGCAGACAGGCGAGGAGGATGTAGAAGCCGGGATGGCCGAGGACCGCGACCGGGGTGTAGTCGGTCACCGGCAGGTTGCGCCAGCCGAAGCCCGTCGCGGTCCCGGGGAAGTCGGGAGACACCAGCAGGTGCGTACTCACCCAGTCACGTGACGCGGGCACCACGAAGACGGGCAGCGCAACGAGGAGCAGGTACAGGTACGGCGAGAGCAACGCCACGGCGGTGCGTGCGGAGACGTCGAGGTGCGGTTCGTCCACCAGGACGCCGCCGTCACCGGCGGATGACTGCGCGCGGACCCTCCTGCGCGAGAGGACGCCCACGAGGGCGACCACGCCCAGCCCCACAGCGGCTGCTGACAGCGTTGCGATGGCGGGCACCAGGAGGGCCACTCCCACCAGCGTCGCCGCCATCGGGGCTCCCGCAAGGACCAGGAGGCGGAACCCCTCGCGCAACCCGGCCAGACCGCCGTCCATCAGCAGCACCAGAGCCCCGGCCAGCAGGCAGTTCAGCGCGAGCAGCAGGGCTGACCGGCCCGCGAGAGCCGCCTGCTCGGGCCCGTCGAAGCCTGCCGTCAGCGACGCCATGTAGAACGACGAGCCCATGGAACCGAACGTCACCGACCAGTGGTAGCCGACCAGCGGATAGACCACGGCCCGGATCGGGCTCCACCCCATCGCCACCAGCAGCGGTGCGGCGACCGCGATCGGGGTGCCGAACCCGGCGACCCCCTGGATGAACGCGGGGAAGACCCACGCGACCAGCAGAAGGTTCTCCCGGCGGCGCGGCAGGATCGAGGTGAAGATCCTGCCCAGCCGCTCGAGGCCGCCGACGGAGGCGAGCCGGAACAGCAGCAGTGCCGGCCATACGACGAGCAGGATCCACGAGCCGAGCCACACGCCCTTGCCGAGCCCGACAGCCAACACGCCCCAGCCCGAGCGGAAGACCGTCCCGGCGAGGACGGCCGACAGTGCCAGTGCCCCCACGGCGGGGACCAGCGCGCCAAAGCGTCCCCACAGCACCAGGGCGAAGAGCAGCGCCACCGGTGCGAAGGCGGCCAACCACAGTGCGGCATCGAGGGGCGGACCGTCCACGGGTCAGGTCCGTACCTGGTCCAGGTAGGCAAGCCGTGTCGCTTCGGTGTGCAAGCGCATCATCTCGGCCGACTGCTGCTCGTCGTTGGCGCCGATGGCGTCCACGAGCGCCGTGTGCTCGTTCCACGAGTGCGGGCCCCGCTGCACCACGACCGGCGCGAAGTACCAGCGCAGCCGCTTGTCGAGCAGTCCGAGGATCTCGCCGAGCACCCGGTTCCCCGACACGGTCACCATCTCGGCGTGGAAGCTGGAGTTCGCGCTGAGCAACGCGTCCTCGTCGCCGGTCTCGAGCGCCTCGGACCCGTCCCGCAGCAACGCCCGCAGCGACGCGACCATCTCCGGCGTCGCCCTGCGAGCCGCGAGCCGCGCGGACTCCACCTCCAGCAGGCCGCGGACGTGGAAGAACTGGTCGACCTCCTCGACGGTCGGGTGCCGGACGTAGGCGCCTTGCCGGGGCCGGAGCTCGACCCAACCGGCCCGGCTCAACCCGTTCAGCGCCTCCCGCACCGGGTTGCGGCTGACGCCGAGACGCTCTGCCAGGTCCCCCTCGGTCAACCGCTGTCCGGGCACGAGGACACCGTCGATGATGAGGGTCTCCAGCGCGTCGTACACCTGGTCACGCAGCGGCGGTGACTGGCTGAGCCCGGCGAACCCGTCGCTCATCGCCCCACCGCGTACCCCTGGACGCTGCGCGGGTCGGCACCGGCACTCAGCTGCGTCCCACCGCGCTGCCGCCCGACGGCACACAGCCGCCCCAGAGTCCAGTCGCCCTCGACGAGCACGTCGTGACCACGGGACCGCAGCTGTGCCACGACGTCGCGAGAGATGCGGCCTTCGACGACGACCTGCCCCGGTGACGCCTCGCGCGGGTAGAAGGAGCTCGGGAAGTGCGTGGTGTGGAACATGGGCGCGTCGATGGCGGCCTGCAGGTTGAGCCCGAAATGCACGTGGGCCAGAAAGAACACCAGTGACCACTGGTCCTGGCCGTCACCTCCCGGTGTGCCGAAGGCCAGCCAGGGCTCCCCGTCACGCAGCGCCAGCGACGGGGTCAGGGTGGTTCGTGGCCTCTTGCCCCCGGCCAGCGAGTTGGGCAGCCCCTCCTCCAGCCAGAACATCTGCGCACGGGTACCGAGACCGAAACCGAGGCCGGGCACGACCGGTGAGCTCTGCAGCCAGCCGCCGCTCGGCGTCGCCGACACCATGTTGCCGTGCCGGTCGACGATGTCGAGGTGGCAGGTGTCGCCCTCCGCCGGCCCGGCGCTCTGCGGCACCGTCGGCTCCCCGGCGCCGGCGGCGCCCGTCCTGGCCACGTCGGTTGTGTGCGGCCGTGACGGCAGCCGCGGCTCGCGGCCGTCGAACTCGCCGGGCCGCAGAGGGTACGAGGCGGAGTCGCCGACGAGCTCGCGACGCTGGGCGGCGTAGGCCTCGGACAGCATCCGGTCCAGCGGGACGTCGACGAAGGCGGGGTCGCCGTACCACGCCTCCCGGTCGGCGAACGCGAGCTTGGCACACTCGACCACGGTGTGCACGAAGTCGGCGCTGTTGTGTCCCATCGACGCCAGGTCGAAGCCTCGCAGCAGGGCCAGCTGCTGCAGGAACACCGGCCCCTGACCCCAGGGGCCGGTCTTGTGCACCGTGCAGCCGTGGTACTCCAGCCGCGTGGGCTCCTCGATCACGGCCTCGTAGCGGGCCAGGTCATCGCCGCGCAGCAGCGCCGCGTGCCGCGCTCCGGATGAGTCCATGGCCTCCGCCGTGGCCAGGTAGGAGTCGATGGCCTCGGCGACGAAACCCCGGTAGAACGCCGCGCGCGCGGCGTCGACCTGCCCGTCCCGGTCGTCGGTAGCCGCCTCGGCCTCGTCGACGATGCGCTGGTACGTGCGCGCGAGGTCGGGGTTACGGAAGGTGCTGCCTGGCGCCGGCACCCCGTCGCCGAGGTACACGCGCGCGGACTCGTGCCACTCCTGGCGGAACAGCTCCTCGACACCACGGATCGTGGCGCTGATGCGCGGCACCACCGGGTAGCCGTGCCGGGCGTACCCGATGGCGTAGGACATCACGTCGCGCACCCGCATCGTGCCGTACTCGCCCAGCAGCCGCATCCACGCGTCGAAGGCCCCCGGCACGCAGGCCGCCAACAGTCCCGTGCCCGGCACCAGGTCCAGGCCCAGATCGTCGAAGTGACCGATCGTCGCGGCGGCCGGGGCGGGACCCTGGCCGTTGACGACCCGCACCTTGCCCTGCGCAGCCGGATACGCCAGCACCGGGACCTCACCGCCGGGTCCGTTCAGGTGCGGTTCGACCACCTGCAGCACGAAGCCGGTGGCGACGGCCGCGTCGAACGCGTTCCCTCCGCGTTCCAGCACGGCCATGCCCGTACCGGAGGCCAGCCAGTGGGTCGAGGCGACCATGCCGTGGGTGCCACGGAGCTCGGGCCTAGTCGTCAACACGTTGCTCCCTATGGGCATTGAGGATGTCGGGGGCTCGTCCGTCGTCGTCGACGAGGTGACAGCTCACCCAGTGGTCGGCGGCGCCGACCCGTCGCAATGTGGGCTCCTCGACCTTGTTGCGTTCCTCCACCACCGGGCATCGGGTGTGGAAGTTGCAGCCCGACGGCGGGGCCAGCGGGCTGGGGATGTCTCCCGGCAGCAACACCCGCCTGCGCTCACGCTGGGCCCGCGGGTCAGGCGCGAGCACGGCGGACAGCAGCGCCTGCGTGTACGGGTGCTTCGGCGACGCGAACAGCTCCTCGCGCGGAGCAAGCTCGACGATCTTGCCCAGGTACATGACGGCGACGCGGTCGGCGATGAACTCCACGGACGACAGCGCGTGGGTGATGAACAGGCAGGAGAACCCCATGTCCTGCTGCAGGTCCATCATCAGGTTGATGATCGACGCCTGCACGGACACGTCCAGCGCCGACACCGGCTCGTCGGCGATGACCAGGCTGGGCTGGACCACCAGGGCGCGGGCGAGGCCGATGCGCTGCCGCTGACCACCGGAGAGCTCGTGCGGGTAACGGAACCGCATCTGGCTGCCGAGACCCACCTTCTCGAAGAGGTCGCCGACCCGGTCCTCCGCCTCGGAGCCACGGGCGATGCCGTGCAGCCGCAACGGCTCCGCGACGATCTGTCCCGCCGTCATCCTCGGGTTCAGTGAGGAGTACGGGTCCTGGAACACCATGTGCATGTCCCGACGCAGGGGACGCATCCGCCGTCGGGGCAGCGACGTGATCTCGGTGCCGTTGAGCCTGACCTGCCCGGCCGTCGGGTCGATCAGCCGCATGATGCAGCGGCCGACGGTCGACTTGCCGCTGCCGGACTCACCGACCAGGCCCAGCACCTCGCCCTTGCCGATGGTGAGGGAGACGCCGTCCACGGCGTAGACGACGCCTCCTCCACCGCCGATGCCGTGGGAGACGCGGAAGTGCTTCTTCAGGTCGGTGACCTCGAGCACCGGGTCGGTGCCGCCTGGGTGTGACCGGCCCGGCCCCGACCGCGGCGCGGCCTCCGTCGTCCCGGTCATCGCGGTGTTTCCTCCCTACCCGGGTGGAAGCAGGCCACCAGGTGGTCCGGGCGTTCCTCGTACAGCTCCGGTACCTGCGACCGAGTCTTCTCGTCGGCGCGACTGCAGCGCGGCGCGAAGGCGCAGTGGTCCGCCGGCTCGTGCAGGATCGGTACCCGGCCCTTGATCTCCGCCAGCCGTCGGTGCTCGCCCGCCGCAGGGACCATCCCCGGATGCGGCACCGCGCCGAGAAGGCCCATCGTGTACGGGTGCTGGGGATGCTCGAAGATGTCGTCGATGGGTGCCTCCTCCACCTTGCGCCCGGCGTACATGACGATGGCGCGGTCGGCCATGTCCGCGACCACGCCGAGGTCGTGCGTGATCAGCACGATCGCCGTACCGAACCGGTCGCGCACGTCGCGCATCAGGTCGAGGATGCCGGCCTGGATGGTGACGTCGAGCGCGGTCGTGGGCTCGTCGGCGATCAGCACCTTCGGGTTGCAGGCGAGCGCCATCGCGATCATCACCCGCTGCCGCATGCCGCCAGACAGCTGGTGCGCGTAGTCGTCGATCCGGCTCTCGGGAGCGGGGATGCCGACCAGCGACAGCAGCTCCACGGCCCGGTCACGGGCCGCTGCGCGCGACAGTCGTTGGTGCCGGCGCAGCACCTCGGTGATCTGGCGGCCGATGCGGAAGACCGGGTTGAGGGAGGTCATCGGCTCCTGGAACACCATCGAGATGTCCTTGCCACGAATGTCGCGCATCTCCGACGTGGTCAGCTCGCTGAGGTCCACGCCGCCGAACCGGATCGTGCCGGCGACCACCTCCCCGGCGGGCGGCAGCAGTCCGAGCACCGAGAGCGCGGTGACGCTCTTGCCGCAGCCCGACTCCCCGACGATGGCGAGGATCTCACGCTCGTGCAGGGTGAACGACAGGTCGTCGACGGCCTGTACCGGTGCCTCGTCGGTCCGGAAGCGAACCGACAGGCCGGACACCTCGAGCAACGCGTCCGTCGCACCTGGGTCCCTGATCGTCACGTCACTCATCGGAGCGCCTTCGGGTCGAGTACGTCGCGCAGTCCGTCTCCGAACAGGTTGAACGACAGTGTGGCCACGAAGATCGCGACGCCGGGGTACAACGCCATCCACCAGGCCTGGTCGAGGTACGGCTGCGCGGCCGAGAGCATCACGCCCCACGACGGTGTCGGCGGCTGCACACCGAGCCCGAGGAAGGACAGCAGCGACTCGGCGATGATGGCTGCCGGGATCAGCACCGTGGCCTGCACGAGCAGCGTGTTCATCACGTTGGGCAGGATGTGGCGCCGGAGGATCACGAGGTCGTTCGCCCCGTTGGCGACCGCGCCGGCGACGTAGTCCTCCTCCCGCAGGCCCATCACCTCGCCGCGGGTGATCCTCACCAGGTTGGGCACGGCGGACAGCCCGATCGCCAACGCGGCGTTGATCAGCGACGGCCCCAGGATCGCCGCGAGCCCGACCGCGAGGATCAGGAACGGGAAGGCCAGAAGAGCGTCGTTGACCCGCATGATCACCATGTCGACAGCGCCGCGGTAGTAGCCGGCGACCAGACCGATGGGCACGGCGATCACCATCGCCAGCAGGGTCGCCAGTGCCCCCGCCACGATCGACGCGCGGGACCCGATGATCACCCGCGACAGGATGTCGCGACCGAGCTCGTCGGTGCCGAACGGATGTGACGGCGAAGGAGACACCAGGACCAGCTGGAAGTCACTCGCCGAGGCGCTGTACGGCGCGACCAGGGGCGCGAACACCGCCACCAGCACGAAGAACAGCGAGAGCGCGCCACCGATGACCGCGCTCTTGCGGTGGGTGAAGCGCCGGCGCATCCGGCGTCGACGGCGCGCGCGAGGACTGACCACCGCCTCGGAGGGCATGGCGCTCATGCGGTCTCCCCGGCGATCCTGATCCGGGGGTTGAGCAGCGAGTAGACGATGTCCACCAGCAGGTTCACCACGATGTAGCCGGCGGCAGCGACCAGCACCGCGCCCTGGATCACCGGGAGGTCGCGTTGGAAGACCGCCGCCACGATGAGGTTGCCGAAGCCGGGGATGACGAAGATCTGCTCGGTGACGACCGCACCGGAGATCAGACCGCCGAGCTGGAGCCCGATAACCGTGACCACGGTGATGAGGCTGTTGCGGAACGCGTGGCTGCCCACGACAGACCACTCGCTCAGACCTTTGGCCCGCGCCGTGCGCACGTAGTCGGCATCCAGGGACTCCAGCATCGACGACCGCATCTGCCGCATGATCACGGCAGCCAGTGCCGTGCCGAGCACGAAGGCGGGCAGGATCATGTAGTAGATGTTGCGCAACGGACTCTCGAGGAACGGCACGTAGCCCGACGCAGGGAAGACCTCGATCCTGATGGCGAGGAACAGGATGAGGACCAGCCCGAGCCAGAAGTTCGGGATGGACAGGCCCGCGAGGCCCACGGCGTTGCTCGCGTAGTCGGCGAACTTGCCCTTCCGGGACGCGGCGACGACCCCCGCCGGAATCCCGATCAGCACGGCGACCAGCACGCTGAGCACGGCCAGCTCCAGCGTGATCGGGACCTTGTCCACGATGGTGTCGCTGACGTCGAGACCGGTGCGCACCGACTGGCCGAGGTCGCCGCGCAGGGCGTGCCCCGCCCAGCGGATGTACTGAACGGGTACCGGGTCGTCGAGGCCGTACTTCTCGCGGATCTCGGCCAGCGCCTCCGGGCTTCGCTCCTCTCCGGCCAGCGCCAGCGCGGCGTCCCCGGGCAGGGCTCGGACCCCCGCGAAGACGATCACGCTGGCCAGCCAGAGCGCGACCAGCGCCGCCCCGGTGCGCTTGAGCAGGTAGCTCTTCATCGGCGTCTTTTGTGTCGGCGTCGAACGGCCGCGCCTAGTTGGCTGCCAGGCCGGCCGTCTTCAGCCGGAGCAACCCGTCGCCGTGGTACTGCAGGCCGACGATGTCCGAGCTCGCGCCGGTGAACAGGTTCTCGTGGTAGAGGTAGATGATGTTCGCGCGCTCGCGGACCGCGTCGATGATGTCGGCATAGAGCTGCCTGCGCTCCTCGGTGTCGATCGTCGTACGCGCCTGCTCCAGCATGCGGTCGACCTCCGGGTCGTGCGCACCGCTGTAGTTCAGGGCGCCCTCGCTGTGGTGGAAGTCGTAGATGTTGCCGTCGGGGTCGACGCGTCCGGACCAACCGATCTGGAACGTGTCGAAGTTGCCCTGGTCGGCCAGGTCCAGCGAGCTGACGAACTCGGTCGGTCGCGCGTTGACGGCGAAGCCGGCTTCCTTCGCCATCTCCTGCACGACCTGACCGAGACGGACCGCCGTCTGGTCGGTGGCCAGCATCAGCTCGACGGGGACCGGCGTCTGCACTCCGGCCTCCTGCAACAGCGACTTCGCCTGCTCGACGTCGCGCTCGCCGCAGTCGATCTCGGGGGCGAACTTGCTGTTCGGCGCGATCGGGCTGCAACTCGGCTCATACCGCCCGTTGAAGACCACGTCGTTGATCGCCTCGCGGTCCAGCGAGAGCTCGAACGCGCGGCGGACGCGGGGGTCGGAGGCGATGGGCGCCTGACGCTGCCCGAAGGGCTGCTCCACACCGTTGGTGTTGCCGACGTTGACCGTGATGCCCTGGTAGCCGATCGAGGTCGCCTCGTAGAGGCGCAGGCCCTGCTCCGCCTCGATGTCCTCCAGGGAGGTGGTGTCCAGGCGCTCGGCGATGTCGACCTCGCCGGAACGGAGGTTGGCCGCGCGCACCGGGCCCTGCTCGATGATGGAGAAGGTCACCCGGTCGAGGTTCACCTGGTCGGCGTCGTAGTAGTCGTTCGAACGGTCCAGAACGATCGCGTCACCTGCGCGGCGCTCGGCGAACTCGAAGGGCCCGACACAGACCGGGTTGTCCCCGAAGTTCGCCCCCGACTTCCTCAGCTGAGCCGGCGACATGATCATGCCGGCGCGATCAGCCAGGATCGCCGTCAACGGAGCGAACGGCTGGCTCAGGTTGAGCCGGACCGTCATAGGGTCGACGACCTCGACACTCTGCACCGGTGCCAGCTCCGCTGTCCGCGCCGATCCGGTGATGTTCTGGTGCCGCTCGATCGACGTCTTCACGGCCGCCGCGTCGAGCTGCGTCCCGTCGTTGAACCTCACGCCCCGGCGGATCGGGATCGTCACCGTGGTGCCGTCGGCGGAGATGTCGGGCATGTCCGCGGCGAGCTGCGGCACGAGCTCGAGATTGGCATCGGTGTCGTAGAGCTTCTCGCACATGTTGGCGAAGACGATCCGTCCCACGAAGGTGCGGGCCAGCGAGGGGTCGAGTGCGTCCGGCTCCTCGGCCAGCGCGACGGTGACCTCGCCACCCTGCCGGGCGGGCCGGTTGTCGGCGAAGCTCTGCTGGCCCTGCGGGTCGGCCGACGTTTCCGTCGCCGGCTCTCCCGTGCACGCCACGGCAGCCACCAGTGGCAAGGCCAGCATTGCCGTGATCAGCTTCCGTCTGCGGGGCATGGGGGCGTTCCTTTCGTAGACCGCATACTGTATACAGCCCGCGACGCTATGCGTCCACCCCCTCACCGTGCGGAATCTCAGCTTCGCGCATGTCGTGAGGAGTGGAACTTGTCGAGGCTCGGCCCCCCGCAAGCGTCATGGGCGGAGCCAACCCCGGAGCACCGAGATGCGCGTTTCTCGCAAGTTTTGTCGTATACATGCTTGCTTCGCGCATCTTCGCGTGAGACTGTGCTGGAACGCCGAGCGCCCCGGCTCGGTGGTTCCGGGCTCGACCGAGGAGCACCGCCGTGGACATACAGCTGCTACTGGCACTCGCCCTGGGCATCGCGACGATCGTCGTCCTGGTGCTGCGCACCCGCCTCGACGCGTTCGTCGCCCTGCTCATCGCCGCCCTGGTGACCGGGGCCGTGGCCGGGCAGCCGGTCGTCGACATCATCACCTCGATCACCGAGGGGTTCGGCGCGACGCTGGCCTCGATAGGCATCGTGATCGGGCTCGGCGTCGGCATCGGCAAGATCCTGGAGGTCTCCGGCGGGGCGGACGCACTGGCGCGGGCGTTCATCCGCGCGTTCGGCAAGGGGCGCGAGCCGTGGGCGATGGGCAGCACCGGCGCCCTCGTGTCGATCCCGGTGTTCTGCGACTCCGGCTACGTGATCATGCACCCGCTCGCGCGCTCGGTCGCGCGGCGTGAGCGCCTCGGCTTCGTGACGCTGGCGCTCGCGCTCGGCTGCGGCATGACGCTGACCCACCACCTGGTGCCCCCGACGCCGGGTCCGCTCGCGGTCGCCGGCATCATCGGCGCCGACCTCGGCGGACTGATCCTCGCCGGGCTCGTGTTCACGGTGATCCTCATGCCGGTGGTCATCTACTACGCCAAGTGGATCGGCCCGAAGCTGGAGACCGAGGTGGACGAACGCGTCCAGGAGGCCGTGTACGGCGGCACCACCCCGCAGCACCGGGGCGGCACCGCGACCGCCACCCTCACCGGGGGCGGCGACCGTGAGAGCGACGCGCCGGCCGAGACAGATCCCGCGGCCGCGCTGGGCACTCCCCCGGCCGGCAAGCCACCGCACCGGGTCGGCTTCACGCTGGCGATGCTGCCGCTACTGGTGCCGATCCTGCTGATCGTCGTCAACACCGTGGCCACCGCGATCGACCGGAGCAACCAGGGGGCGCTCGCGGCGGAGGAGTACGAGCCGTCGTCCTGGGCCGCCCCCCTCGTCTTCATCGGCAACCCCGTGATCGCGCTGATCATCGGCATCGTCCTCGCCGTCTATCTGCTGCTGCCCCGGTGGGCGCCGCGCAACAAGGTGCACGGCTGGCTCGCCGACGCGGCCGCCTCGGCCGGCCTGATCATCCTCATCACCGGCGCCGGTGGGGCGCTCGGCCAGGTGCTGCGCGACTCCGGCGTCGGCGACGCCCTGGCCGAGGCGATCGCCTCGGTCAACATGCCCGGTTTCCTGGTGCCGTTCCTGATCGCCACCCTCGTGCGTATCGCCCAGGGCTCCGGCACGGTCGCGATGATCACCGCCGCCTCGGTGACCGCGCCGCTGATCGACAGCATCGGCCTCGACCCGCTGGTCGCGGCGCTGGCCTGCTGCGCCGGCTCGATGGTGTTCAGCTACTTCAACGACTCCTACTTCTGGGTGGTCACGCGGTTCACCGGGCTGAACGGCACCGCGGCGCTGCGCGGCTGGTCGGGCATCACGACCGCCGTGTGGCTAGGCTCGATCCCGCTGCTGTTCGTCGCCAACCTGATCCTCGGCTGACACCGTGGCCCGGGTCCTCGTCGTCGCCGACGACCTGACCGGCGCAAACGCCGCCGCGGCCGGGTTCTCGCGCGCGGGGATGCGGGCCGTCACCGTCGGGCTCGGGCGTCGCTGGGACGCGGTGGCGGAGTTCCACAGCCGCTTCGATGTCGTCGTGGTGACGACGGAGTCGCGGCACGCGTCCCCGGCTGAGGTCACGGAGGCCGTCACCCGGTCGGTCCGGGCCGGCTGGCCGGTCGACCTGGTGAGCTGCCGCATCGACACCACGCTGCGCGGCAACGTCGGCGTGGCGACCGAGGCGCTGCTGCGCTCGGTGGCCGAGCTGTCCGGCCGCCGTACTGTCGGCCTCTGCCTGCCGGCCCACCCGACGGCCGGGCGGCACACGATCGACGGGTTCCAGCTGCTGTACGGCCAGCGCCTGGAGGACACCGAGCTGGCCCGCGACCCCCGCTCGCCGGTGCGCACCTCCTCCGTCGCCGAGGTGCTCGCCGACGGCACGTCACTGACCACCGCGAACGTGCCGCTCTCCGCGGTCACCAGCGACAACGAGACGCTCGAAGCGACGCTGCTCGACGCCGTACACCGCGGGGCCGACGTCCTCATCGGCGACGCTCTGACCGAGGACCACCTGGTCCGGCTCGCCATAGCGGCGGCCGCGGTGGCGCGTACCGCTGACGTGGACTGGGTGGGAGTCGACCCCGGTCCGGGCTCGACCGCGCTCGCGGCCGCGCTCGGGATCCGCGGCCACGGCGAGGGCGGGCCGCTGCTGGTCGTGTCCGGCTCGGCCACCGAGCTGACCCGCACCCAGCTGCAAGCCCTGATGCACGCCCGGACCGTACATACCGTCAAGCCGACGAATATTCCGGACAGCCCTGTCCCGGACGTCGACGCCACCGTGGCCGAGCTGCGCAAGGTCGTCGACGCTGCCAACCCGGCTGAGGTGGTGCTGCTGGCGACCGCGCTTACCGCGGACGACGTCGTACCGCTGCGGGGCGAGGACGGGGCGGCGCTGCCGCAGGCGCTCGGCCGGATCACCCGCCGCGCGCTGCAGGAGTGCGTCGTCGACGGCCTCTACACCACCGGCGGCGACGTGACCGCCGCCGTCCTCGACGAGCTCGGCGCGCGCGGGCTCGACGTCGAGGACGAGGTGGTGCCGCTGGCCGTCGCCGGCGAGATCGTCGACGGCCCGTGGTCGGGCATGCCGATCGTCACCAAGGGCGGCCTCGTAGGCGAGGCCGACACCGCGGTCGCCTGCATAGCGCACCTGGCGCGGTCCGCCGCCGCGCACGCCCGTCGGGTGCACACCGCCGTACCCCGCTCCCCCGCCTGACCCGGCCCATGAACACGCCCGCACCGCACCAAGGAGAGACCCGATGACCCGTCCGGTTCTGGCCGTCACCCTCGGAGACCCCGTGGGGATCGGCCCCGAGATCACCGCGATGACGCTAGCCGAGTACGCCGGCGACGACAGCCACCACGGCGTCGCGGTCGGCGACGCCGTCGCGCTGCGCCGTGCCGTCGAGGCCTGCCGTCTCGACGTCGAGGTCCGTGAGGTGAGCAGCTTCGACGTGGAGCCGGCCGGTGCGGGCGTCATCGACGTCTACGACATCGGCGTGCTCGGCGACGACACACCCGCCTGGGGCGAGGTCGACGCACGCGCCGGGCGTGCCGCGGTGGAGGCGATCGAGGTCGCGACGAAGGCGGCGATGGACGGCCAGGTCAGCGGCATCGTGACCGGCCCGATCAACAAGGAGGCGATCTGGGCCGCCGGCAGCAAGCACCTCGGCCACACCGAGATGCTCGGCGAGCTGACCGGGGTGACACGGCAGGACACGATGTTCGTGGTGCGCAACACCGAGCAGGAGGGCCACCACCTCAAGGTCTTCTTCACCACCAGGCACGTGTCGCTGCGCAAGGCGCTGGACCAGATCACCCGCGACCGGGTCGGTGAGTCGATCCGCGGCGCGCTGACGGCGCTGCGCGTCTTCGGCACGGACGCGCCGCGGCTCGCCGTCGCGGCGGTCAACCCGCACGGCGGGGAGAAGGGTGCGTTCGGCGACGAGGAGATCGAGCACGTCGGCCCCGCCTGCGACGACGCCCGCGCCGACGGCCTCGACGTGGCCGGGCCCATCCCGGCCGACTCGGTGTTCCACCAGGGACTGGTCGGCCGCTACGACGGGGTGCTGTCGCAGTACCACGACCAGGGCCACATCGCGGCGAAGACCTACGACTTCGACGGCACGATCTCGGTGACCGTCGGCCTGCCGATCCTGCGGACGTCGGTCGACCACGGCACGGCGTTCGACATCGCCGGCACCGGCAGGGCCGACCCGGGCACGATGCGCTCGGCGTACCTCGCCGGCGTCGAGTACAGCCCGTTCGTGCCGGCGATCCGCGCCGAGTACGGCAACGGCTGACAGCCGGCCCATGAGCGTGCCATGAGGCAGGACCTGCGGACCAACACGCGGCGGCGGCACGAGCGGCTGCTGACGCTGCTGCGGGCGGGCACGACGCACGTCGAGGACCTCGCCGGCGCGCTCGGGGTCTCCGTGTCGACGGTACGCCGTGACCTCGGCCGCCTCGGCGAGGCCGGGGCCGTCACCCGGACCTACGGGGGAGCCGTCACCGCGGGGCCGTTCCGAGAGCGTGAGCTCAGCGAGCGACTGCGCATCGAGCAGCACGCGAAGGCGGACATCGGCGCGCGCGCCGCGCAGCTGGTGGTCGACGGCGCCACCGTCTTCGTCGACGCCGGCTCCACCTGCGCGCAGCTCGCCGAGCACCTGCGCCCGCGGTCCCTGACCGTGCTGACCCGCGGGCTGGAGATCGCCATCATGCTGGCCTCGGCGGCCGATGTGGAGGTGGTCGTCCCGGGCGGCCGGGTGGCGCCGAAGAGCCACGGGCTGGTAGGCCCGCTGACCGACCTGACGCTGGACCGGCTGGTGGTCGACGTCGCGTTCCTCGGTGTCGACGCGGTCGACCCGCGCAACGGGGTCGGCGAGCCGACCCTGGCCGAGGCGGAGGTGAAGGAACGCGTCGCCCAGCGCGCGCGGCGCGTCGTCGTACTCGCCGACGCCACCAAGCTCGGGCGCGAGGCGGTGCCCGCCTGGGCCCCGCTGCCGCCCGGGTGGACGCTGGTGACCAACGAGACGCGCCCCGAGGTGCTCGACGCGTTCCGTGCCGTGGGCGTCGAGGTGCTCGGCTGCGACTGACAGCCCTCAGCGCATCCGCGCAGCGGGCCTGCCCGCGGTGTGGGTCAGCGCTTGCTGTACGCGCCTCCGTCGAGCGCGTCGCTGAGCCGCTCGTCGATCCGCTCGTCGACCTGCTCGCCGAAGTGCTCGCCGAAGTTCTCCGTCAGGTCGCCGCGCACGTCCTGACGTACGTCGCGAGTCAGCTCCGTGCGGCGCTGACGCCGCTCGGCCCGCAACAGCACCTTGTGCTCGGCGCTCAGCGCCTTGTAGGTCGCGAAGCACATGGCGATCATGATCGCGCTGAACGGCAACGCGGTGATGATCGCACCCGTCTGCAGCGCGGCCAGACCGCCGGCCAAGAGCAGCGCGATCGCCAGCACACCCTCGAGGATCGCCCACATCACCCGGCTCCAGGTCGGCGGGTCCGGGTCGCCGCCGGAGGCGAGCATGTCGATCACGAGGGAGCCGGAGTCGGACGAGGTGATGAAGAAGATCGTCACGAGCAGGATGGCGATCACGGACAGCACGGGCCCCAGCGGGAGCCCGCTGAGGAAGTCGAACAGCACGTTCTCGCTGACCACGCCCTCCTGCGGGTCGACGAGGCTGCCCGGCGAGCTCATCTCACGCAGGATCGCCCCGCCACCCAGCACGGCGAACCACACGAACGTCATCAGGGTCGGCACCAGCAGTACGCCGGCGACGAACTCGCGGATCGTGCGGCCGCGCGAGATACGGGCGATGAATACGCCGACGAAGGGGGACCAGGAGATCCACCAGCCCCAGTAGAACGTGGTCCACGCCGCCTGCCAGTCCTGGCCCTCCTGGCCGCTGAACGCGCTGGTGTTGAACGTCATCGGCAGCACGTTCTGCAGGTAGACACCCACCGACTGCACGAACTCGCGCAGCAGGAACAGGGTCGGCCCCAGCGCCAGGATCGCCACCAGGAAGACCCCGGCCATCACCAGGTTGACGTTCGACAGCCACCGGATGCCCTTGTCGAGGCCGGTGGCCACCGACACGGTCGCCAGCAGCGTGATGATCGCGATGAGGCCGACCAGCAACGCGTCGCCCGCCGAGTCGAAGACACCCATGTGGACCAGGCCCGCGGAGATCTGCTGGACACCGAGGCCCAGCGAGGTCGCGATCCCGAACACGGTGCCGATCACCGCGGCGATGTCGATGACGTCGCCGATGCGGCCGCGGACGCGGTCGCCCAGGATCGGCTCGAGCACCCAGCGGATCGAGACCGGCCGTCCCTTGCGGTGGATGGCGTACGCGAGTGCGAGGCCCACCACCACGTAGATCGCCCAAGCGTGGAAGCCCCAGTGCAGGAAGGTCTGCGCCATCGCCAGCTGGGCCAGCTCGTCCGGCGAGCCCTCGACCCCCGGCTTGGGCTGGTCGTAGAAGGTCAGCGGCTCGGCCGCGCCCCAGAAGACCAGGCCGATGCCCATGCCCGCGGCGAACAGCATCGCGAACCACGCCATCACGCCGAACTCCGGCTCGTCCTCGTCACGGCCGAGCTTGATGTCGCCGAACCGGCTCACGCCCATCCAGATGGAGAACGCGACGAAGCCGGCGACGATGAGCACGTAGTACCAGCCGAACGCACCCACGATGTTGGTCTGGATCGCGCTGAGGGCGTCCCCGGTGGGGCCGGGGAACACGATCGCGAGCAGCGCGGCGAGTCCGATGATGGCCAGCGCGGGGTAGAAGACGGCGGGCGCGACACCACCCTTGCCGGTGCGTTCCTCGATCTCCTCAGAGGCCGGTCGCTCACTGGTGGCAGGGGTGGGCGAGCTCATCGCGGTGGTCCTCCTGACGGTGGACGTAGGAACATCTACCCGGCACCACTACCCCGCCGTGGCCGGTCTCTACCCCGGCCGCGGGGAGACGGGCACCACCGCCTCACCGTAGTGGTCCGCACAAGAAGGGGCCGGGCCGCGCCGCCGCTGGAGAATGCCACGAGGGCGCCCGGTGCAGGCCCGGCCGGGCGCCCTCGCCTGGTGTGAGCCGCGTCTCAGCCGTTGAAGTTCGGCTGGCTCTGCGGGTTGAGCACGTCGTATCGGTGCTGCTTGGCCGGCGCGACCGCCGGGTGGCGGATCTCGAGCACGTCGAACCCCTGCTGGATGTCGTTGGAGTAGACGTAGCCGTTGTAGTAGTACGCCGACCACGAACCGCCGAGCATCAGCTCCTCCTCGGAGAGGGGCCCTCGGTCGAACCACGCGAGCTCGCGCGGGTTGGCCGAGTCGGTGAAGTCGAACACCGAGATGCCGCCCTGGTACCAGGCCTGCACCATGATGTCCCTGCCCTCGACCGGGATCAGCGAGCCGTTGTGGGCAACGCAGTTCTCGGTGTTGGACTGGGTGCGCGGCATCTTGTAGTAGCTCTTGAAGACGAGCTCCTCGCCCTCGATGTCGTAGATGCCGTTGGCGCCGCGGGTGTCGCCGACAGTCGGGTTGCAGGTCGGTGCGCCGCCGCCGCCGAGCTCGTCGGTGAAGACCACCTTGGTGCCGTCGTTGTTGAACGTCGCCGAGTGCCAGAACGCGAAGTTCTCGGTGTCGCGCACCTGCTCGGTCACCACCGGGGCCTCGCGGTCGGAGATGTCGATCAGCACGCCGTCACCCATGCAGGCGCCGGCCGCGATGTCCTTGGTCGGGTAGGCGGTGATGTCGTGGCAGCCGCTGGTCTCGCCCGAGCCGTTGCCGCCGGGATTGCCGCCCTCGGGGAACAGCACCGGGGTGGCGGCCAGCGAGGCATCGGCCGGCGCGTCGGCCGGGATCTTCACCACGCTGATCTGGTCGTGCGGCGGCTGGCAGTCCGGGTAGCTCGACCGCGGGCTGTACGACGAGACGTACGCGTACACGGTGTCGCCGTCGTGGGTCGGCGCCAGCGAGTGGGTGTGCGAGCCGCACGCGGTCTCGACGGCGGCGACGTACTCCGGCTCCGCCGGGTTGCTGATGTCGAAGACCTTGAGGCCCTCCCACGAGCTCTCCTGGGTCGCCGACTGCGACGTGCTCTCGCAGGAGTTGTCGCTGCGGCTGGAGTCGGTGGACAGCACCAGGATGTCGCCGCTGACCGACACGTCGTTCTGCGAGCCGGGGCAGACGACCTGGGTGAGCAGCTCGGGCTTGCGCGGCTTCTTGATGTCGTAGACGTTGAAGCCGTTGTAGTTGCCGGCGTACGCGTACCGGCCCTGGAACGCCAGGTCGCTGTTGAACGCGCCGTAGTCGGCGAACGCCCCCGACTTGGGAAGGTTGGCGAGCAGCGTCATGTTCCTGCTCGCGGTCTCCCCGGCCGCGAGGTTGGCGCCGCTGTCGTTCAGCTTGGCGATGTCCTGGCCCGGCAGGCAGGCCTGGGCGAACCGGTCGCCGGCGCGCTGCAGCGCCCGCTCGTGGGGCGCGCACTCCGGGTCGCGCTGCTCGGTGACGGCCCGGTCGGACGTGTCGTCGGCGAGCACCGGGGACGCGAGGGCGGTCAGCCCCAGCGCGAGCACCGCGACGGCGACCACTCCGATGTGTCGCGGACGCCGGGTGCGTGGAAGGGGTGTTCCAGGTGGCATGTCGGGAATCCTCCTGTCGGGGGCGTATTGCCCGAACTGATCCTGGCGTAGGGTGACCCGGGCACGCAAGGTCACATGACAACTACTTCGAGTGATGGAGGCGGTGTGCGCAACAGCGGTCGTACGGCGTGGTGGCGGGCGCTGGCCGGGTGCGCGGCGGCGGTCGTGGTGGCGGCGCCGGCGGGCTGCTCAACCCAGGCCGACGTCCGGACCGCGGCCGCCGACGCGCAGCACTCGCGGCACCAGGGCCACGACCAGGGCCACGGCCAGGGCCACGCCGCGCGGGCGAGTGCAGAGCCGAAGGCGGCCGGCAGCCATCCCCCGGCGCAGGGCACGGTCATCCAGCCGGGTGCGCCCGGCGAGCAGGCCGAGACGCTGCCTCCGGACGCCACGCTGCCGGCGAGCCGGCACAACGGCGCGGACGTCGAGTTCGTGCAGATGATGATCCCCCACCACGCGCAGGCTCTGGAGATGGGCGAGCTCGCCCGCACCCGGGCCGGCGACCGGGGCGTGCAGTCGATGGCGCAGCGCATCGCCGACGCGCAGGGCGCCGAGATCGTCGGCATGTCGGCGTGGCTGGAACGCCACGGGATCGAGGCGCCGACCGCCGAGGACCTGCAGCACCAGGCTCACCACGGCGGCGCGATGCCGGGCATGCTCACCGCGGCGCAGATGGACCGGCTCGCCGCCGCCGACGGGCGCCGCTTCGACGAGCTGTTCCTGCGGTACATGATCCAGCACCACCAGGGCGCGGTCGACATGGCCGGCACGGTCATGGACGACGGCCGCGACATCGTGGTCGGCGAGCTGGCCGCCGACATCGCTGCCGGCCAGAACGCCGAGATCAACCGCATGCGGACCATGCTGCGCCGGCTCTGAGGGCAGTCATCGGCAGAGCTCACATACTGTGTCGTCATGGAGACACCGCAGCTGAGCAGCGAGGCGTACGAGCTGGCCGAGTCGATCGCCCGGTACGCGCAGGACGCCGGCCTGACCGTGGCCACGGCCGAGTCGCTGACCAGCGGCCAGGTGGCGGCCCACCTGGGTGCCGCGAGCTCGTCGGCCTCCTGGTTCAAGGGCGGCGTCGTCGCCTACCAGGACGACGTGAAGTTCGACGTGCTCGGCGCACCCCGCGGACCGGTCGTCTCCGCGGACTGCGGGCAGGGGATGGCCGAGGGCGTACGCCGGCTCCTCGGCGCCGACGTCGCGGTGGCCGTGACCGGCGTCGGCGGACCGGACGAGGAGGAGGGCCAGCCGCCCGGGACCGTCTTCATCGCCGTCTCCGGCGCGGGGGGTGGCAGCTGCCACCGGCACGGGTTCGACGGCGACCCCAAGGAGGTGCTCACCGCGACCGCGCTGGAGGCGCTGAAGGCACTCGTCGCTCAGCTCGGACCGCGAGGGTGACAGACGGCAGAAGAACACCTCAGGTCGACGAACGCAGCCGTCTCGTGGCCTCCTCGTCGACACGGTAGCTGCCCGGGGGACGGACCAGCGCGTCCGGTGCTCCCACGTACTCGACCACCACCCCGTAGTGGTCGCGGGCTGCCTCGATGCTCACGTAGCCGTTCACCACGTCCGCAAGGACCGACTCCACGGGACGAGACACGGCTTCGCCGTACCCGCCTCCCCCGGGGAAGCTGAGCCGGACCTCGTCGCTGTCGCGGAGCCGCACCAGCTGCTTTCGCGGTAGCCGGTCGCCGGTCGCGACGTCGACGAAGTCGCCGGTGAGTCCGGATGAGCCACCGAGCGCGCCCGGTGCGGGGTTGAGCACCCGGTCGATGTTGGCGTTGACGGTCCAGTCGCCGCCGGGTCGGCGCGCCATCTCGACGACCTGTCCGAGCCCTCCGCGATGGCGCCCAGGACCGCCGGAGTCGCGACGGATGCGTCGGCATCGTTGCACCAGCGGGGTCAGCGTCTCGATCACCTCGGTCGGCGCAGCCCGCACACCGGTGGGGAACCCGGTCGTGGTGAGGCCGTCCTTGCTCGGGCGACCACCCGACCCCCCGGCGCCGAAGGCGGTCAGCGTGAACGGCCGCTTCTCGTGCCGACCAGCACCGCGCCACACCGTCATCCAGAGGGCGTCGGCGCTGGCCGCCGGCAGACCCTTGCCGACGGCCGGGCGAAGGGCCTCGAAGAGCAGGCTGGGCAGGAAGTGCCCGACGAGGTGTCGTGAGGCGACCGGCGCCGGCTCGACGCAGTTGAGCACCGACCCGACCGGTGCGACCACCTCGACGGGCCGGAACGAACCGGCGTTGTGCGGCACCTCCGGTGCCAGGGCCGCCTTCACGGCGAACGACGTGTACGCCCGCGTGTAGTTCAAGACGACATTGATGCCGTAGGTGGACTGAGGCGAGGAGCCGGCATAGTCGACGATCATCCTGTCGCCGCTTATCGTCGCTGTGACCTCGAGCCGCAGGGCTTCTTCCCCGAAGCCATCGGCACTCAGCCGAGCCCGGTACTCCCCGTCCGGGAGCTCGGCCAGGGCCGAGCGCAGTGCCTCCTCCGACCGGGTCATCACCTCGGCGGCCACGTGGTCGACGCCGCCGAGGTCGAACTCGTCCATCAGCCGGACCAGGCTGCGGGCGCCGACCTGGTTGCCGGCCACCTGCGCGTAGATGTCCCCCATGGTCTCGTCCGGGGTACGGACGTTCGCACGGACCAAGGCCTCCAGAACCGGGTCGGGGTCCCCGGCGCGCAGCAGCTTGGTGATCGGGAGGCGCAAACCCTCCTCGTACACCTCGGTCGCGGCCGCCGACAGGATGCGTCCCCCGATGTCCGGGGAATGGCAGCAGCTGGCGAACCACGCCACCACGCGTCCACCTCGGAAGACCGGGGTCGCCACGGTGATGTCGTTGATCTGGCCCGCAGTCATCCACGGGTCGTTCGTGATCAGCACATCGCCGTCGGCGAGGGCGTCGGGAGGGTACGCCGCGACGATGTGCTGCATCCCCGTGGCCATGGCGTTGATGTGCCCGGGCGTGCCTCCGGAGGACTGGCCGATCATCTGTCCGGTCGAGTCGAAGACCGCACATGCGAGGTCGAGACACTCCCGGACGACCGGGCTGAACGCAGTGTTGACCAAGGCGGTCTGCTGCTCGTTGAGCAGCGAGTGCAACCGGTTCGCGACCAGCCCCACCACGATCGGATCCACCACCTGCTGCGCGGCGGTCACGTCGCATCTCCCTCCGGGCGCACCCGCACCACGATGCTGCCGTCCTTCGTCACGGTCCCGCGCATGCCCGGGGCGAGGACCAGGGTCGACTCGTCCTCCTCCACGAGGGCGGGACCGTGGATCTGCGCGTCCGGCGGCAGGCGGTAGCGGTCATAGACGGGCGTGCGCACGAAGCCGTTCGTCTGGGGGAAGTAGGCATCCCGCTCCCCCACCGCCTCGACCGAGTGCGCGTCCGGCGGTGACAGTCGCAGCCGGGCGTCCGGTTCGGGACCACGGGCGGTGACCCGCCAGGTGAGGACCTCGGTGTCGACCCCGTGGGGGACCACGGCACCGAAGCGCTCCTGGTACTGCTCGGCGAAGCTCTGTCGTACGGCGCCCTGCCAGTCCGGGCCGGGCGCCGGCACGGGGACCTCGATCTCGTTGCCCTGTCCCACGAACCGCATCTCCAGGCTGCGCGTCACCACGATGTCGTCGGGCGTGACGCCGGAGTCGCACAGCACCTGCTCACCCTGCCCTGCCAGGTCGTCGAAGACGGACGCGGCCTCCTTCGCGGTCACAGCGCCGAGCTCGGTGTGCCACGAGTGCGCGAAGTCGATCGACAACGGCGCCGCCAAGAACCCCAGTGCGCTCAGAACACCGGCCGCCGGAGGGACCACCACGCTGTCGGAGCCGAGGGCCTGTGCCACACCGGGGCCGTGGACCGGACCGTTGCCGCCGAAGACGAGCATGGGCAGGCGCCCGGCGTCCTTCCCGCGCTCGACCGCGTGCACCCGGGCCGCGTTGGCCATGTTCTCGTTGACGGTGGCATGGATGCCCCAGGCGGCCTCGGCCGTCGAGATCCCCATCGGCTCGGCGACCTGGTCCCGGATCGCGTCCGTAGCGGCCCGCACATCCAGGCGCATCCGGCCGCCCAGGAAGCGGTCCGCGTCCAGGTAGCCGAGCACGACATCTGCGTCGGTGACCGTGCACGCGTCGCCGCCGCGACCGTAGCTGACCGGGCCGGGCTCGGAACCGGCCGAGTCCGGGCCGACCCCCACGAGGCCCAGCGCGTCCACCCGCGCCACGGACCCGCCCCCGGCGCCGATCTCGATCATGTCGATCACCGGGGCCCGCACCGGCAGTCCCGAACCCGCCCTCAGGCGGTACACCCGGTCCACCTCGAACGCGTGGCTGACCAGGGGTCGCCCGGCCTCGATGATGCACACCTTCGCGGTCGTTCCGCCCATGTCGAAGGCCAGCTGGTCGTCTCGGCCGGCCGCCCGCCCGAACGCGACCGCGCCGAGCGCGCCGCCTGCGGGACCCGACTCCAGCATCCGGATGGGGAACCGGCGCGCCGTAGCGACGGTCGCCACGCCACCGTTGGACAGCATGATCCGGGGTTCGGGCCCGATCCCGACCCGTTGCAGGCGGTCCTTGAGGTCGGCCAGGTAGTCCTCGACCAGACCCTGCACGAAGACGTTGGCCAACGTGGTGGAGGCACGTTCGTACTCGCGGATCTCCGGGTTGACGTCACTCGACAACGCAACGCGCAAACCGGGGGCGGCCTCCGCCATCACCTCCAGAGCCTGGCGTTCGTGCGTGGCGTTGGTGTGACTGTGCAGAAAGCAGACGGCGACAGCCTCCACGCCGGCGGCAACAAGCTCCTCAGCCAGCGACGCCACCTGCCCGCGGTCGAGCGGTACGGCCACACTCCCGTCGGCGAAGAGCCGCTCGGTGACGTCGAACCTCAACCAGCGCGGGACAAGAGGACGTGGGAGCTCCAGGTCGAGGTCGTACAGCTCGTAGCGGTGTTCGCGCCCCATCTCCACGGCGTCCCGGAACCCTGCGGTGGTGAGCAGGGCCGTGCGGGCCCCTCGGCGCTCGATCAGGGCGTTGGTCACCAGCGTGGTGCCGTGGACGACGCTGGTGATCGCCGCCGGGTCGAGACCGTCGGAGGACAGGGTCTCGCGCAGCACTGACTCCACGCCGGCGGCAGGCTGCGTGTGCGTGGTCAGCGTCTTGCCGACGGCGACGATGCCGTCGGCGTCGAGGACGCACAGGTCGGTGAACGTGCCGCCGATGTCGACACCGAGGCGCAGGTCTCGTCGTCCGCTCACGCGAACCTCCTTGCTCCCGGTCTGGCGACGCTCTCGGGACACTACGAAATCGTCGGACGATTCCGCAAGGCTTCGTGGGTTATCGTCCCCCTCTGGACCGGGGCCGTCACGCCCTGGGCCGGGTCGTTCCCGACACAGACCGGAGCCGTCGCGTGAGCGAGAGCCAGGACTTCGACCACGAGTCGTTGCAGGCAGAGCGCAGCCGACTGGCGCGGGAGAGCACCGCCAGCCGCGTCGCGGACGCGCTGCGCGCGCGGATCATCGACGGTGACCTGCCCCCCGGTGCCAAGCTCTCGCAGGAGCGGGTGCAGGAAGCCCTCGGCGTCTCGCGCAGCACCCTGCGCGAGGCTCTGCAGCTGTTGATCCGCGAGCGGCTGCTCGTGCACGAGCTGAGCCGTGGCGTCTTCGTGCGCCAGCTCACCATGCAGGACATCTCTGACCTGTACCGCGTGCGGAGGATCGTGGAATGTGCCGCACTGCGGTCGGTCGAGGTGATGAGACCGGAGGGTCTACGGCGCCTCGTCGCCGCCATCGAGGACGGACACGACGCCGCGGACGCCGGTGAGTGGGGGCGGGTCGCCGCGGCGAGCATCCGCTTCCACGAGGCGCTGGTGGCACTGGCCGGCAGTCAGCGACTCGACAGCCTCGTCACCGAGATCCTTGCCGAGTTCCGCCTGGCGTACGCCTTCATGCACGACACCCAGACGTTCCACACCGAGTTCCTGAGGCGCCACACGATCATCGCCGAAGCCGTGCGGTCCGGCGACCTCGGCGGTGCTGCTGACCTGCTCCACGTCTACCTGCTCGACGCAGAACGTGCGGTCCTGCGCAGCTACCAGCCGGCGCCGACCCACCGCCGGGACTAGCTCGCCCTTCCCGCCAGGCCGTTGCGGATCGTCTGACGATCCCCTACCGTGCCCAGGTGACCCAGACCACAGGCTCGCGTCGGGGTGGGGCCGTAGCCGCAACCGTGGAGGTCCTGTGACCGCCAGCACCGAACCCGCCGCGACCACGACCGACGTCCCTCCGGCGGTTCTGCGTCGAGCCACCCTCGGCGCCACGATCGGCAGCGTCGTCGAGTGGTTCGACATCGCGGTCTACGCCTACCTCGCCGCCGTCATCGGCACCGTCTTCTTCCCGACCCAGGACCCCACGGTGTCGCTGCTGAGCTCGTTTGCGGTGTTCGGAGTCGCATTCGTCGTGCGTCCCCTCGGGGGAATCTTCTTCGGAACCCTCGGGGACCGCATCGGGCGTCAACAGACGCTGGCCTGGGTGATCCTGCTGGTCTCGGGAGCGACCGTCGGAATCGGCCTTCTTCCCTCATTCGAGGCCATCGGCGTGGCGGCGCCTGTCCTGCTGGTTGCGCTTCGGCTCCTGCAGGGCTTCTCGGCCGGCGGCGAGATGGGCGGAGCCTCCGCCTTCGTCGCGGAGTACGCCCCGCCACGCAGACGCGGGTACCTCGTGTCGTGGGTCGAGATGGGTTGCATCCTGGGATTCCTCCTCGGCTCCGTCGTGGTGCTCGGCCTCAACCTCGCGCTCAGCGACTCCCAGGTCGAGGCCTGGGGCTGGCGAGTTCCGTTCCTCCTCGCCGCCCCGCTGGGCATCGTGGGGCTGTTCATCCGCTTCCGGCTGGAGGAGACACCCGAGTTCGCCGAGCTGCGCTCCAGCGGGAACATCGCCAGAAACCCCCTGTGGGAGTCGATCAGGGACCACTGGCCGGCGATCCTGCGTACGGCCGGGTACTCGCTGTTCCAGAACGCCGCGCTGTACGTGATCCTCACGTTCGTCCCGAGCCACCAGTCCGCGACCCTCGGTCACACCGCGACGCTGGCGTCGGTCTCGGCAGTCGTAAGCATGTCCGTCATCTGCCTGCTGATCCCGGTGTTCGGTGCCGCCTCCGACCGCTACGGGCGCAGACCGGTGCTCGCCACGTCCTGCGGGCTCGCCCTCGTGCTCTCGTACCCGCTGTTCTGGTTGATGGGGCAGGGTGACCCGACGCTCGCCGTCCTCGCGCACGTGCTCCTGGGCGTCATCCTGGCGGTCTTCCTCGGGCCGACACTGGTGGCGATGAACGAGATGTTCGTGACCCGGGTGCGGTACGGCGGCTTCTCCCTCGGTTACAACCTGTCGGTCTCCGCTTTCGGCGGCACAGCACCGTTCCTGGTGACCCTGCTGGCTGCTCGAACCGGCAACAACGCGTCTCCGGCGCTGTACATCATGGCTGCTGCGGTCATCACCCTGCTGGTCATCTACAGCGCCCGGGAGACCGCCCCTACGAAGGAAGGCTCCAGGTGATCCCCTCGTGAGCACCGTGCGCTTCACCATGAGCAGCGGAGGCGTGCGTGAGGTGGCGGTCCGCCATCTCTTCAACGCCGGCTACGCCGGCCGCGACTCGGCCAGTGTCCAGCACCATGTCGACGAGCTCGCGCGTCTGGGGGTGCCCGCACCCAGCCAGGTTCCCACGCTCTACCCGCTGCCGTCGTACCTGCTGACACAGACGTCCACGATCCACGTGCCCCACGAGCAGACGTCGGGTGAGGCGGAGTGGGCGGTCGTCGTCGGCGAGGATCCAGGCGACGTCCTGCTGACGGTCGCGTGCGACCACACCGACCGCGCCCTGGAGGTCCACGGTGTCGCGTGGAGCAAGCAGACCGCACCTGACGTCCTCGGCGACCTGGCCTGGCCACTGGAGGAGGTCTCCGACGAGCTGGACGGGTTCGCGCTGCGCGCCTGGGTGTCGCACGGTGGTCGCGAGACCCTCATCCAGGAAGGGAACCTGGGCCAGCTCCTACCGCCTGGGTACTGGCTGGACCGGCTTGCGGAGCACTCCCTGTTGCGCCCGGGTTCGGTTCTGCTGAGCGGGACGATCCCCATGATCGACGGTGTCGACCAGTTCGCCGATGCCTGGCGCGTCGAGATGACCGACCCGCACGGGCAGGTGAGCCGGCTCGCCTACCGGATCGAAACACTGCCGCCGGCCTGGGCGTAGGTCCCGCCGTGCCGAGGTGGTCCCGGCTGCCCCGTCGAACCCTTAGGAGCCCCTGATGACGCAGTTCTGGCTGGCGACAGCCTTGTTCGTACTACTCGGCCTGACCCCCGTCGTGCTCGCAACGGTCCTGAACCGGCGAAGGTCCGCACCGACGCCGGCGCGGACGCGGCACGACGACCAAGGACGGACCACGCCATGAACTACGGGTACCTGACCGTCTTCGTCGCCTACCTGCTGGTCGTCCTGGCCATCGGGGTGTGGGGCTGGCGCCGGGAGAGCTATGACGGCTACACCGTCGCGGAGCGCAACGTGGGCCTGCCGCTGTCGGTGGGCACCTTCTTCGCCACCTACATCTCGTCGGCGACCGTCGTCGGGTTCGTCGGTTACACCACGCTCAGTGGCGCAGCCATCTACCCGACCTACTTCTGGGGTTTCGCGCTCGGGTGGATCACCCTGACCCTGGCTGCTGCTCGCATGCGTCGCCTCGGGCTGCGCACCGTTCCGTCACTGTTCGAGGCGCGCCACCGCAGCCCCAAGCTACGCGGCTTCTCCGCCCTGGTCATCGTGGTGGCCTTCGTGTTCAGCGTGATGACCCAGCTCGTCGCCGGGAGCATCGTCCTCAACGTCGTGGTGGGCATACCGCAGGTGCTGGGCCTGGTGCTGCTGGCGGTTGTCCTCACCGTCTACACCGTGATGGGCGGCCTGGTGTCGGTGATCCGTACCGACTTCCTGCAGGGCGGTTTGATCCTGCTCGGGGTGCTCGCTGCCCTCGCCGTCGTGGCGTCGAACGTGGGCGGCGACATCTTCAGGATCGAGCCCGAGCGGGCGCAGCTGTTCGCCGGCTCGATCGGCTCCACGGTCGACGTCGTCGCGTTCCTCCTCATCGCCTGGGGCGGCGTCGCCGCGCAGCCGTACTACCTGCACCGCTTCTTCGCCGCGCGCGACGTGTTCACGGCGCGCCAGATGGTCGGGGTGGGTGCCGTCCTGGCAACCGTGACCTACCTGGCGATCGTCTTCATCGGGATGGCGCTGCCGAGCCTCCTGCCGGACGAGCAGCTGGGCGACTCGGCGATCATGTTCTTCGGGCTCAGTGAGGGCGGTCTGCTCGGGTCGCTGCTCCTCGTCGGCATCATCTGCGCCGTGCAGTCGACCGTGGACTCCGCCCTGCACCTGGCGGGCGTCTACACCACCGAGGACATCGTGGCGCAGTTCCGCCCGGCCATGGGCCAGCAGAGCAAGCTCTCCGTGGCGCGCGCGATCACGGCCGTCCTCGGCGTCGTGTGCATGGCCGGCGCCGTGTACTTCGTCGTCAGCGGTGGTGAGTTCATCGTGACGCTCCTCAACATCTGGCTGGGCACGCTGTCGTCCGCCCTGCTGGTCCCGCTGTACGGTTCGCTGCTGTGGCGTAGGGCCACTCCGGCGGGCGCGATCTGCAGCAGCGTCGGCGGGTTCCTGGGTTACTTCGTCCCCCTGTCGCTCATCGAGTACGCCGGCGTCGGGATCCCCGGCAACCCGATCTTCTACGGGTTCGGCATCTCGCTGCTCGCCTTGGTCGCGGTCTCCCTGGGCACAAGCCCGCTGGCGGACCGCGACGTGGAGGAGCGCTTCTTCGGCACGGGAGACATCACCGCGGAGGAGGTGTCACGATGAGCGAGGCCGCCGAGCTGACGCCGGCGCAGCTGCGAGCGCGCATCCGCAGCGGCTCCTGGGACCGCGGGACCACGGGTGCCTGCCTGGGCTTCGTGCAGGCCAACCTGGTCGTCCTGCAGGCGGAGCTCGCCGAGGACTTCCGGACGCTCTGCCGGGCCAACCCCCGGCCGTTGCCGCTGCTCGAGGCGACCGCAGCCGGTGTGCCCGACCGGCTGCACACCGCCCCCGGCGCCGACCTGACCACCGACCTCCCCCGCTACCACATCCACCGCAATGGCGTGGTCACCGAAGAGGTCTCGGACCTGGCCGGGGTGTGGCGCGACGACCTCGTCGCCTTCCTGCTCGGCTGCAGCTTCAGCGCGGAGCGCCGGCTTCAGGATGCCGGCGTACGGCTGCGGCATCTCGAGACAGGCCGGGGGGTGCCGATGTTCGTGACCGCCCTCGAGTGCGAGGGACCCGGCAGCCTGCACGGACCGATGGTGGTGTCCATGCGTCCCATCGCGGAGGGCGAGGTGGACCGGGCCAGGCAGGTGACCGGGCGGCTTCCGCTCGCACACGGAGCGCCGGTGCATGTGGGAGACCCGTCGGCCATCGGCATCACCGACCTCGACGCCCCCGACTGGGGCGACCCGATCGACATCGCGCCGGGTGAGGTTCCGGTCTTCTGGGCCTGCGGTGTGACGCCGCAGACGATCATCCGCACCGCGAAGCCCGCTTTCGCGGTGACCCACGCCCCCGGCCACATGTTCGTCAGCGACGTGCCGGACAGCGCCATCGAAGGACGAACCGACATCACCGGATGGGCGACCGCGACGGGGGCACGGCGATGACCGAACCATTCCCTGGTGCGACGGGTACAGCGCCGGCGGCCACCGCCCTGCCGGTCACGTGCGCTCAGCTCGACGGCCGTGACGGCACCTACGACGCCCGGGTGGCGGAGGCCTTGGCGACGATCGGACAAGCCGCCGACGCACACCGATCCGGCGGCCGCGACGCGGGCTTGGTCGTGCTGCCGGAACTCTGGCCGGTGGGCTTCTTTCACTTCAGGGACTACGAGCGAAGCGCCGAGCCCCTCGACGGCCCGGTGGTCTCCGCGGTCTGTGCGCAGGCACGGCAGTCGAACGTATGGGTGCTTGGGGGTAGCTTCGTCGAGCGCAGCGCCGCGGGGTTGCACAACACCACCTTCCTGGCAAGTCCGGAGGGCGAGGTCGCCCTCACGTACCGCAAGATCCACCTCTTCGGGTACCAGTCCGCGGAGGCGGAGCTGCTCGTCGCGGGCGACCGGCCCGCATGCGTCAGTACGCCGTTCGGCCGTGTTGGTGCGATGACCTGCTACGACCTGCGGTTCCCGGAGCTGTCCCGCGCCATGGTCGACGGCGGTGCCGAGATCATCCTGGTGACCTCCGCGTGGCCCGCAGCGCGTATCGAGCACTGGAGGGTGCTGCTGCGCGCGCGTGCGGTCGAGAACCAGGTCTGGATCGTGGCGGCCAACACGGCGGGCAGCGACGCCGGGACAGTGCTGGGCGGGCACTCTGCGATCGTGGCCCCGGACGGCGAGGTGCTGGCTGAGGGCGGCGGCGACGCGGAGCACGTGAGTGCGGTCATCGATGCGACGGCCGCGTCGGCCGTACGACGCGACCTGCCGTTCCTGCAGGATCGACGGTTCCGCGTACACCTCTCCTCCGGCGAGAGCGGAGACCCCCGGTGACCGAGCCGGTCGACCAGAACTTCCTGGACGCCCTCGGCTCCCTGGGCATGCAACCTCCATCGGCGTCGCCTGCGCCCGGCCCTCCCGACGGTCGCCTGCTCGAGTTGTTCGACTCCCAGCTGGGCAGCAGGCACCTCGACCTGGCCGCGCGCTACCTACAGGCGCAAGGTCACGGCTTCTACACGATCGGATCGTCGGGCCACGAGGGCAACGCGGCGGTTGCCGCGGCTCTGCGACCGACCGACCCGGCGTTGCTGCACTACCGGTCCGGAGCCTTCTTCCTCGAGCGAGCACGGCAGGTCCCTGGCCAGGACCCGTTGCGTGACGTGCTGCTGGGGATCGTCGCTGCGGCGGAGGAGCCGATCGCCGGTGGGCGCCACAAGGTGTTCGGCAACCACGACCTGGCGGTGATCCCGCAGACGTCGACGATCGCCTCGCACCTTCCTCGGGCGGTCGGTGTCGCGTGGTCGCTCGCCCGCGCGCGACGCCTCGGTGTCGAGTCCGCGTGGCCCGAGGACGCCGTGACCGTCTGCAGCTTCGGTGACGCCTCGGTCAACCACTCGACCGCCCTCGGGGCCATCAACGCCGCCGTGCACTCGGCGTACCAGGGCCTGCCGATGCCCCTGCTGCTCGTGTGCGAGGACAACGGTATCGGCATCAGCGTGCGAACCCCGCCGGGATGGGTGGCGCGCCGTTACGCCGACCACGCCGGTCTGGAGTACTTCGCCGCCGACGGGTGCGACATCGAGGAGACGCTGGCAGTAGCCGAGCAGGCTTCCGCGTGGGTGCGGAAGCGACGTCGGCCTGCCTTCCTGCACCTGCGGGTAGTCCGCCTGATGGGCCATGCCGGCTCCGACGTGGAGGGCGCCTACCGGACCTCTCGTGAGGTGGCCACGGAGCTGCGGCGCGATCCCGTGCTCGCGAGTGCCCGCCTGCTGGTCGAGCGGGGAGTGCTCACGCCCGACGAGGTGCGCGACCGGTACGAGGCCAAGCGCGAAGAGGTTCGCCGGCTGGCTGCGGAGGTGGCACAGGCGCCACGGCTGGGCTCGGCGGAGGAGGTGATGCGCCCCCTCCATCGGCCAGTGACGGCGAAGCGCCCGGCGTACTTGGCAGAAGCGCTTCCCGTGCCCACGGACGTCCCGCCGGACGGGCTCACGGTCGCGCGGTCGGTGAACCGGGCGCTGGGCGAGGTGCTGGAGGAGTGCCCGGAGTCGGTCGTCTTCGGGGAGGACGTGGCGCGTAAGGGCGGCGTGTACGGCGTGACCCGCGGGCTGAGAAAGAAGTTCGGCGGCGCGCGGGTGTTCGATACCCTGCTCGACGAGCAGTCGATCCTCGGTCTGGCGCTCGGCGCGGGGTTGTCCGGCCTGCTGCCGATCCCGGAGATCCAGTACCTCGCCTACGTGCACAACGCCGCCGACCAGCTGCGCGGGGAGGGCGCGACTCTGCCGTTCTTCTCCTCCGGGCAGTACCGCAACCCGATGGTGTTGAGGATCGCCGGTTACGCGTACCAGAAGGGCTTCGGAGGGCACTTCCACAACGACAACTCCATCGCGGCGCTGCGTGACATCCCCGGGGTCGTCGTCGCGTCCCCGGCCCGGCCGGACGACGCGGCAGCCATGCTCAAGTCGTGTACTGCCCTGGCCAGGGCCGACGGCTCGATCTGCGTGTTCCTGGAGCCGATCGCGCGGTACCACACGCGTGACCTGCACGCCGAGGGCGACGGCGGATGGCTGACGGCTTATCCGGACGAGGCGCGGATGGAGGAGCTGGCCGCAGTGGGGAGGGCCCGGACATACGGAGATGGCTCAGACCTCACCTTGGTGACGTTCGGCAACGGCCTGCACATGAGCCTTCGCGTGGCACGCCGGCTGGCCGACGCCGGTGTCGGCTGCCGGGTGCTCGATCTGCGCTGGCTTGCGCCGCTGCCGGTTGATGACCTGTTGCACGAGGCGAGCGCCAGCGGGCGGGTGCTGGTGGTCGATGAGACCAGGCGCAGCGGCGGGGTCTCCGAGTCAGTACTCACGGCACTGCTCGACCACGGCTTCTCGGGTGCGATGGCGAGGGTGACGAGCCGGGACAGCTTCGTCCCGCTGGGCGGTGCCGCCAGCCATGTCCTACTCGACGAGAATGACATCGAGGAAGCGGCTGAGAAGCTGCTCAACCGCTGAGGTCGATCAACGCCATCAGCGTCGCGAGCTTGTACCTCGCGGTGCGGGCCCTGGTCTCGAGGACTGCGACGACGCGCTGGCCCAGCGCCAGCGGATCCGCGGTGCCGACGAGGTCATGGCTGCCAGTATGGAGCGGCGACCCTTCGAAGGAGAAGCATGGGCAAGCTCGTCCGCGACCGGATCCCCCGAGATCATCCGTGCGCAAGGGCGTACGGACGACACGCGGGTTCTTGTCGACGACGCGTACCGTGCCGCCCTCCTCGACAAGCTGGTCGAGGAGTCGGAGGAGCTGCGTGCCGCTCCACCGGACTCGGCGCTGGACGAGGCCGCGGACGTCTACGAGAGGTGCGGCATGCGGTGCCGTGGATCTGGCGAGCGGCTACTTCCGACGGTCGGCCGCTCACTGAGCTCGGTGAAGTGACGGGTTACGAGCTGCCGCTGTCCCGTGACAAGCGCGAGGTTACAGCCGGATAGGTCTCGCGGGTGCTGCGGCCATCGGCTCATGCTGTCTCAGTGCAGGTCGAGCAGTTGCTGGGTGAGGTCGGTGACGATGCGGTCGCTGGCGTCGCGGTGGTCGATGAGCTCGCGGCCGTCTTTGGTGTAGAACCGGAACCGGCCGCCTTTACCTTGGATGCGCAGTCGCCCGGAGTGGACGTTGCGATGATGTCGCGGACATAGCGAGACCAGCTTGTCCAGGTCGGTGTGGCCGCCGTCGATCCAGTGGATCAGGTGGTGCAGCTGGACCAGCCGGCTGCGACAGCCCGGGACTCGGCAGCGGCCCTGGTCCCGGACACCTGCTCCGCGTCGTTGCGCGGGTGAGGCGGTGCGAGCGGTGCGACCAAGTTCGACCGGTGAGCCGTCGGGGCCGGTCACCACGCGGGAGACCGCGGCGTCGCAGGCCAGCTGCCGCACCAGCGACGTGCCGATGCTGCCGAAGCCGTCCAGCTGGGCCGGTGCGGCGCCGAGCTTGCCGATGAGCGCTTCCCAGGACAAGACCAAGGTCAGGTGCGGGCGCACACCGTTGTCCTGCGGCAGCCCGGCGTCGAGCACCGATCGGCACAGGGCGCCGAGCGCGTCGACGCGGCGTTGCCCGGCGGAGCGTTCGTCGCCGGCCTCGGGCTTGGACAGGGTGCCCAGCACCTGCGCCAGCATCGCGCCGGTCTCGGCGTCCAGCACGCCCTTGGCGACGTACTCCTCCCCGACCGGGGTGACCGAGAAGAACCGGCGGGCCATCGCCTTCTTCGCCGCCTCGTCCACACTCTCCGGGTCGATGCTCTGCTTCAAGGTGCGGATCGCCTCGCGCAGGTCCCACGGGTCGTTCGATCGCGCCAGCTTTACCAGCGACTCTTCAGCCGCCTTGACCGCCTCCAGCCCCAGATCCTCGACCGCACCGGCGAGGATCTCCACGTGCGCGAGGTTGATGTCGCCGGCCAGGAACGCCGCGTGCACCTTGGGCAGATGCTTGATCTGCTGCCCGACCTGGACCCGCCGGCGGGCCTCACCCGGGGTCATCCTCCGGTTGTGCCGCAACCACGATGCCGCGGTCCGCGCACCGACGTCCTTGTAGGCCTCGGTGGCCTCGAACGCCGCCGTCGTCTCGGC
The DNA here is from genome assembly GCA_036259355.1 of Nocardioidaceae bacterium. GTDB lineage: Bacteria > Actinomycetota > Actinomycetes > Propionibacteriales > Nocardioidaceae > JALZDI01. The sequence goes on from DATABY010000050.1 coordinate 46,407, forward strand.
GAACACCGCCTCCACCTGGTCGGCCAGCCGCCGCAGCCGCCGCATTCGCGCCTCGAGCTGCTCGGCGGTCAGCACCGCCAGGTTGTCGGCACGCACCACCGCGACCGCCTCCACGAGACGGTCCACCGACGACTGGCTGGTCGAGCACATGTTCGAACACTACGGCCGCCAACGGCACAGTTCAGCCATGAGCACGGTCCGTGGGGACAACCACCACGCTTGATTTCCCTGTGGACGAA
>DATABY010000051.1:0-13856 GCA_036259355.1 Nocardioidaceae bacterium
CTTCTCTGAACTACAGGCGAGTCTGGACGGTCCTACGCGGTAGCGACCCTCAGGCGGCGAGGTCGGGGTCGGCGATCTTGCGCAGGCGGGAGATGGCCTCTCGCTCGATCTGCCGGATCCGCTCGGCCGAGATGCCGTGCCGGGCGGCGATGTCGGCGAGCTTCTCCTGCTTGCCGTCACCGAGGCCGTAGCGCGAGCGCACCACGTCGGCCGAGCGTGAGTCGAGCACGTCGATCAGCGACTCCAGCCGGGCGCGGGACTCCACGTCGAGGAACGTGCTGTCGGGCCCCGGCGTGGTCTCGCGCGCGACCAGGTCGCCCAGCGAGGTGCCGCCGTCCTCGTCGATCGGGGTGTCCAGGCTCACGTGGTCACGGCCCCAGCCGAGCAGGTCGACCACACGCTCCACGGCCAGGCCGAGCTCCGCGGCGATCTCCTCGGGCTCCGGGTCACGGCCGAGCTGACGCTCGAGCGTGCGCCGCGCTGAGCCGATCTGGTTGAGCTCCTCCACCACGTGCACCGGCAGCCGGACCACCCGAGCCTGCTGCGCGATCCCGCGGGTGATGGCCTGGCGCACCCACCAGGTGGCGTAGGTCGAGAACTTGTAGCCCTTGGCGTAGTCGAACTTCTCGACCGCGCGGATCAGGCCGGTGTTGCCCTCCTGCACGAGGTCGAGCAGCGGCATCTGCGAGCGCCCGTACTTGCGGGCGATCGACACCACCAGCCGGAGGTTGGGGTTGAGGAACCGGTCCCGAGCTCGGTGGCCCTCGGCCACCAGCCACTCCAGCTCCTCGCGCGTCGCGCGCTTGGGCGCACCCCCCTTGGCACGGCCGACGCGGCCCTCGGCGAGCAGGCGCTCGGCCAGCAGGCCGGCCTCGATGCTCTTGGCCAGCTCCACCTCGGTCGCTGCGTCAAGCAGAGGGGTACGCGCGATCTCGTCGAGGTACATACCGACGCTGTCGCGCCCCTCTGTCGCCTCGAGTGTCTGCGTACGGCGGTCTGCCACGGACGCTCCCTTCCTGGTGAATCTCGCTGGTGTCACGAATAACGCCCACACCGCGCTGAAGATTCCGTTTGGTGATTAGGAATACGTACCCAGCGCCCGATTAGTTGCCGTCCTCAGGATCTTCTTAGGAACTCCGCCTGAGCGGTTCGTGGGGCGCTCCGAGGACGTCGATCACCCAGGCGTAGGAGAACGCGCGCTCTCGCCACGCGTTGTAGCGGCCGCTGGGCCCACCGTGACCAGCCCCCATCTCGGTCTTCAGCAGTAACGGAGAGTGCCCAGTGCGGGTGGCCCGCAAACGCGCCACCCACTTGGCCGGCTCAACGTACAGCACCCGGGTGTCGTTGATGCTGGTCACGGCCAGGATCGCCGGATAGTCCTTGGCCTCCACGTTCTCGTACGGCGAGTACGCCTTCATGTAGGCGTAGACCTCGGGGTCCTCCAGCGGGTTGCCCCACTCCTCCCACTCGATCACGGTGAGTGGCAGCGACGGGTCGAGGACGCTCGTCAGCGGGTCCACGAACGGCACCTCGGCGAGGATGCCCGCGAAGTCGTCCGGCGCCATGTTGGCCACCGCGCCCATCAGCAGGCCGCCGGCGCTGCCGCCGTGGGCAACCAGACGCTCGGGACCGGTCCAGCCCTGCGCCACCAGGTGCCGGGCGCAGGCGACGAAGTCGGTGAAGGTGTTCTGCTTGTGCAGCACCTTGCCCTCGTCGTACCAGTGCCGGCCCATCTCGCCGCCGCCGCGCACGTGCGCGATCGCGAACACGATGCCGCGGTCGAGCAGCGACAGCCGCGGAATGCTGAACACCGGGTCGCTGCTGATCTCGTAGGACCCGTAGCCGTACAGCACCAGCGGCGCCGACCCGTCGCGCGGCGTGCCCCTGCGGCACACCAGTGAGAGCGGTACCCGGGTGCCGTCGGGGGCGGTGGCCCACTCGCGGTGCTGCTCGTAGTCGTCGGGGTCGTAGCCGCCGAGCACCGGCGTCTGCTTGCGCAGCACCAGCGCCTGGCTGTGGACGTCGTAGTCGTAGACCGAGGACGGGGTCACCAACGAGGTGTAGCCGAGCCGCACCATGGGCTGGCCGAACTCCGGGTTGGCGGCAGCTCCGACGGTGTACAGCGGCTCGTCGAAGCCGATCAGGTAGCCGTCGCCGTACCCCTGTTCGGTCAACGGCACGACGCGGAGCTCGGTGAGGCCCTTGCTGCGCTGCGACACGACCAGGTGCGTGGCGAACGCGTCGACGTCCTCCAGCCGCTCGGAGTCGGAGTGCGCGATCAGCGTGCGCCAGTGCTCGGGGCTGGGCGTGTCGACGGGCGCCTCGGCGAGCTCGAAGTTCACCGCCTGGTGGTTGTGCAGGATCAGGAACCGGTCCTCGCCGGCCACGACCGCGTGCTCGACGTTGTACTCGACGCCCTGCCTGCGTGGGGCGACCACCCGGAACTCACCGGCGGGGTCGTCGGCGTGCAGTACGCGGTACTCGGTCGTGGTCTTGGAGCCGCTGACGATCATCAGGTACCGGTCGCTGCGGGTGCGACCCACCCCGGTCCAGTACCGCTCGTCGGGCTCGTGGAAGACCAGCACGTCGTCGGTGGCCGCGGTGCCGAGTCGGTGCCGCCACACCTTGTCGGGACGCCAGGCCTCGTCGACCGTGGTGTAGAAGAGCGTGGTGCCGCCGAGGTCCCAGGTCGCCCCGCCCAACGTGTTCGGCACCTCGTCGGGCAGCATCTCGTTGGTGCGCAGGTCCTTGACCCGGAGGGTGTAGCGCTCGTCGCCGGCGAAGTCGGTGGAGAAGGCCAGCAGGGTGCCGTCCGGGCTGACCGAGAAGGTGCCGAGGGAGAAGAACGCCTTGCCCTCCGCGAGCGCGTTGCCGTCCAGGAGCAGCTCCTCCCCGGGAACGTCGACGCCGGGCTCGAGCACCGGGGGGTCCCAGTCGCCGGGCTGGTCACCTGACCGGGCGGCGGTACGGCAGTGCAGGGCATACTGCTGGCCCTCCACGGTGCGCGAGTAGTACCACCAGTCCCCGAGCCGGGACGGCACCGAGAGGTCGGTCTCCTGGGTTCGCGTCTTGATCTCGGTGAAGATCTGCTCGCGCAGTCCCTTCAGGTGCGCCGTCTGCTGCTCGGTGTAGGCGTTCTCGGCCTCGAGGTAGCCGACCGTGTCCGCCGACTCCTTGTCGCGCAGCCACTCGTAGTCGTCGACGACGGTGTCGCCGTGGTGGGTGCGCTCGTGCGGCACCTTCTTGGCGACGGGCGGAGCGGTGGTCGTCGTGTCGACGCTGCTGGCGGCGGTGTCAGTCATGCCCTGCACGCTATCTCGCCGTCCTCGGGGGCTGTTCGTGCCGTTTCCGGGCGTGCGCCGGGCCCTCCCGGAGCGGCCTCGCGACGCGGCCCGAGGACGGCGAACACACCGGCGGCGCAGACCGCCATGCCGAGCAGTGCCAGCGCGCCCGGGCGTTGGCCGAACATCCAGAACGCCCACAGCATCGTGGTCGGCGGGGTGAGGTACAGCAGGGTGCTGACCCGGTTCGCGCCGCCTCGGCGCAGCACGAGCAGGTAGCTGCCGTAGCCGCCGAACGACGACAGCCCCACCGTCCAGGCGACCGCCCACCAGAAGCCGGCCTCCGGAGGCGGGGCCAGCCGCCCGCCGACCCAGGCCGCGGCGGCGAAGCACACCGCGGCCGTCACCGTCTGAACCGTGAGCGCATCGAGCAGGCTCTCGGCCGGCCGGAGGCGGCGGTCGAGCAGCGTGCCGGCCGACAGCGTGAGCATTCCGGCGACCGGCAGCAGGTAGGCCCAGACCGGCGCAGAGGCCGGCTGCAGGTCGTCGCCCACGACCAGCGCGACACCGGCCAGCCCGGCCACCAGCCCCGCGGCCTGACCGCGTCCGGTCCGCTCGCCCAGCAGCGGGCCGGCCAGTGTGGCCACCACCAGCGGTTGCAGCGCTGCCACGAGCGCGGCCGTCCCGGCCGGGACGCCGAGGCCGACGCCACTGACGACTCCGCCGAGGTAGCCGACCTGGCAGAGCAGGCCGAGCACGACCTGCCGGCGGCCGGTCGCCCGGTCGAGCCGGGCGCCGCGGACGGCCATCAGCGCCACCAGGATGGCGGCCGCACACAGGTAGCGCCACGCCAGCAGAGTGTCCGCGGGCGCGTACCGGGTGCCGAGGACGGCCCCGACGAAGCCCGAGCTCCACAGCACCACCAGGCAGGCGCCGGCGAGCAGGTCGGTACGAGGAGAACGTCGCATGGCGCGATATAACCATACCGGTCTGTATACTTGCAGTGCACCGAGTGAAACAGGGAGGTCCCATGACCGCACCCGAGCTTCCCGAGGCCCTGCGGCCGCTCACGCCGGCGGGCGAACGCCTCGTCGCGGCGGCCAGCGAGCTGTTCTACGACCGGGGCATCCACGCCGTCGGGGTGGACCTGATCGCCGAGGTCGCAGAGACCACCAAGAAGACGCTGTACGACCGGTTCGGGTCCAAGGAGGGTCTGGTGGTCCTCTACCTGCAGCGCCGGCAGCATCGCTGGCGGGAGTTCGTCTCGCGTCACCTCGACGAGATGTCGGTGGACCGCAGGCCGCCATGGGGTCCGTTGGGCGTCCTGGACGCCCTGGAGCTGTGGATGGCGGAGCAGTCGCGGGGCTGCGCGTTCGTCAACGCCTACGCCGAGCTGGGCGGCTCCGACCATCCCGGTGTGGAGGTGATCCGCTCCGAGAAGCAGTGGACGCAGCGGCTCTACCGCCGGTTGTGCGAGGAGGACGGGCTTCCGGAGCCCGAGCAGCTGGCGGCGGCTGTACACCTCGTGCACGAAGGCGTGCTGGTGCTCGCCACCGCGGGCGCGCAGCCGGACGCGTTCGCCCACGGCCGGCGTACGGTCGAGCAGCTGCTGGCGGCCGCGGCCGGTCAGGACCGCTGACCGGTCTCCGAGACCTCTGCCCCCTCGGGTATCGCGGCGTCCTGCCGTGCATCGTCTGCCGGCACGGTTGCGACGACGGCGCTCAGGTCGGGGTCGTCGGCGGCGAACGTGCGCACCGGTCCGGGGCCGGTCTCGGCGGTCTCGAAGCGCACCGTGACCCGGCCCAGGCCCGAGCCCCACACCCAGCCCGGCCCGTGCGCGCTGTGCACGACGTCGAGCCCCGGCAGCCATCGGTCGCGACCCCGCTGGACCGACTCGAACAGGTTGTCCGCGTCATAACCGGACCGGTCGTCGGCCCGGTTCCCGGTCTTGACGCCGGTGGGGTCCCCGGGCTGCTCGTCGTGCTCGCTGAACAGGTCCTCCTGGATCCAGTCGGCCAGGCCGGAGACGCCGACGCCCAACAGCCGGACGCCACCGGAGGTGTCGGACTCGGCCAGCAGCTGCCGTGCCACCCGGGAGACGACCCGCGGGTCGTCGGTCGGTCCGGGCAGGGTCGCGGAGCGGGTATGGGTGGTGAAGTCGAACAGCCGCGTCTTCAGCGTGATCGTGCGGCCGGACAGCCGGGCCTTGCGCAGCCGCTCGCAGACCTGCTCGGCGTGCCGGCTCGCGATCGCCTGCAGCAGCGCCGCGTCGACGAGGTCGGTCGCGAAGGTGTCCTCCACGCTCACCGACTTCGATGCGCGCTCGGCCACCACCGCGCGGTCGTCGTCGGCGCGGCACAGCCGGTACAGCGACCGGCCCTGCGCCTCGCCGACGATGCGGACCAGCTCGGCGGCACTGACCCGCTCCAGCTCCTCCACGGTGTGCACGCCGACCCGGCGCAGTCGTTCGGCCGTCGCGGGACCGACACCGGGGATGACCGTGACCTGCATCGACCGCAGCAGGTCGGACTCGGTACCGGCCGCGACCACGACCAGGCCGTCTGGCTTGTCCAGGTCGCTGGCGATCTTGGCGACCAGCTTCGAGGTCGCCACGCCGACCGAGCCGTGCAGCCCACCGCTCACCTCCTGGACGTCGTCCTTGATCCGGCGTACGGCGGTGGTGACCGCACCGGTGGAGAAGTCGGTCATCGGCCCGGCCTGCAGGTCCACGAAGGCCTCGTCCAGGGACAACGGCTCCACCAGTGGCGACATCTCGCGCAGGACCGCCATCACCGCCTCGCTGGTGCGGCGGTAGACGTGGAACCGGCCGGCCAGGAAGGCCGCGTGCGGGCACCGTGCCCGCGCCTCGGCGGTCGACATGGCCGAGTGCACGCCGAACGTCCGTGCCTCGTACGACGCCGTGGCCACGACCCCCCGCGGGCCGATGCCGCCGACAACGACCGGCTTGCCGCGCAGCGAAGGCTTGTCACGCTGCTCGACCGCCGCGTAGAACGCGTCGAGGTCGAGGTGCATGACCGACGCCTCGCTCCGCATGGGCTCATCGTGCCTTATCCACAGGTCAGCAGATTTCACCGTCGGCGCCCGCGTTTCGGGCCCAGGCTGGCAGGCCATGAGCACAGACGCGCATCCCTGCGACCAGACCCACGGGCTCGACGACCAGCCCGACCAGCCGGTGTTGAAGGCACGCAGCCCCGAGGACGTCCTCGCGATCGTCCCGTACCGGCTCGGCTTCCATCCCCAGGACAGCCTGGTGGCGCTGACCCTCAACGGGCCGCGGCGTCGGTTCGGGTTCACCGCCCGCCTCGACCTGCCGCCGCTGCCGCACGTCCCAGACGTCGCCCGCTACCTCCTCGACGTGCTGCGGCACCACGGCGCCGACGAGGTGTTGCTGGTGGCCTATGCCGCCGACGACTCCGTCGCCGGCCCGCTCGTGCACACGCTCCAGCAGTGGCTCGAGCGCACCGACACGGTCCTGGTCGACGCCTACCGCAGCGACGGCCGGCGCTGGTTCTGCTACACCTGCGACCGGCCGTGCTGCCCCGAGGAGGGCACTCCCTACGACCTGGGCGACCACCCGCTGGTGGCCGAGCAGGTGCTGCACGGCCAGGTGGCCCTTCCGGACCGCGAAGCGTTGCGCGGGCAGGTGGCGGCCGTGTCCGGCGCCCGGCGTCGGGCCATGGAGGAGACCTTCGCGCGGGAGGGGAAGAAGCTCGTCGCCGCCTTTCGCGCCGACGCGCTCGGGGCACGCAGGGTGAGCACCGAGGAAGCCCTGCGCGCGCGCATGGGCTGGGTGCGCCGGTTCGTCAGCACCTGGCTGGTCGAGCCACGGCCGCTGACCGACGACGAGGCCGCACGGCTCGCGGTCGCGGTCAGTGTCGTGGCCGCCCGCGACATCGCCTGGTCGATGATGTCGCGGCCCACGGCCGGGCAGCACCTGCAGCTGTGGCACCAGGTGCTTGCCCGGGTCGTTCCGCCGTACGAGCCCGCGGTCGCCTGCCTGACCGCGTTCGCCGCCTGGCTGGAGGGCAACGGCGCCCTGTCCTGGTGTGCGGTCGAGCGGGCCCTGCAGGCGGACCCGGCGTACTCCTGGGCAGAGCTGATCGTGCAGTCACTGGAGCAGGCGGTGTCACCGTCGGTCTGGCAGCCCGTGCCGCTGGAGCAGATCGAGCGGTTCGCGTGTTGAGCCGTGGCTGCTTTGCGCTTGGCCCCGCATACGGGAGGCTGGTACCGGGAACCTGACGGCTGGGCCGGCGACGGGCCGCCCGAGCCGCGCAAGGAGGCGTCATGGGTCAACAGGTCGACAAGCGCGAGTTCTCCCGTGAGGACCGCACCCGTTACCGCGCCAAGGTGCGCCGGTGTCTCGACGTGTTCGCACGGATGCTGCGCGAGTCGCGGTTCGAGTCCGAGCGTCCCATGACCGGGCTGGAGATCGAGTTCAACCTGGTCGACGACGTCGGCGACCCGGCGATGAAGAACGCCGAGGCGCTCGAGGCGATCGCCGACCCGGCGTTCCAGACCGAGCTGGGCCAGTTCAACATCGAGATCAACGTGCCGCCGCGCCGGTTCGGCGAGGACGGCGCAGCCGGCTTCGAGGCCGACATCCGCAAGAGCCTCAACGAGGGTGAGGAACGCGCCAGCGAGATCGGCGCGCACATGCTCATGGTCGGCATCCTGCCCACGCTGGGAACCGGCCACATGGCCGCGGACACCATCTCGGCCAACCCCCGCTACGGCCTGCTCAACGACCAGATGATGGCCGCGCGCGGGGAGGACATCAGGATCGCGATCGACGGCATCGAGCGGTTGACGGCGACCGCCGACACGATCATCCCGGAGGCCGCCTGCACCTCGACCCAGCTGCACCTGCAGGTCAGCCCCGCCGACTTCCCGGCGTGCTGGAACGCCTCCCAGGCCATCGCCGGGATCCAGCTGGCGCTCGGCGCCAACTCGCCGTTCCTGTTCGGCAAGGAGCTGTGGCGCGAGACCCGGATCGCGCTGTTCGAGCAGGCCACCGACACCCGCAGCGAGGAGCTGAAGGCCCAGGGCGTGCGGCCGCGGGTGTGGTTCGGAGAGCGGTGGATCAACTCGATCTTCGACCTGTTCGAGGAGAACGTCCGCTACTACCCGGCGCTGCTCCCCATCTGCGAGGACGAGGACCCGGTCGAGGTGCTCGACCGCGGTGACACGCCGGAGCTACCGGAGCTGCGGCTGCACAACGGCACGATCTACCGGTGGAACCGCCCGGTCTACGACGTCGTCCGCGGCGAGCCGCACGTGCGGGTCGAGAACCGCGTGCTGCCCGCGGGGCCCACCGTGGTCGACACGCTGGCCAACGCCGCCTTCTACTTCGGTCTGGTGCGCACGCTGGTGCGGCAGCAGCGCCCGCTGTGGAGCCAGATGTCCTTCAGCGCGGCGGAGGAGAACTTCCACGCCGGTGCCCAGCACGGGATCGACGCCCAGCTGTACTGGCCGGGGCTGGGCACCGTGCCCGCCGGTGAGCTCGTGCTGCGCCGGCTGCTGCCGATGGCGGCGGAGGGCCTGGACACCTGGGGCGTCGGGCCGGACGAGCGGGACCGGCTTCTCGGCGTCATCGAGCAGCGGTGCAAGACCGGCCGCAACGGTGCGACGTGGCAGGCGGAGGCCTTCCACCAGGCCTACGACAACTCCGGCCTCAGCCGGCTCGACGCGATGCGCGCGGTCGTCCAGCGCTACCGCGGCCACATGCACTCCAACGAGCCGGTGCACACCTGGCCGACCGACTAGGCCCGGCGGCGAGGGCGCGCCCACGACCGCTCCGCCCCGGTCAGCAGGTCCAGCCATCCCCAGCGGCTCAGCACGAGCACGGTGACCAGCTCGACACCGCTGATCTGGGCGGCGATCCGCGCCGCGGCCAGCCAGGCGAGATCCAGGTCGCCCGGTTCGTGCGGCCCCGGCCGGACGTGCACCAGGCTGACCACGCGCAGCCCGCGGCAGCGGCAGTCGGTGAGCAGGCGCACGAGCACGTCGACGCGCAGCGCATGGTCGGGCGGCTCGTCGTGGATCCAGGTCGCCACGGGGGCGTCGCCCGCGTCGGCGTCGGGTGCCACCAGCTCGACCGCCGCGGGGAACACCCGGCGTCGGGTCGCCTCACGCAGCCGGATCACGCGTGCGCGCAGCCAGCGGCCCAACGGATGCGATGACGCGGTGGCAGCTCGGGCCATGCGGTCCATCGTGCCGACACGACGCGCCCCCGCGTCGCCGCCGTCCACAGGCTCGGTACGGCCTGGGGTCCGGTAGCGTGCGTGCAAAACCTCACACTCGAAAGAGGACGCCTGATGGGCAGCATCGTGGTCGGATACGTCCCCAAGGCCGAGGGCCACGCGGCGCTTCGCCGCGCGGCCGACGAGGCACGGCTGCGCAACTCGCGGCTGGTGGTCATCAACTCCCACCGCGGCGGCCGGGACTTCGCCGGGGAGGACGCCATCGAGTCGGAGTCGCAGCTCGAGGAGGTGCGCAAGCAGCTCGACGACGCCGGGGTCGAGCACGAGATCCGTCAGCTCGTGCGTGGCCTGGACCCCGCCGAGGACCTGATCAGCATCGCCGAGGAGGTCGGCGCCGAGCTGATCGTGATCGGGCTGCGCCGGCGGTCTCCGGTCGGCAAGCTGATCCTCGGGAGCAACGCACAGCGGGTGCTGCTCGACGCGGCGTGCCCCGTGCTGGCGGTCAAGGCCGCCGAGTAGACGCCGACAGCGAGCCGGGGAAGGACCAGTGGTGGCGAGGATCCAGATCGCGCAGGACGATGCCGCTGACGAGGTGCTGTCCAGCGACCCGTTCGGGCTGCTGTGCGGGATGCTGCTGGACCAGCAGTTCCCGATGGAGCACGCGTTCATGGGGCCCGCGAAGGTCAAGGAGCGCTTCGGGACGCTCGACACCGCGGCCATCGCCGCGGCCGACCCCGAGGAGTTCGCGACGATGTGCGCCGTACCGCCGGCCGTGCACCGCTACCCGCGGTCGATGGCCGGCCGGATCCAGGACCTGGCCCGGCACGTCCAGGCGGAGTACGACGGTGACACCACCCGGCTGTGGGCGGAGGCGGCCTCCGGGCGCGAGCTGCTGCGCCGGCTGCAGGCGCTGCCTGGCTTCGGCAAGCAGAAGGCGCAGATATTCGTGGCGCTGCTGGGCAAGCAGCTGGGCGTGCAGCCCGACGGCTGGCGGGAGGCGGCCGGCAGCTACGGCGAGGACGGTGCGTACCGCTCGGTCGCCGATGTCGTCGACGAGCAGTCCTTGGACCGGGTGCGTACGTTCAAGAAGGAGATGAAAGCGAAGAGTCGCGGGTAGCCCGAGGCGGTCACCGTCGCAACGGCGCGACGGGACGCCGACCCGGTCCGGGCCCGGGGCGCCTTTGAACACGTGTCACAATGATCTACTGCAGCGGTTGTCGCCTGGTGGCAACGCAGTTCTTACCGCTCACGAGTCGAGAGGTCGTACGTGTCGTCCAGCACGTCCCGCAAGCCGTCCGTTGACGCCCTCAGCCACCCGGACGTGCAGGGGTTGCTCGACAGAGGTCGGGAGACCGGCACCGTCACCGCCGACGAGGTACGCACCGCCTGCGATCTCGCGGCCGTTCCGCCCACGCAGAGCAAGGCCCTGCTCAGGATGCTGAGCGAGGAGGGAGTGACCGTCGTGGTTTCCGCCGCAGACTCGTCCGGAGGCAAGAAGGTGGCAGCGGCCGCGAGTCGCCGTACGACCGTGTCGGCGACGGCGACGAAGAAGTCCTCCGCCAAGGCCCCGGCCAAGAAGTCCGCCGCCAAGTCGGCCGAGAAGAAGGCACCGGCCAAGAAGGCGCCGGCGAAGAAGGCCGCGACGAACAAGTCGGCGGCGAAGAAGGCCCCCGCCGAGAAGCCGGCCGAGGAGCTGCCCGAAGAGGTGCTGCCCGAGGATCTCGCCGCCGAGGACCTGGCGCCCGACGACGAGCTCGAGGTCGCGGTGCCGAAGAAGGCGGCCGCGAAGAAGGGCGACGTGCTCTCCAAGAAGGCGGCCAGCGCCCTGGCCAACGCCGTCGTCGACGCCAACGACAAGAAGACGCTCGAGGACATCCCCGACGAGGAGTTCGAGCGTGACCTGGCCAACGACCCCACGCTGAAGGAAGACGAGAAGCAGGGGTTCGTGCTGTCGACGGCCGACGACACCGACGAGCCCGAGCAGCAGGTCATGGTGGCCGGCGCCACGGCCGACCCGGTCAAGGACTACCTCAAGCAGATCGGCAAGGTGCCGCTGCTGAACGCCGAGCAGGAGGTCGAGCTCGCCAAGCGGATCGAGGCCGGCCTGTTCTCGGAGGAGAAGGTCGCCGCCGGCGGCAGGCTCGCCGCCAAGCTGGCCGAGGAGCTGGGGTGGATCGCCGAGGACGGTCGGCGGGCCAAGAACCACCTGCTCGAGGCCAACCTGCGGCTGGTGGTGTCGCTGGCCAAGCGCTACACCGGCCGCGGCATGCTGTTCCTGGATCTGATCCAGGAGGGCAACCTCGGTCTGATCCGCGCGGTGGAGAAGTTCGACTACACCAAGGGCTACAAGTTCTCGACGTACGCCACCTGGTGGATCCGGCAGGCGATCACCCGCGCCATGGCCGACCAGGCGCGCACGATCCGCATCCCGGTGCACATGGTCGAGGTCATCAACAAGCTGGCCCGGGTGCAGCGGCAGATGCTGCAGGACCTGGGGCGCGAGCCGACGCCCGAGGAGCTCGCGATCGAGCTGGACATGACCCCGGAGAAGGTCATCGAGGTCCAGAAGTACGGCCGGGAGCCGATCTCGCTGCACACCCCGCTTGGTGAGGACGGCGACTCGGAGTTCGGCGACCTGATCGAGGACTCCGAGGCGATCGTGCCCGCCGACGCGGTGTCGTTCACGCTGCTGCAGGAGCAGCTGCACGCCGTGCTCGACACACTGTCGGAGCGCGAGGCCGGCGTGGTGTCGATGCGGTTCGGCCTCACCGACGGCCAGCCCAAGACGCTGGACGAGATCGGCAAGGTGTACGGCGTGACGCGCGAGCGGATAAGGCAGATCGAGTCCAAGACCATGTCGAAGCTGCGTCACCCTTCGCGCTCGCAGGTGCTGCGCGACTACCTCGACTGAGGTCTGGCTGTTACTCGGCCGCTGGCGGCGGGTGCATTGTGCGCAGACATGTGTCCGTAGCGTCCGAGTCCTGCGCGCAAGCGCCGCTACGTCCGACGCCTTGAGCGTGGACTTGGTCACCCGTCCTCGGACGTAAGCCCCCCCGTCGGCGCGATTTCCACAGGCTTCACCTTCAGGGTCTGTTGCACCTGCGGCGATCCGGCTAGTTTTTCCCTCCGAGGGCGGGGGCTGGCACGGGTGAGAGGACTCCCAGGTGTCGGGACTGGCTTCGCGACCGAGCCGGCGGGCAGGCGTCGTCGCCGTGCTGCTGGTGCTGATGCTCGTGCCAACGGGATGTTCGGGTGCCGAGCCGGCGGCCGATCCGCCGCCCCCGACCACGCCGACGACGCCGCCGACGAGTCCTGTTACCACCACCTCGCCGACGCCGACAGTCGCTCCAGCGCCGCCCCGTCTCCCGGCCGCTGCAAAGGCGAACACCAAAGCAGGCGCCGTCGCATTCGCCCACCACTTCTTGCGAGTGCTGAACTTCGTATCCCGTACTGGGCACACCGACACGTTGCTTCGTGTGAGTACCACGGCCTGCATGTCGTGCCGCAACATCGCTCAAGGCGTAGCCGATGTGTATGACCGTGGCGGCCGGCTCCGGGGAGGCAACCTCAAGGCGACTCGATACTCGGTTCTGCCATCTGCGCGGGGCGATCGATGGACGATTGGCTTGGAGGTTATGTCTGCGCCACAAGTCATCCAGGAGCGTGCGGAGTCCCGGCCTCGTCGGGTCGAGGAAGGCTCCTATTCGTTGACCATGGATCTTCGGCGGGTCGGTGACACTTGGAAGATCTCCCGAATGGAGCGGGCGCGGTGAACCACGCCGGCCTGGCTGCAGCGGTGGTTCTCATCCTCATGTCTACTGCCATGGTGGGGTTCCCAGCCCACGCGGGCACTGGCTGCGACACGGCGGTAGCGTCCGGGGGCGCGCTAGATGACAGCGTGGTAATGGGCCTCACTTGCCTTGCAGACGGACACACTAGCGAGGGAGCTCCATCGGAGAGTCCCCGAGCGCCTGTATTCGCGGATCATGGTCCTGACTATGAGAGGTCGATAGCGGAGGAACGCTGGACGCCGATGTGTTCTCTTGCGGCTGGCGACGCCTGCCAGATCGTTAGCGGATGCACAGGTCGTCAGTATCAGGCCGCTCACTATGTGCGAGGAACTCGTGCCGATGCTGCGGACTCGTGGACATATCTCGGCGCAGAGTGCATATCACCAGCTCCGACAAGATCTCCGGCTGTCCCTGGCGGCCCACCGGCGCCGCCGCGGGTGACGTGGCAGATGGCGCTGCGCGAGGTGCAACGCATCGGGCTGCCCAGCCTCCAGGTGCAGATCCAGCCCGCGGAGCGGACCCTGGTCAACTTCGAGACGAACTTCTTCGCCGAGCCGGAGGCC
>DATABY010000052.1:0-21803 GCA_036259355.1 Nocardioidaceae bacterium
CCCCCCCCCCCCGGCCTGGTGGCCGCGCTGTCGTACGGCGCCGCCGGCGTCGCGATGGGCACCCGGTTCCTCCTCACCCAGGAGAGCACCGTGCCCGACACGGTGAAGCGGCTGTACCTCGACTCGGGCCTGGACGACACCGTGGTGACCCGCAAGGTCGACGGGATGCCGCACCGGATGCTGCGCACCGAGCTGGTGGACCGGCTGGAGACCGGAAGCCGGGTACGGGGACTGGCCCGGGCGATGCGCTCGGCACGCGAGCTCAGGAAGATCACCGGCACCCCATGGACGCAGCTGGTGCGGGAGGGCGTCGCCCATCGCCGCGGGGGGGAGCTCACCTGGTCGCAGACGCTGATGGCCGCCAACACCGCAACGCTGCTCGAGGCTGGGCTGGTCCAGGGCCGCACCGACACCGGCGTGTTCGCCGCCGGGCAGGTGGTCGGAATGCTGGACGACCTCCCGACCTGCCGGCAGGTCGTCGAGGGCGTCGTGACCGAGGCCTGCGCCGTCCTGGACCGGCTCGGCAAGGTCAGCGGCTGACGGTCCCGGCGCAGCCGGCTGAACCTCCGGGTCGCCCTGTTGGCTGGTCCGTTCGGGCCGGCCCGTCGTACACGCGGGTACCGGCGGCGTCTATGGCTCTTCTACGTCATTGAAGGTTCACGCAGCCACCCACATCGTGTGTGACAGGGGAACACCGATCTACCCGGCCTGCCAGGCACACCGCGTCGCCCTCCGACAGCCCCGTTCGGCGCGGCCCGAAAGCCGCCGGTCAGGCGTGATTGTGGGAGGACCAGATGCGGTTCCAGTCGCTCTCCCGAGGTACGGCGATCGGCGCCCTTGCGGTGTCGGTGGGCTTCGCCGGCCTCGTCCCGGCCGCGACAGCGGCACCACAGGACAACAATGCCCGTGCCGCGGGCGCCGCGGGACGCGGTCCCGCCGCGCTCCAGCTGGCGGTCCGCGCGGTCGGCGGCGCGGCCGACCTGCGTGGTCTGCGCTCGTTCCGTTACGCCACCAGCGCCCAGCGCTGGATCCTCGACGAGGCCAGAGTCCCCGGCGTGGGGGCCGAACGCAGCGCAACGGTCGAGTCTCGCGTCCGCTACGTGCTCGACTCGAGGCGGGGGGCCGAGCGACTGCGCGTCGACTCCGTACGCACGTCGGTCGGCGTGGCCCGGCCGGTGCACGAGGTGCTGTCGGGACGGCGTGGCTTCATCCGCGGCATCGACGCCAACTTCTCCGCACCCGCCACGAAGCCGATGACCTCCGACCGGTGGGCGGCGATCCGCACCGAGCAGATGTTGCTCAACCCGCAGGTGCTCCTGCGGCGGGCCCTCCGGAACCCCCAGCTGGCCCGCAACGGAGGCCGGCGCAGGCTCGACGGCCGCGCCTACCGGGTGCTGGTGCTGCGCGACAACGTCGCGCCGATCCGGCTGTTCATCGATGCCCGGACCGGCCGGCTGGCCCGGCTGCGCACCATCCAGCACGACTACCTACGCCGTGACGTGCTCGTCGAGGCGCGCTACCGGCGCTGGGCGGCGGCCGGCGCCGGCCTGCGGTTCCCGCGCCGCGTGACGCTCCGGTCCGACGGCGAGCCGATGCTGCGCGAGGTCCGCTCCCGGGTGGCCGCGAACCCGGGGGTCCGTCCACGGGTCTTCCGGTTCCCCGCGAACCTGGGGCCCGCACCCTTCCGCGCGCGGCTCGCCCGCATCGGTGAGCGGACCAGCGAGTGGCTGATGTCGTTCGCCAACCTCGGCTTCATCAAGGACGGCGGCCAGACGGCCATCAACCCCACGGCGATCACCGACGGCGTCAACACGGCCGAGGGCGTCACCCTGCTCGGCGGGGTCGCGAACAACTCGCTGGTGGTGGAGCGCGACAACGGCATCGTGGTCTTCGAGGGCGCTCTGCACGACCACCGCGCCGAAGCGGTGATCCGGTACATCCGGCGCGCCTTCCCCGGCCAGCAGATCACTCACGTGATCACCACGCACCACCACGCCGACCACGCCGGCGGTCAGCGGCCGTACGTCGCCCTCGGCGCGACCGCGGTCGTGCACCAGCGCGCGGTGGCGTTCTTCCGGCGCGTGTTCCGGGAGCGCAGCTCGACGATCCTGCCCGACCGGCTCGACCGGACCAACGCACCGGCGAGCGTCCAGGGCGTCCCGGGAGCGGGCCTGGTGCTCGACGACGCACAGTCGGAGATCGAGGTCTACCAGCTGCCGACCGACCACTCGGTCGACATGGTGGTGCCGTACGTCGCGGACCAGGGGGTGCTGTTCACCAGCGACATCTACTCGCCACCGGGGCTGCCCGACCCGAGCAACGCGGACGCGCAGGCGATCGCCGCCCTGGTCGAGGCGAACAACCTCAACCCGGAGTGGATCGCCGGCGGGCACGGGACCTTCATCCCGTACGCGGACTTCGAGGCCGCCCTGGGCGTCCAGTAGAAAGAGATCTGCGGCAGCGCACGTCGCACCACCGGCCCGGTCCCTCACGCAGGGGCCGGGCCGGTGCGTCGAGTGAGGTCGGTGCCCCAGGGCACCTTCACGATTCCCGGGACAAATCGGACGGCTGCGGTGTTTGATGCTTCCAGCACGACCGGCGCGCTAGGCCCCGGTCGGTTCTTCTCCGGGAAATCCCCATGTCACGCTTCATCCGCCTCGCCCTGCGCCGACGCGGCCGTGCGCTGCTCGCCGCCACCGCCGCCGCAGCCCTCACCGCCGCCGTGCTGCCGACCACGCCCACAGCCTCCGCAGCGGACGCGGACCCTGGCTGCCCCGAGGCGTACCCCGTCGCCGATCTCCGGGACGGCGACCCCGTGCACGGCCTCACGGTGAGCTCGGGAACCGTGCCGGACGCGTTCACCGGCGAGTACGTCGGAACCATCAAGAACGGCATCGCCCTCGGCGTCGACATGGTCATGGTCGAGCTGTCCGGCTCCGTCATCACCGACGAGGACGGCAACGTCGACCGCGGCATCTGGGCCGGCATGTCCGGCTCACCCGTGTACGCCGCGGACGGACGGCTGATCGGTGCCGTCTCGTACGGCCTCTCGTACTCCCCGAGCGACATCGCGGGCGTCACCCCCGCCGCCGCGATGTACGACCTCGGCAAGTACGACGCCAAGGCGGCGCAGGCCAGCCGTACCGTCGAGACCACGGCGCGAGCCGTCACCGAGCTGCGCGCCGCCGGCCTGCAGGCTGGGCAGGCACAACCGGGCTTCTCCCGGCTGTCGATGCCGCTGGCAGTCTCTGGTCTCGGCCGCGAGCGACTCGGTCGGCTGACCAAGCGCCTCGCTCTGGGCAGGACACCGCTGGCCGCCGGTGGAGGCACCGGCGCCCCGAGCGCTGCGGATGCGATCGTGCCGGGTGGCAACATCGCGATGGCGATGTCGTACGGGGACATGACCGCAGCCGGCGTCGGGACGGTGACCGCGGTCTGCGAGGGCTCCGTGCTCGCGTTCGGGCACCCGTTCGGGCTGACCGGTAGGGCCACCGCCTCCCTCCACGGCGCCGACGCGGTGCTGGTGGAGCGTGACAGCTCGCTGGGCTCGTTCAAGGTGGCCAACGTGTCGTCCCCGGTCGGAATCTTCACGCAGGACCGGCTGGCCGGCATCTTCGGCCGCCTCGGCTCCGCGCCGAGGTCCACGCCGGTCTCCTCGACGGTCACGTCGACCGAAGGCAACCGTCGCACCGGCTCGTCCCACGTCACCGACCCGGCCATGGCCGCCGACGTCGCCACCATGCACCTGATGTCGAACCTCGACAGCGTCTACGACGGCTACCGCGGGGGCACCGGTGCGCTGGCGTGGACCGTCACCGTGCGGCGCCCCAACGGCAGGCAGGCCACACTGAACCGCCGCGACGTCTACTCCAGCGCGGGCGACCTCACCTGGTCGATGCCGTGGGACTTCCACCTGGACCTGCGCCGGATCCTCACCAACCGTTTCGAGGACGTCGCGGTGGTCAGGGTCGAGCAGCGAGCGCGGCTGTCCACGAGCTTCCGCCAGCACCGGCTCGGCGCCGTGCAGGTGCTCCTCGGCGGACGCTGGGTCACCCAGAGCCGCCGCTCCACGGTGGTCAAGCGCGCCGGAAAGACCCTGCGTGTACGCGCATGGCTCGAGCCCGCCCGCGGCAGCACCGTCAACCGCCAGTGGGCCCACTTCCAGGCCCGCATCCCACGCTCCGCGCGGGGACGGTTCGGCGTGTTCTCGGTGCGTGGCGGCCAGAGCGGCATGGGCCAGTTCGCGGGCCTGCAGCCCGGTGCCTCAGCGGGTCCCGTCGGCTCCTTCCCCGCCCTGCTCCACCAGATGGCCGCAGCACCCACGAACAACACCGTGACGGCGCAGCTGAACCTGCGCACTCCCAACGGCCCGTACCGCTACGAGCGGCACGTCGAGAAGCCGGCACCCGTGGTGGGGCTGGGCTTCTTCGGCGTCGCCGTGCGCTGAGGAGGGCGTACCCCTCTTTAGTCCAGGCGTTCGATGATCGTCACGTTGGCCTGGCCGCCGCCCTCACACATCACCTGCAGGCCGTAGCGGGCGTCGCGCCGCTCGAGCTCGCCGAGCAGCGACGTCATCAGCCGTGCGCCGGTCGCTCCGATCGGGTGCCCCAGGGCGATCGCGCCGCCGTTGACGTTCACGCGGGCGGGGTCGGCACCGGTGTCCCGCAGCCACGCGAGGACGACGCTGGCGAACGCCTCGTTGACCTCGAACAGGTCGATGTCGTCGACGGTCAGGCCACACCGGCCCAGGGCGTGCTGGGTGGCAGGGATCGGCGCGGTCAGCATGAACACCGGGTCGGTCGCCCGGGCGCTGAGGTGGTGCACCCGCGCGCGCGGACGCAGGCCGTGGTCGCTGAGCGCCAGCTCGGAGGCGACCAGGATCGCCGCGGCCGCGTCGGAGATCTGGCTGGCCAGCGCGGCGGTCAGCCGGCCGCCCTCGACGAGGGGCTGCAGGCCGGCCATCTTGTCGAGGCTGGTGTCCGGTCGTGGGCCCTCGTCCTGCGTGACCCCCCGGATCGGGGCGATCTCCGCGGAGAAGGCGCCGGCGGCCCGTGCGTCGCCGGCCAGCTTGTGGCTGCGCAGGGCGAACTCCTCCATCTCGCCGCGGGAGACGTCCCACCGCTCGGCGATGCGCTCGGCGGCGCGGAACTGGGAGATCTCCTCGTCGCCGTAGCGGCGGGCCCAGCCGCGGCTGCCCTCGAACGGCGTGCTGAAGCCGTACTGCTCCCCGGCCAGCATCGCGGCCGAGATCGGGATCTGGCTCATGTTCTGCACCCCGCCGGCGACCACCAGGTCGGCGGTACCGCTCATCACGGCCTGCGCGGCGAAGTGCACGGCCTGCTGGCTGGAGCCGCACTGCCGGTCGACGGTGACGCCGGGGACCTCCTCCGGGTAACCGGCGGCCAGCCACGCCGTCCGGGCGACGTCACCGGCCTGCGGGCCGATGGTGTCCACGCAGCCGAAGACGACGTCGTCGACCACACCGGGGTCGACGTCGCTGCGGCCGATCAGCGCCTTGATCACGTGCGCCCCCAGGTCGGCCGGATGCACCTCCGACAGGCCGCCGCCCCGCTTGCCGACTGGTGTGCGGACGGCGTCGACGATGTAGGCCTCAGGCACGCTGCTTCTCCTTCGGTGTCTGGATCCCGTTCGCCACGCGGCTGCGGCCACGCCTGGCGGCGATACCGTCGAGCAGGATGTCGAGGTACTGCGCCGCGACCGTCTGTGCGGACAGCCGTCCGCCGGGCTGGTACCAGCGCACCGCGACCCACACGGTGTCGCGGATGAACCGGAACACGAGGTCGATGTCGAGGCCGGGCCGGAACGCCCCGGTGCGCACGCCGTCCTGCAGGATCTGCTGCCACAGCTCCCGGAACTCGCGCCCCCGGTCGTTGAGGTAGGAGAACCGCGCCGACTGCGCGAGCTTCTTGGCCTCGTTCTGGAAGATCGCCACCGCGGCATGGTGCCGGTCGATGCACTCGAAGGACTCCACCACCACGGCCTCGAGCTTCTGCCGCGCGCCGAGGTCCTGGGCCATCACCTCCCGGTAGCTGGTGAACAGCTCGTCGAGGAACGTCGACAGGATCTCGTCGACGATCTCCTCCTTGGACTGGAAGTGGTGGTACAGGCTGCCGGACAGGATGCCGGCCTCGTCGGCGATGTCGCGCACGGTGGTGGCGCCGTACCCCCGCTCGGCGAACAGCCGGGCCGACAGGTCCAGCAGCTCCTGACGTCGCTGGCTCAACAGGTCCCCCTCCTCATGGGTGCTGGCTGCTCACCGAGACGACCTCGCCGGTGAGGTAGGTCGCGTAGTCGCTGGCCAGCCACGCGATCACGTTGGCCACCTCCCACGGCTCGGCGGCCCGGCCGAACGCCTCACGCTCGGCCAGCTGGGCCAGCAGGTCGTCACTGGTCACCTTCGCGAGGTGCTCGTGCATGGCGATGCTCGGGGCGACCGCGTTGACGCGCACTCCCAGCGGCGCAGCGTCGATCGCGGCGCACCGGGTCAGTGCCATCACTCCTGCCTTCGCGGCGGCGTAGTGCGCCTGCCCGGCCTGCGCGCGCCAGCCGACGACGGACGCGTTGTTGACGATCACGCCACCGTCGTCCTGCGCCGCCATCTGCCGCAGCGCGGCCCTGGTGCAGCGGAAGGTGCCCGACAGCGTCACGTCGAGGACGGTGTTCCACTCCTCGTCGCTCATCTCGGCCACCGAGCGGGTGCCGCCGAGTCCGGCGTTGTTGACCATCACGTCGATCCGGCCGAACCCGTCGACCGCCGCCACCACCAGCGCGCGGACCTGTGCGTCGTCGGTCACGTCGCAGGGCCGCGCGAGGACGGCGTCCGTGCCGTACTCCTCGGCGAGCTCGGCGCGGGCCTCCTCCAGACGCCGCTGGTGCCGGTCGCTGACGAGCACCCGGGCGCCCTCGGCGAGACAGCGGCGGGCCGCGGCGGAGCCGATGCCGGTACCGGCGGCCGCGGTGACGACGACGACCTTCTCGTGGAGCAGGGAGTGCCCGGTCGGGGCGCTCGGCACCCGGGCGAGGCCGTCCTGCCGTCCGGTCACGGGCGCGCCTCCCTCGGCAGGCCGAGCACCCGCTCGGCGATGACGTTGCGCTGGATCTCGTTGGGCCCGCCGTAGATCGTGTCGGCGCGGCTGAACAGGAACAGCCGCTGCCACCGGTCCAGCTCGTACGGCGGCGACTCGACGGTCAGGGAGTCGGCGCCGGCCACCTCCATGGCCAGCTCGCCGAGGCCGCGGTGCCAGTTCGCCCAGAGCAGCTTCGACACCGAGTCCGCGCCGGCGGAACCCTCCTCCCGCTCCGAGCCGTCGAGCGTGCGGAGCGCGTGGGCGCCCATCACGTCGAGGCCGATCCAGGCCCGCGTGAGGCGATCGCGCACGACCGGGTCGTCGATGCTGCCGTTGCGGCGCGCCAGCTCGATCAGGTGCTCCAGCTCGCGGCGGAAGCCGACCTGCTGGCCGATCGTGGAGACACCGCGCTCGAAGCCGAGCGTGCCCATCGCGACCTTCCAGCCCCCGCCTTCCTCGCCGACCAGGCAGTCGACCCCGGTGCGGGCGCCGTCGAAGAACACCTCGTTGAACTCCGAGGTGCCGGTCAGCTGCTCGATCGGGCGGACCTCGACGCCGCCCTGGTGCATCGGGACCAGCAGGTACGACAGTCCCGCGTGCCGACGTGAGCCGGGCTCGCTGCGGACCAGCGCGAAGCACCAGTCGGCGACGTGGGCCAGGGACGTCCACACCTTCTGCCCGGTGACGACCCACTCGTCGCCGTCCCGCCGGGCGCTGGTGCTGACCGAGGCAAGGTCGGAGCCGGCTCCGGGCTCGGAGTAGCCCTGGCACCACAGCTCCTCCACCCTGCTGATCGGCGGGAGGAAGCGCTGCTGCTGCTCAGGGGAGCCGAACGCGACCAGGGTCGGTCCGAGCAGCTCCTCGCCGAGGTGGCTGACCCGCGCCGGGGCGTCGGCGCGCGCGTACTCCTCGTGGAAGATCACCTGCTGCCGCAGCGGCAGCCCCTTGCCGCCGTGCTCGACCGGCCAGCCCAGGCACGTCCACCCCGATGCGGCCAGGTGCCGGTCCCACGCGAGCCGGTCGTCGAAGGCCTCGTGCTCGCGTCCGGGCCCACCGAGACCGCGGACCGCCGCGAACTCGCCGCCGAGGTTGTCCTCCAGCCACTCCCGCACCGACTGCCGGAAGGCGGCGTCCTCGTCGTTGTCCCGACGGTGCACCGGCGCCTCCCCGTCTGGTCGAGCTGTCCTGGTCGAGCCGTCCTGGTCAAGTCGTGGCGCCCTAGACTACCCTACCAAGCACTTGCTAGGTAGGAGGGTCGCCGTGTTGGCCGAGACGCCGCCGCAGACCACGGTCGCCGCGCTGGCGCGTGCAGCGCAACGGTTCGGTGAACGTGAGGCCGTCGTCGACGGTGACGTGCGGATGGACTTCGAGACCCTGCGGACGGAGGTGCACGACGTCGCCAGGGCCCTGATCGCGCTCGACGTCCCGGCCCGTGCCCGGGTGGCGGTGTGGGCGCCGAACACCCACCACTGGATGCTGTTCGCGCTCGCGGTGCACTGCGCGGGCGGCACGCTGGTGCCCGTCAACACCCGGTTCACCGGGCACGAGGCGCTCGACGTACTCGCCCGCACGCGGGCCGACGTGCTCGCCGTACCGGACCGCTTCCTCGGTGCGGACCGCGTCGAGCAACTGCGCACCGCCGCGGCAACGGACCAGAGCGACGTCGATGGCGGTGCCGACCGGCCGGTCCCCGGTCTGCCGGACCTGCGCCACGTCGTGCTGCTCCCCGGCGACGGTTCCGGGCCCGCGCCGGAGCCAGGACCGGGCATCTTGCCCTGGGCGGAGCTGATGTCGCACACGATCACCGTGACGCGGCAGCGGCTCGAGCAGCGCAGCGCCCGCGTCGGCCCCGACGACATCAGCGACATCCTCTTCACGTCCGGGACCACCGGGCGCAGCAAGGGCGCGATGAGCACCCATCGCCAGGCGATGGCGGTGGCCGACGCCTGGGCCGAGTGCGGCGAGCTCGACCACACCGACCGTTACCTGGTCATCAACCCGTTCTTCCACAGCTTCGGCTACAAGGCCGGCATGCTCGCCGCGCTGTCCCGCGGCGCCACGGTCATCCCGCAGCCGACCTTCGACATCTCGCAGGCGATGACGCTGATCCACCGCGAGCGGGTGACGGTGCTGCCCGGTCCGCCGACGATCTACCAGAGCATGCTCGACGCACCCGACCGCTCCGAGGTCGACACGTCGTCGCTGCGGCTGGCGGTGACCGGCGCGGCCATGGTCCCGATGGCCCTGGTCGAGCGGATGCGCCGGGACCTGACGTTCGACACCGTGCTGACGGCGTACGGGCTCACCGAGGCCGTCGTCGTCACGATGTGCCGCCCAGGTGACGCCCCGGACACGATCTCGCGCACGTCGGGTCGCGCGACCGCGGGCTTCGAGATCCGCATCGTCGACCGCGATGGGCGCGTCCTGGGCCCGGGCGAGAACGGCGAGGTGCTGCTGCGCGGGCCCAACGTCATGCAGGGCTACCTGGACGACCCGGATGCCACCGCCGAGGCGGTCGACGACGCCGGCTGGCTGCACACCGGCGACGTCGGCAACCTCGATGAGCGCGGGTACCTGACGCTGACCGACCGGCTGAAGGACGTCTACACCTGCGGCGGTTTCAACGTCTACCCCGCCGAGGTCGAGCAGACGCTCGCGCAGCTGGACGGCGTGGTCGAGTCAGCCGTCGTCGGTGTTCCCGACGAGCGGCTCGGCGAGGTCGGCCGTGCCTTCGTGGTGGTGCGCGACGGCGCCGCCACCACCGACGACGACATCGTGGCCTTCTGCGCCGAGCGGCTCGCCAACTACAAGCGGCCGCGGTACGTGGACCTCGTCCCCGACCTGCCGCGCAACGCCGGCGGCAAGGTCCTCAAGCGTGAGCTGCGACAGCGCACTGCAGCGCAGCCGGTGTCCGCCACGGCCGGTGTCCATCCCCCGAGCGACAAGGAGTCCCGATGACCACCACCTCGACGGAGGAGCAGGTCGTCACCTACGAGCGCCGTGGCCCGGTGGCGTTCGTGACGATGAACCGTCCGGACTACCGCAACGCGCAGAACTCGCAGATGACCTACGCCCTCGACGCGGCGTTCGCCCGCGCCGTCGACGACGCCGAGGTCAGGGTGATCGTGCTCGCCGGGGCAGGCAAGCACTTCTCCGCCGGTCATGACATCGGCACTCCCGGACGCGACGTCGACCAGAGCTTCGACCGCAAGGCGGTGCTGTGGTGGGACCACGTGGACCGCTCGGGTGGCGACCAGCGGTTCGCCCGGGAGTCGGAGGTCTACATGGGTATGTGCCGGCGCTGGCGCGACATCCCCAAGCCGACGATCGCGATGGTGCAGGGCGCCTGCATCGCCGGTGGGCTGATGCTCGCCTGGGTGTGCGACCTGATCGTGGCATCCGACGACGCGTTCTTCGCCGACCCGGTGGTGCGCATGGGCATTCCCGGCGTGGAGTACTTCGCGCACCCGTGGGTGATGGGCACCCGCGCGGCCAAGGAGTTCCTGTTCACCGGCGACCGGTTCGACGCCGAGCGCGCCCGTGAGCTCGGCATGGTCAACAGGGTCGTACCCCGCGACGCCCTGGAGTCGGAGGTCGGCGCGCTGGCCGAGCGCATCGCGACGATGCCGCAGTTCGGCCTCGCGCTGACCAAGAAGGCCGTCAACCAGGCGGAGGACCAGATGGGCATGCGCAACGGCATGGACTCCGTCTTCGGGCTGCACCACTTCGCCCACTCGCACAATGCCGAGGTGTCGGATGACTCGCTGTCCGGGCTCGACGCGAGGGGTATGCGCGACGCGGGGCGGCCGAGCTGATGGGACAGCGCTGATGGACCTCGGCCTCGACGAGGAGACCCGGCGCTTCCGGGACGAGGCGCGGGAGTGGCTACGCGCCCACGCGCCGACGACCCCGCTGCCGTCGCTGGACACCGCGGCGGGCTTCGCGCGGCACCGCGACTGGGAGCGCCTGCTCGGCGAGGCTCAGTGGTCCGCGGTGTCGTGGCCCCGCGAGTACGGCGGTCGCGACGCCACACTGCTGCAGTGGGTGGTGTTCGAGGAGGAGTACTACCGGGCCGGCGCGCCGGCCCGCGTCAGCCAGAACGGCGTCTTCCTGCTCGCGCCCACGATGTTCGAGCACGGGACCGCCGAGCAGCGCCGGCGTTTCCTGCCACGGATGGCGCAGGGTGCGGACATCTGGGCGCAGGCGTGGTCGGAGCCCGAGGCCGGCAGCGACCTGGCCGGTATCCGCAGCACCGCCACACGGGTCGAGGGTGGCTGGCGGCTACGCGGGCAGAAGACGTGGAGCTCGCGCGCGGCGTTCGCCGACTGGGGGTTCGGCCTCTTCCGCAGCGACCCCGCGGCCGAACGCCACCACGGTCTGACGTACTACCTGTTCCCACTCGACGCCGACGGCGTCACCGTGCGCCCGATCGCCCAGCTCGACGGGGAGACCGGCTTCGCCGAGATCTTCCTTGACGACGTGTTCGTGCCCGACTCCGACGTGCTCGGGCCGGTGGGCGCCGGCTGGAAGGTCGCGATGAGCACGGCCGGCAGCGAGCGTGGCCTGTCACTGCGCAGTCCCGGTCGGTTCTGCGCTGCGGCCGACCGCCTCGTCGACCTCTGGCGGCGACTCCCGGGATCCGATGCCATCGCGGAGCGGGTGGCCGACGCCTGGATCTCGGCACAGGCCTACCGACTGCACACGTTCGGCACCGTCACCCGCCTGGCCGAGGGCGGCAAGGTCGGCGCGGAGGCCAGCCTGGGCAAGCTGTTCTGGTCCGAGCTCGACGTCGCGCTGCACGAGACCGCGCTCGACCTGCTGGCCGCCGACGCCGAGCTCGCGCCAGGCTCGCCGGATGCGGTGGACGACGGCCGCTGGCTCGACGGCTACCTGTTCGCGCTCGCCGGCCCCATCTACGCCGGCACCAACGAGATCCAGCGCAACGTGGTCGCCGAACGCGTGCTCGGACTGCCGCGCGGACCGCGATGAGGAGGGCGCAGTGAGGTTCGCGCCGGCCCCCGAGCAGCAGCACTTCGCCCGCAGCCTGCACGACCTGCTGACCGACGCGGGCAGTGCGGCGGTGGCGCGCGCGGTTGCGCGCGGCGACCTGTCCGCCGGGCAATCGGTGTGGAAGCAGCTGTCCGCGATCGGGGTGCCCGCGCTGCTCGTGCCCGAAAGCGCAGGTGGCCTCGGCGCCGACTGCGCCGACATGATCACCGCATTCGAGGAGCTCGGTCACCACGCCGTGCCCGGGCCGCTGGTGGAGTCCGCCGTGGTGGCACCGGCGCTGCTGCGTGGCCTCGGCGACGAGCATCCCGAGATCGCGGAGCCCTGGCTCGAGGGGCTGGCATCGGGTGAACGGGTGCTCACCGTGGCCCATCCCCTGTGCCCGCGAGTCGTCGGCGCGCGGTGGGCAGACGAGGTGCTGCGGGTCGACGGACATGACCTGCAGGTGCTGGCGGCCTCGGCGCTGCGGGAGCAACGATCGGTCGACCCTTCGCGTCACCTCGACACAATCAAGGACGGAGGGGAAGCCGAGCGGCTGGCCACCGGGCCGCGCGTGGCCGCCGCGGCGGCGCACGCGGTCGAGCTCGGCACCCTCGCCGTGTCGGCGCAGCTGCTCGGTGCCGCGCGGATGCTGCTGGAGATGGGCACCGAGTACGCCGGGCAGCGGGAACAGTTCGGCCGCCGCATCGGCGAGTTCCAGGCGGTCAAGCACCAGCTGGCCGACGTGGCCGTGGCGGTCGAGTTCGCCCGGCCGCTGGTGCGCGGCGCCGCCGTCGCGCTGGACAGCGACTCCCCCGACACCGCCCGCGACGTCTCCGCGGCAAAGGTGTCGGCGAGCCGAACGGCCGACCGGGCCGCCCGCACCGCCCTGCAGGTGCACGGCGCGATCGGCTACACCCAGGAGCACGACGTGTCGGTGTGGCTGCTCTACGTACGGGCGTTGTCCAACGCCTGGGGCACGGGCAGCTACCACCGGCAACGTGTCCTCTCGGCGCTGACGGCCGCGTCCGGGCGGGGAAGCGAGGGGTGATGCAGCCCAGCGAGGAGCAGCGTGAGCTGCAGCGCACGGTGCGTCGGCTGCTCGAACGCTCGGCTGACAGCGCTGCGCTGCGCAAGGCGGTCGAAAGCGATGTCGGCTACGACACCGAGGTCTGGAGGCGGCTGGCCGCCGAGGTCGGCGTGGCAGCGCTCGGGGTGCCGGAGAGGTACGACGGCACCGGCTTCACCGCGCTGGAGTCGATGCTCGTGCTCGAGGAGCTCGGGGGCATGCTGACCCCGTCACCGATGCTGGGGTCCGCCGTACTCGCCACCCAGGCGCTGCTGCTCAGCGGGGACGACCAGGCGTGCCACGACCTGCTCCCGGCCCTCGCCCGCGGCGAGCGCACCGCGGCGCTGGCGTGGCTGGGGCCGAACGCCTGGGGGCCCGACAGCACCGCGGTGACCGCCTGCCCGACCTCTGCGGGGGCGAGCGTGCTGACCGGACGGGCCCACCATGTGCTCGACGGCGACACCGCCGACGACCTGGTCGTGGCCGCGCGCACCGGTGACGGGATCGGGCTGTTCGCCGTCGGCGCCGACCAGGAGGGCCTGGAGCGCCGGCCGGCGAACGGCATGGACCTCACCCGCCGGCTGTCCACGGTCACCCTCGACCACTGCCAGGGCCGTCTGCTGGGCGAGGACGGCACAGGCACCCAGGTACTGACACGGGTGCGCGACCTCGCCTGCGCGGGCCTGGCGATGGAGCAGGTCGGCGCGGCCGCGCGATGCCTTCAGCAGACCGTCGCGTACACCAAGGAGCGGGAGCAGTTCGGCCGGCCGATCGGGTCCTTCCAGGCGATCAAGCACCGGCTCGCCGACCTGTACGTGCTGGTGCAGACCGCGCGCTCCGCCGCGTACGCCGCCACCGCGGCCGCCGCAGAGCCCGACGCGGGCGACCTCGCGCACGGCGCCGCGGTGGCCAAGGTCTACTGCTCCGAGGCGCTGTTCGCGGTCGCGTCCGAGGCGGTACAGCTGCACGGCGGGATCGCGATCACCTGGGAGCACGACGCCCAGCTCTACCTCAAGCGCGCGCACGGCAGCATGCAGCTGTTCGGCCAGCCGCGCGCCCACGTCAGCCGCCTCGCCGACGTGATTCTCGGCTGACCGGCCGGGAATGCGTGCCGGCACAAGGGGTACGGGGGGCCCATGACTGCTGTCAAGAACGTCTTCGTGATCGGGATGGACGAGCACAACCACAAGGTGCTGCAGACGATGAGGGACGCGGACCAGTACCGCTTCCATGCGGTGCTGTCGTTCGACGACATCTACGGCGAGGACATCGCGTTCGGCGACGCGTTGTTCGAGGCGCAGCAGGTGCTCGACTCGTTCGACGGCCCCATCGACGCGATCCTCGGCTTCTGGGACTTCCCCGTCAGCTCCCTCGTACCCATGTTGCGTCAGCGCTACGGACTCCCGTCGGCCAGCGTCGAGGAGGTGGTGATGTGCGAGCACAAGTACTGGAGCCGCCTTGTGCAGCAGCGGGTGATCGACGAGTACCCGCCGTTCGCGCTGGTCGACCTCGACCGCGACGAGCCCCCGCCGCTGAACCTGCGCTTCCCGATGTGGGTCAAGCCGGTCAAGTCGTTCTCGTCCGTGCTCGCCTTCGGGGTCGCCGACGAGCCCGCGTACGCGGAGGCACTGGAACGGATCCGTGAGGGAATCGGCTGGATCGGCGAACCGTTCGAGGAGCTCCTCAAGCACGTCGATCTTCCGCCGGAGATCGCTTCCGTCGGCGGTCAGGCCTGCCTGGCGGAGGAGGCCATCACCGGACGACAGCTCACCGTGGAGGGCTACCGCTACCGCGATGAGGTGGTCCTGTACGGCGTCGTCGACTCGGTGCGCTACGACGACAGCCCGAGCTTCCAGCGTTTCCAGTACCCGTCGTCGCTGCCCCAGCGGGTGATCGACCGGCTGGCCGACATCTCCACGCGACTGGTGACCGAGATCGGGCTCGAACGCATGACGTTCAACATCGAGTACTTCTGGGACCCGGGGACCGACGCGGTATTCCTGCTCGAGATCAACCCGCGGCACTCGCAGTCACACGCGGAGCTCTTCGCCGACGTGGACGGCATGTCCAACCACGAGGCGATGCTGCGCCTCGCCCTGGACCGCGACCCCGAGTTCCCCCGTGGCCAGGGACGCTACGACATGGCGGCCAAGTGCTTCGTGCGGCGGTTCTCCGACGGCGTCGTCCGTCGTCACCCGACACCTGAGGAGATCGAGGCGATCGAGCACATCGTGCCCGGCGCCACCATCGACCTCACCGTGCACGAGGGTGACGTGCTCTCGCACACCAAGGAGCAGGACGCCTACAGCTACCAGCTCGCCAGCGTCTACATCGGCGCCTCCGACGAGGCCGAGCTGACCGCGAAGTTCGACCAGGTGGTGGCGGCGCTGCCGTACGAGATCGACGACGTCACGAGCGCCGCGTAGGACCGCGCCAGCAAGGAGCACGCTATCCGTCCGGCTGCGAGCGCGGCGGCCGGCGGGGCCGGCGAGAGCGGAGGCGCATGACGAAATCGGAACTCTCCACCCAGACGGTGCAGGACTTGCTGGCGGCGGTCGCCGCCGGGCAGCCCGCCCCGGCCGCCGGCTCGGCGGCGGCCGTCACAGCCGCCCTGGCGGCGGCGCTCGCCGCCAAGGGGGCCCGGCTCTCGGGTCGGTACCTCGACGACGCCGACCGGCTGGTGGTGCGTGCGGACGAGCTGCGGACGCGCGCGCTGCGGCTGGCCGAGGCCGACGCCGACGCCATCGCGGCCATGGGCGCCGCGGTCCGGCCGGCGTCGGAGGACGCTCCGCACGACTCGACGGCCCGCGACACCGTGGACGACGCGATCGCGGTGCCGCGCGAGATCGGCGTACTGGCCGCCGAGGTGGGCGAGCTCGCCGTCCGCCTCGGCGAGCAGGGCAACCCGAGGCTTCAGGCCGACGCGGCGGCCGCGGGCCACCTCGCCGATGCGGCAGCCCGCACGGCGGCGGCCATCGTGCGGAGCAACGAGGGACTGCGGGACTGAGGGGTCACGTGCCCTGAGGCCGGTGGCCGTCGCCCGCGACCTCGCGGTGGTAGCCCATCCGTCTCGAGACCTCGGCAGCCGCCCGGAGCACCGCCTCGCATGCCGCGGGCAGCCGCTCCTCGCTGAGCCGGTACGCCGGACCGGAGGCGCTGATCGCCGCGACCACCGTGCCGTTGTGTGCGTGGATGGGCGCCGCGACCGCGTTGAGCCCCTCCTCGTACTCCTCGAGGGCACGGGCGCAGCCGGCCTCGCGGATCTGCCTCAGCTCTTCGCGCAGGGCCTCCGGCGAGGTGAGGGTCCGCGACGTGAACCGCGTGAGCGGGCCCGCGAGCAGCTCCTCTCTCTCCGGTTCCGGCAGGAAGGCCAGGAGCACCTTTCCGCTCGAGGTGGCGTGCAGGACGGTGCGCTGACCGATCCAGTTCTGCGTGGCCACCGCGGTCGACGGCTGCGCCTGGCACACGTTGATCGCCACGCCACCGCTGGCGATGGCGACGTTGGTCGTCTCGTCGAGCTCCGCCGCGAGGCCGTCGCACACCGACTGAGCCTGCGTGGCCAGGTCGAGCTGCCCCGCGGTCGCCCCGGCGAGACGCAGGATTCCGACGCCCAGCCGGTACTTGCCCCGCCGGCCGGGAAGCTCCACGAGCTCGTGCGCGAGCAGGGCCGCGATCAGGCGGGACGCGGTCGACGGGTGGACCCCCAGCTCCCGGGCAACGTCGGTGACGCCGGCCTCCCCCTCGCGCGCCAGGATTCCCAGCACCCGGACGGCACGGTCCACCGACTGCACGGAGCCCGCCGACTGCGAGCCGCCGGGAGGATGACCATCCGCTGAACCATTGGGCATAGCAAAGACAGTAGCGATCGAGTGAAGCGCCGCTAGACGTGGGGAACACATTTTCCTTGCGTATTATGCAAGCCTTGCGTCATGTGCGCAACGGTGGTACCCAAGGGTCATCACACCGTTGTGCAGCGGCCGCCTGGAGGCAGCGATGCCCGAGAACCCCCATCCGCACGTCCTGCTCTACCCGCGCATCCGCAAGTCGCCGTTCTTCTACGCGTCCCGGCGGCACGGTGTCGCGATGTACAGCGTCTACAACCGCACCTACCACCCGCGCCACTACGGCGACCCCGTCGCGGAGTACTGGGCGCTGCTGAACGGCGTCACGCTGTGGGACGTCGGCGTAGAACGGCAGATCGAGATCACCGGCCCCGACGCCTTCGAGTTCACCAACATGCTCGTCACCCGCGACCTCACCAAGTGTCGCGTCGGGCAGTGCAAGTACGTCTTCCTCACCGACGAGCGGGGCGGGATCCTCAACGACCCGGTGCTGCTGCGGCTGGGCGACAACCACTTCTGGCTCTCCCTGGCCGACAGCGACATCCTGCTGTGGGCCAAGGGGCTGGCCTACCGCTCGGGCTTCGACGTGCGCGTGCGAGAGGCCGATGTCGGCCCCGTGCAGGTGCAGGGACCGCTGTCGGCGGCGGTGATGCGCGACGTCTTCGGCGACGATGTGCTCGACATCCCCTACTACTACCTGCGGGAGTACAAGCTCGACGGCATGGAGCTCGTGGTGTCGCGCACCGGTTACACCGCGGAGGTCGGCTACGAGATCTACGTCAGGAACGCCAGCCGGGACGCGCCCCGGCTGTGGGACCGGCTCTGGGAGGCCGGCCGGCCACACGGCATGCGGGTGATCGGACCCTGCCACATCCGCCGTATCGAGGGCGGCATCCTCGCCCACGGCTGCGACATCACCTTCGACACCAACCCGTTCGAGGTGGGCATGGGCTACGACTGGATGGTCAACCTCGACCAGGACGCCGACTTCGTCGGCAAGGAGGCGCTGCGCCGAATCAAGGCCGAAGGCGTGCACCGCAAGCTGGCCGGCATCGAGATCGGCGGGGACCCGCTGGGAACCTTCAACGACGGTTCGATGGTCGACGTCTTCCCGGCCTTCCACGAGGGCACGCGCGTCGGGCACGTCACCTCCGCTTGCTACTCGCCGCGCCTGGAGAGCAACATCGGCTACGCCATGCTGCCGGTGGAGCTGACCGAGCTCGGCACCCGCATCGAGGTGGAGACGCCACGCGAGCGCGCTCCGGCGGTCGTCGTACCCAAGCCCTTCGTCGACCCGACGAAGGAACAGCCCAAGCAGGACGTGGCGGGCCTGCTGTCGTCGTCAGCCCCCGCCGGCGTACCACTTCCGCAGTAGGTCGACATGCTCACGCGCAGACGCGCGCAGGTCCTCGGCCCGGGCCCCAGGCGGGTGCTCGCCGACGTGCTGGACCGGCCGCGGTACGAGGTGCTGCCGCTCCCGGGCATCGAGGACGAGGTCGCCGCGCACGCGCCGCACGCGACGGTCACGATCACCGCGTCGGCCAGGCGCGGGATGAACGCGACGCTGGAGGTGGCCGCGGGCCTGGTGACGCGTGGGGTCACCGTGGTTCCGCACCTGTCCGCGCGGATGGTGAGCGACGAGGCTCATCTGAAGGAGATCCTGGACGAGCTGGTCGGGCTGGGGATCACCGAGGTCTTCGTGGTCGGTGGTGACCGCGAGCCGCCCGCGGGTGAGTTCACCGGCTCGCTCGACCTGCTGGTCGCGATGGACCGGCTGGGCTACGACCTGGTGGTCGGGATCGCCGGCTATCCCGAGACCCACCCGAAGATCTCCGACGACGTGGTCGTGCAGGCGATGTGGGACAAGCGGCACTACGCGTCGTACGTCGTGAGCCAGATGTGCTTCGACCCCGCGGTGATCGCTCGCTGGGTGGAGCGGCTGCGCCGGCGGGGGGTCGCCCTGCCCGTGCACGTCGGCATCCCCGGGCCCGCCTCCACACGCCAGCTGCTGCGCGTGAGCCGGCGGATCGGGGTCGGTGAGTCAGCCCGTGTCCTCGTTCATCACGGAGCTGGTGCGCTGCGCCTGGTGCGGCCCGGGGTGTGGACACCGGACGCACTGCTGAAGGCCTTGGCTCCTCGCTTCGCTCAGCCGCAGCTGCAGCTGCGCGGCCTGCACATCTACACGTTCAACGACGTCGCGGCCGTCGAGCAGTGGCGCAGCACGGCGTCGGCACGTGCGCGACCCAGCGCGGGGGTACGCGCATGACCCTGCCGAGCAGCCTGGACATCGCGCGTAGGGCCGCGCTGAAGCCGATCGAGGACGTGGCGGGTGACATGGGGCTCGGTAGCCATGTCCTCGAGCTGTACGGCCGAGGTGTCGCAAAGGTGGACCTGGCCGCGATCGAGGAGCTGGCAGGTCGGCCGAAGGCGAAGTACGTGGTGGTCAGCGCGATCACCCCGACTCCGCTGGGCGAGGGCAAGACCACCACCACCGTCGGACTGGGTCAGGGACTGACCCGCACCGGGCGGCGCACCACCATCACGATCCGCCAGCCGTCGATGGGTCCCACGCTCGGCATCAAAGGCGGCGCCGCCGGCGGCGGCTACAGCCAGGTCGTGCCGATGGAGCGGCTCAACCTGCACCTGACCGGCGACATGCATGCGGTCACCGCGGCGCACAACCAGCTCGCCGCGATGGTCGACAACCACCTGTTCCGTGGAAACGACCCGGACCTGGATCCGCACGCGGTCACCTGGCGCCGCGTGCTCGACGTCAACGACCGCGCGCTGCGCAACGTCGTGGTGGGCCTCGGCGGATCCGCCGATGGTGTTCCGCGACAGACCGGCTTTGACATCACCGCGGCCTCGGAGGTGATGGCCACCCTGGCACTGTCCACGTCGCTGCAAGACCTGCGACAGCGGCTGGCACGGATCGTCGTGGGCTACACCCCGGACGGCGTCCCGGTGACCGCCGAGCAGATCCACGCCGCCGGCGCGATGACCGTGCTGCTGCGTGACGCGCTGAAGCCGAACCTGCTGCAGACCCTGGAGAACACGCCAGCGCTGGTGCACTGCGGCCCTTTCGGCAACATCGCCACCGGCAACTCCTCCGTGGTGGCGGACCTTCTCGGAATCCGGTGCGGGGACTTCCTGGTGACCGAGGCCGGCTTCGGGGCCGACATGGGCGCGGAGCGGTTCTTCAACCTCAAGTGCCGTGCGTCGGGCCTGGTCCCGGACGCCGCCGTGGTCGTCGCCACGGTGCGCGCGCTGAAGGTGCACTCGGGCCGGCACAAGGTCGTCGCCGGTCGGCCGCTGCCGGAGGCGCTGCTGGCGGAGAACCCCGACGACGTGTACGCCGGGGCAGCCAACCTGCGCAAGCAGATCGACAACATCCGCGTACACGGTGTGACGCCGGTGGTGGCGGTCAACGCGTTCCCCTCCGACCATCCGTCCGAGCACGACGCCGTTCGGGCGATCGCCGCAGAGGCCGGTGTCCGCTGCGCGGTGTCCACGCATTTCACCGACGGTGGGGCTGGGGCGGTGCAGCTTGCTGAGGCGGTGGCGGAGGCCGTCGACGAGCCGGGCGACTTCCACTGCCTCTACCCGGCCGACGCAACGCTGCGGGAGAAGATCGAGACCATCGCGAGTCGGGTCTACGGTGCCGACGGCGTCGACTACTCGGCGACGGCGGCGAAGTCGCTCGCGCTCTACGAACGCAACGGCTGGGGGAAGCTGCCGGTCTGCATGGCCAAGACTCACCTGTCGATCTCCTCCGACCCCGCGCTGAAGGGAGCCCCGACCGGGTGGGTGCTGCCGGTCCGCGAGGTCCGGGCATCGGTAGGCGCGGGCTTCGTGTACGCCATCTGCGGCGAGATGCAGACCATGCCGGGGCTGGGCTCGAGCCCGGCCGCCACGCGCATCGACATCGACGAGGACGGCAGTACGGTCGGCCTGTTCTAACGCGCGGCCCCGTCGCGGTGCCAGGGTGGTCCGATGGGCGACGAAGGCAGGACGTGGGTCGACGAGACGTTCGTCGACGAGGACTGGTACGGACGCGAGCTGACAGGACAGACGTACCACGGGTGCACCTTCCGGGAGGTCGACCTCACCGACACGGTCAGCAAGGGAGCCGACTTCCAGTCGTGCCTCTTCGCGAACTGCCGACTGAACGCATCCACCCACGCCAGTTCTGCGTTCACCGCCTGCGAGTTTCGCCGGACGTCTCTGTTCAGCGCGACGCTCGACGGATGCAAGCTGACGGGTAGCGTCTTCGTGGACTGCAGGCTGCGCCCGATGACCGTACGCGGCGGCCAGTCGTGGGGAGTCGTCATGCGCGGCGCAGACCTCACCGGGCTCGATCTCAGCGGGCTCCCGCTCCAGGAGGCGGACCTGTCCGAGGCCAACCTGAGCGACACATCGCTACAGGGCTGCGACCTCTCCCGTGCGAGCCTGCGGAACGCACGCCTTCGCGATGCCGACCTGCGCGGTGCCAGGCTCGAGGGCGTCGACCTGAGCTCAGCCATCGTGCGCGGCACCAGGATGGACCTCGTCGGTGCGGTAGCCGTAGCCGAGTCCCACGGTGTGGTCGTCGACGCCGCACCCGACTAGGCGACACGCATACACGCGCCGCGATCCGGCGGTGGCCTCAGCGCGTGGCCCCCTCGGAGGCGGCACGGCGGCGTTCGGCGGTGGCCCATCTGGTCAGGTAGACGTCGACGGCGTGGGGCAGGTCTAGTGGTGAGCCGTCCCAGTCGGGTTCGATGGTGGTGGGGCCGATGTCGGCGTGTGCGGCGGCCAGTGTGTCGGCGTTGCCGGACA
>DATABY010000053.1:0-20696 GCA_036259355.1 Nocardioidaceae bacterium
GGCAGCACCGGGACTACACAGGGACTATCGCCGCGGGCGGGCGGGGTGTTACACAGATCCGCGAAGAACTTCGGGAACCGCCACAGCCGGGGGTCAGGGCGAGACGCTGGGCCCGCGCCGGTCGTAGCAGACCACCTCGAAGCCGTCGTACGGCTGCCGTGCCACCTCGCGCCAACCGGACCAGTCCACGGGCGGGAAGACGGTGTCGCCGTCGGGCCGGTCGTCGACCGCGGTGATGACCATCCGGTCGGCCACCGGCAGGGCCTCGCGGTAGATCTCCTGGCCTCCCGCGACGTAGACCTCGTCATCGATCTCGGCGCCCCGGGCGAGCGCCTCGGGGACGCTGGTGGCGGTGAGCACGCCGTCGGCGCGCCAGCCCGGCTGCCGGGTCACCACGATCGTCGTACGCCCGGGCAGCGGACGCCCGATCGAGTCGTAGGTGCGGCGCCCCATGACGAGCACGTGGCCCACGGTCCGGGCCTTGAACAGCTTCTGCTCGCCCGGCAGTCGCCACGGGATGTCGCCGTCGCGGCCGATGACGCCGTTGGCGGCGACCGCGGCCACGATCGTCACCGTGCTCATGCGCTCATACCGCGATCGGTGCCTTGATGGCCGGGTGCGGGTCGTACCCGGTCACCTTGACATGCTGCAGGTCGAACTCGTCGATGTTCTGCACCGCCGGGTCGAGCCACAGGTGCGGCAGCGGCCGCGGCTGCCGCCGCAGCTGCTCTCGGGCCTGGTCGAGGTGGTTGAGGTAGAGGTGCGCGTCGCCGAACGTGTGCACGAAGTCTCCGACGGCCAGCCCGGTGACCTGGGCGACCATGTGCGTGAGCAGCGCGTACGAGGCGATGTTGAACGGCACCCCCAGGAACACGTCGGCGGAGCGCTGGTAGAGCTGGCACGACAGCCGGCCCTCGGCGACGTAGAACTGGAAGAGGGCGTGGCACGGCGAGAGCGCCATGTCGGGCAGGTCGGCGACGTTCCACGCACTGACCACGTGCCGGCGCGAGTCGGGGTCGTTCCCGATCTGCTGCACGACCGTCGCGAGCTGGTCGACGTGCCCGCCACCGGGCGTCGGCCAGGACCGCCACTGCCGGCCGTAGACCGGGCCCAGGTCGCCGCGTTCGTCGGCCCACTCGTCCCAGATCGTGATGCCGCGCTCGTGCAGCCAGGCGACGTTGGTGTCGCCGCGCAGGAACCACAGCAGCTCGCCGATGACCGAGCGCAGGTGCACCTTCTTGGTGGTCACCAGGGGGAACCCGTCGTCGAGGCCGAAGCGCATCTGATGCCCGAACACGCTCAGTGTGCCGGTGCCGGTGCGGTCACTCTTCGGCACGCCTTCGTCGAGCACCCGCTGGACCAGGTCGAGATACTGCCGCACGCCGGCGACCCTACCCTGGTTCGTCTGCGTTCGCCTGGTGGGAAACACCCGAGGAGTCGCAGACGAATCGGGCTAGGCGTCGTAGTCGAGCACGACCGTCTCGCTGGTCGGATGCGACTGGCACGTCAGCACGTAGCCGCGCTCGACCTCCTCCGGCTCCAGCGCCCAGTTCTGGTCCATGTCCACGCTGCCCTCGACCACCTTCGCCCGGCAGGTACCGCACACCCCGCCCCGGCACGCGAACGGCGCGTCGCCGCGGACGGCGAGGGCCGCCTCGAGGACCGGCACGTCGTCGGCGCCGAGCCGGAACTGCGACCGACGTCCGTCCAGCACGATCGTCACGTCGGCACCCTCGGCCAGCTCCTCGGG
Source organism: Nocardioidaceae bacterium (assembly GCA_036259355.1). GTDB lineage: Bacteria > Actinomycetota > Actinomycetes > Propionibacteriales > Nocardioidaceae > JALZDI01. The sequence continues at coordinate 1,751 of DATABY010000053.1, forward strand.
GACCTCGGTACGGCGGGGCCGCGGCGGCGCGTCACCGACGTGGAACAGCTCCGCGTGCACGTGCCGGCGGTCGGCACCGGCCGCGCTCAGCGTCTCCCGCAGCGCGGTGACCATGTCGTACGGCCCGCACAGGAACCACTCGTCGACGGTGTCGACCGGCAGGATCGTGTCCAGCATGCGCTGGAGCCGCTCGCCGTCGAGCCGGCCCGAGAACATCTCCACGTCCTGCGGCTCGCGGCTCAGCACGTGCACGAGGTGGAAGCGCTCGGGATAGCGGTCCTTGAGGTCCTCCAGCTCCTCGAGGAACATCACGCTCTTGCTGGTCCGGTTGGCGTACAGCAGCGTGACCCGGCTCTGCGGCTCCGCCTCGAGGGCGGAGGCGACGATCGACAGCACCGGCGTGATCCCGGAGCCGGCTGCGATGCAGCAGTAGTGCCTGGCGTTGGCCGGGTCGAGCTCGGTGAAGAAGCGGCCGGTCGGTGTCATCACGTCGACGGTGTCGCCGGGACGCAGCCGCTCGAGGGCGTACGCCGAGAAAGCTCCGCCGGCGAGCCGCTTCACCGCGATGCGCAGCCGGCCGGAGGAGGCGGGCGCGCAGATGGAGTAGTTGCGGCGCACGTCGTCGCCGGCCAGCTCGGTGCGCACGGTCAGGTGCTGTCCCTGCACGAAGCGGTAGTCCTGCGCGAGCTCGGCCGGCACGTCGAAGGTCACCGCGACCGCGTCGTCGGTCAGCCGCTCCACCTCGGCGACGCGCAGCGGGTGGAAGACGGCGTGCCGGGGATGGGCCGTGGCACCCTGCGTCTCGGTGGTGCTGCTCATCTACAGCGCCTTGAAGTGGTCGAACGGCTCACGGCAGGCGTTGCACGCCCACAGCGACTTGCAGGCGGTCGAGCCGAACCGGCTCAGCTCGCGGGTGTCCGGGGAACCGCACTGGGGACAGCGCAGCGAGAGCGTCAGCGCGACGGGGCCGTCGGCCGGCTGCCGGGTGGGTGGCGCGATGCCGTACTCGAGCAGCTTGCGCTTGCCCTCCTCGCTCATCCAGTCGGTGGTCCACGCCGGGGAGAGCACCAGCGACACCTGCACGTCGTCGTACCCCTGTCCGGCGAGCGCGGCGGTGACGTCGGCACGAATGGTGTCCATGGCCGGGCAGCCGGAGTAGGTCGGAGTTATCGTCACATCGACACGGCCGTTGTCGCCGACGTGGACATCGCGCAGGATGCCGAGGTCGTCGATGGTCAGCACCGGCACCTCCGGGTCAGGCACCGCGGCGACCACCGCGCGGACGGTCTCGAGGTCGTGCGTGTGGACCGTCACCAGGTCGCTCCCGGGTGCGAGCGCGCCAGGTGCTGCATCTCGGCGAGCAGGTAGCCCATCTGCTCGGTGTGCACTCCTCGCCGGCCGCCGGTGACCGCCGGCACGGTGGCGGGCACGGGCAGGGTCGCCTGCTGCAGCACCGCGGTGACGTAGGCCGCCCACGGCGGCTGCATCGCCACCGGGTCGGCCGCGACCCCGGCCACGACGAGCTCGTCGGTGAGCCGGTCGGCCTCGAACAGCTCCGCGGTGTAGGGCCAGACCGCCTCGACGGCCGCCTGCATGCGCCGGTGCGACTCGTCGGTGCCGTCCCCGAGGCGCAGCACCCACTGGGTCGCGTGGTCGCGGTGGTAGCTGACCTCCTTCAGCGCCTTGGCCGCGATCGCGGCGAGCGTCTCGTCGACCGAGGTGGACAGCTGCGCGTAGAGCTCGGACTGGTAGGTGGAGAACACCAGCAGCCGTGCCATCGTGTGCGCGAAGTCGCCGTTGGGCACCTCGCACAGGTGCGCGTTGGTGAACTCCCGCTCGTCGCGGAAGTACGCCAGCGCGTCCTCGTCGCGCCCGGCGCCCTCGAGCTCACCGGCGTGGGTGAGCAGCGCCCGGGCCTGCCCCAGGAGGTCCAGCGCGATGTTGCCGATCGCGACGTCCTCCTCCAGCTGCGGGGCGGCGGCGATCCACTCCCCCAGCCGCTGCGCGAGGACCAGCGCGTCGTCGCCGAGGCGCAGGGCGTACGTCCAGGCAGCCGTCCCGTCGCCCGTCGGCACAGCCGTCACAGGTGGTCGACCCCCTCCGGGATGTCGTAGAAGGTCGGGTGCCGGTAGATCTTGTCGGCGGCCGGATCGAAGAAGGCGTCCTTCTCGTCCGGGCTCGAGGCCACGATCTGGCCGGCCGGCACCACCCAGATCGACACGCCCTCCTGCCGGCGGGTGTACAGGTCGCGCGCGTTGCGCACCGCCATCTCGGCGTCGGGCGCGTGCAGCGAGCCGACGTGGGTGTGCGACAGCCCGCGCCGGGACCGCACGAAGACCTCCCACAGCGGCCAGTCGCGCGCCGACCTGCCGATCCCGGTGGGCACGCCGGTCGTCGGCACGGCGCCGTGGCCGCCCTCGGCGGTGAGGTGCTCGTTCGCCGGGTCGCTCATACGGGGTCCCTGCGGAAGCGTGAGCGCAGCGAGCGCTTTCGTGGGGTGTTCATGCCACGGCCTCCGTCGTACGCCGGGCGTGCTTCGCGGCGTAGGCGTCGGCGGCCTCGCGCACCCAGGCGCCTTCCTCGTGGGCCCGGCGCCGGTGCTCCATGCGCTGCTTGTTGCACGGGCCGTTGCCCTTGATGACCTCCATCAGCTCGGTGAAGTCGATCTCGCCGAAGTCGTAGTGGCCGCGGTCGGCGTTCCAGCGCAGGTCCTGGTCGGGCAGCGTCAGCCCGAGCACCTCGGCCTGCGGCACCGTCATGTCGACGAACCGCTGCCGCAGCTCGTCGTTGGAGAACCGCTTGATGCCCCAGCGCATCGACTGCTGGGTGTGGCCTTGGCCCTCCGCGGCTCCGCTGTCAGGTGGCCCGAACATCATCAGGCTCGGCCACCACCAGCGGTCGACCGCGTCCTGGGCCATGTCGTGCTGCGCCTGCGTGCCCCTCGACAGCGTGTGCAGGATCTCGAAGCCCTGCCGCTGGTGGAACGACTCCTCCTTGCAGACGCGCACCATCGCCCGCGCGTACGGGCCGTAGGAGCAGCGGCACAGCGGGACCTGGTTCACGATTGCGGCGCCGTCGACCAGCCATCCGATCGCGCCGATGTCGGCCCAGGTCAGCGTGGGGTAGTTGAAGATCGAGGAGTACTTCTGCCGGCCGTCGTGCAGCTTGTCCAGCAGCTCCGCGCGCTCCACGCCGAGCGTCTCCGCGGCGGCGTAGAGGTAGAGGCCGTGCCCGGCCTCGTCCTGCACCTTGGCCATCAGGATCGCCTTGCGACGCAGGCTCGGGGCGCGCGTGATCCAGTTGCCCTCGGGCTGCATGCCGATGATCTCCGAGTGCGCGTGCTGCGCGATCTGCCGCACCAGGCCCTTGCGGTAGGCCTCCGGCATCTCGTCGCGTGGCTCGATGCGGCCGTCGCCGTCGATGATCGCCTGGAACCGCGCGTCGAGCGTGTCCTCGCCACCACTCTGCGCCTGCTCGACCGGCTCAGGTGTGGACCCGAAGTCGTTGCCGTACACCGTGGGCCTCCATACTGTCGCTCGCGGTGGACTTCATGTTACATGATCGCGCACCATCTGCACGATAGCGTAACACTGCCGGTGGCGGAGGCACGAGTCCGCGCGCATGGCCCGGAGCCGGCGGCACGTGTCCACTACGCGGACGTGGAAGCCCTCGCGTCGCGTGCGCCCATCGCACGCACTCCGCGCCGGTGCCACAGCCACCCGCCGGCGACCAGGAGCACGCCGAGGGCCAGGAACCCGATGTCCCACGACAGCGGCCCCCCGAGGTCGTCGCGGACGTGGTGGATGCCCAGCACGTGGTGGTCGACCACGCCCTCCACGACGTTGAAGAGGCCCCAGCCGACCAGCACCAGCCCGACGTGGAAGCTCCACGTCGGTGCCACCCGCCCCTGCCGCCAGGCCACCAGGGTCATGACGGTGCCCGCGAGCACGCACACCCACGTGACCGCGTGGAAGAAGCCGTCGAAGAGGGTGTTGACCTCGAGACCGGCGACCGTCGTCATCGGGTAGCCGTGCAGCCCCGTCAGCATGTGGTGCCACTGCAGCACCTGGTGCAGCAGGATCCCGTCCACGAAGCCGCCGAGGCCGAGCCCGAGCAGCAGCCCGGGCGCCCGCGACGGCATCCCGCCGGCCGCGCCGGGTGAGCCCCTCGTGTCCATCTGCGGGGGGTACCCACGCCGCCGCGTCGGACGCGTGGGGCCGCCTCACTACGCTGGCCGCCATGAGCAAACCCACCGCCGACGTCAGCGTGCGTACGGCGTGGTCCGCCGACGCCGCCGCCATCGCCGGCGTGCAGATCCGAGGCTGGCGACAGGCCTACGCCGGTGTGCTCCCCGAGTTCGTGCTGGACTCTCTGGACGCCGACGCGTTCGCCGCCCAGTGGTCCGAGGCCATCAGCCGCCCGGCCCAGGCACGCAACCGTGTGCTGGTGGCGCTGGACCGCGCCACCGTGGTCGGCTTCGCGCTGACCGCGGCCGCCGACGACCCCGACGCCGACCCCGCCCGCGACGGCCAGGTCGCCGAGTTCGTGGTCGACCCCGGGCACCAGCGGGCCGGGCACGGGTCTCGCCTGGTGCAGGCGTGCGCGGACACGTTGCGCGCCGACCGGTTCGGCCGCGCGACGATCTGGGTCACCTCCACCGACGACGCGCTGCGCGGTTTCCTCGCCGAGGCCGGCTGGGCCCCCGACGGCGCCCACCGCGAGCTCGACCTGACCGGCGACGGCAGCACGCTGGTGAAGCAGGTGCGCCTGCACACCGACCTCACGACGGACGCGTGAAGACAAGGGCCGAAGACCCTTGACCGCCGCGCCGTTTCGGGGTTTGGTGCCTCTTGGCACCATGGGAACACGGCGGGGAGAGGAGACCACGCATGCTCGGACGGCTGCCGCGACTGCACCGTTGGGTGCTCATCGTCCTGTCCGCGCTCACGGGCTCGGGCCTCGGCGCCTGGGTCTCCCACTGGACCGTCCGCACCTCCGAGTTCGGCTGCGGCGACGTGCTCCTCGGGGTGTGCCTGATGCCGGATGTCAACCTGTTGCCGGTGCTCGTGGGCACCGGGCTCGGGCTGATGGGCGCCATCTGGCTGGTCTACGAGCCCGACCAGCCGCGCCGGCTGCCACTCGACAAGGACTGAGTCCTCCGACCGCCTGCTGCCGTGCTCAGCATCCGGGCGGATGACAGTACCCAACCACCTGCTGGGTAATGTCATGGCATGACCGAGGCGCGCCGGACCATCGTGCGCGACGCGGTGGCGGTGGGGGTGGCCACCGGCGCGTACGGCATCTCGTTCGGCGCCATCGCGGTCACCTCCGGCCTGAGCGTGCTGCAGGCCTGCGCCCTGTCGCTGCTGGTGTTCACCGGAGCCTCGCAGTTCGCCTTCGTCGGGGTGGTGGCCGCCGGCGGCGCACCCGTCTCCGGCGCGGCGACCGCGCTGATGCTGGGCTCCCGCAACACCCTGTACGGCCTGCGCCTGGGTTCCCTTCTCGACCTGCGCGGCGCCCGCCGTAACGCCGCGGCGCAGCTGGTCATCGACGAGTCCACCGCGATGGCGATCAACCGCGACAATGCGGCCGATGCGCGGCTGGGCTTCTTCGCCACCGGCCTGGCGGTTTTCGCGCTGTGGAACCTCGCGACGCTCGGCGGTGCCCTCGCCGGCCAGGCCCTCGGGGACCCGCGTGCGTTCGGCCTCGACGCGGCCGTGGCCGCCGCCTTCGTCGCGCTGATGTGGCCGCAGCTGCGCGACGCCCGCAGCCGGACGACTGCGCTGGCCGCCGCCGTGCTCGCCGTGGCGCTGGTACCGCTGGTGCCGGCCGGCGTGCCGGTGCTGGCCGCGGCACTGGTCGCCGTCCTCGGTGGGCTGCGGGCGGCACGCTGATGTGGGTCGCGATCCTCCTCACCGCCGCGGGCTGCTACCTGCTGAAGCTGCTCGGGCTCTCGGTGCCGCAGTCGGTGCTGGCCCACCCGGCCGTGCGCCGGATCGCCGACCTGCTGCCGGTCGCGCTGCTGGCCGCGCTCGTCGGCACGCAGACGTTCGGCGACGGGGCCTCGCTCAGTGTCGACGCCCGCCTGGCCGGCCTGGTCGCCGGGGTCGTCGCGTTGCTGCTGCGCGCCTCGTTCCTCGTCGTGGTCGCGGTCGCGGCCGTCAGCGCCGCCGTGCTCCGGCTGCTGGCGGGCTGACGTCGCCCCTCCCCGATGCGTCTGCCCGGCGGCTCCGCGAAAGCCCCCGGGCGGTCGCAGACGAATCGGGAGGTGGGACCAGTCAGCGGTGCAGGGCGATGGCGCGGCGCATGGCCGCGCGTGCACGCTTGCGGTCCCGGGCGTCCTCGTAGGCGAGGGCCAGCCGGAACCAGGCTGCCCAGTCCTCCGGTGCCGCCGTGACCTCGTCGCGGCGGACGGCGAACAACGCGTCGGCGGCGTCCCGCTCGGGCCGCCCCGACGGTGCCGACGGCAGCTGCTCGCTCGGCCAGCGGCCGGCGGCGTCGAGCTCGTGGGCCAGCCGCTGGGTGGCAAAGCCGAACTGCACCTCGCGCCACACGACGTACGCGCCGACGACCGGCAGCATCAGCACGCCGAGGCCGAGCACCACCTGCAACGGCTCGCCGGAGCCGACGAGCAGCACCCCGCGGTAGCCGACCAGCACGAGGTACACGACGAGCACCGCGACCAGCACGGCCGCGACCAGGCGGGAGCTCACGGTCAGTCGAGGCCCAGCAGCGGCTCGAGGCCCACGGTGAGGCCGGGATGGTCGGCGACCTGGCGTACGCCGAGCAGCACGCCGGGCATGAACGACGCCCGGTCCAGGGAGTCGTGCCGGATCGTGAGCGTCTCCCCCACACCGCCGAGCAGCACCTCCTGGTGCGCGACCAGGCCGCGCACGCGCTGGCTGTGCACCCGCACCCCGGCAACGTCCGCACCGCGCGCACCCGGCAGCTCCTGCGTGGTCGCGTCGGGCATCGGAGCAGCCCCGGCCCGCGCCCGGGCCGCGGCGACCAGCTCGGCGGTGCGCCGGGCGGTTCCCGAGGGGGCGTCGGCCTTGGTCGGATGGTGCATCTCGACGATCTCGACCGACTCGAAGAACCGCGACGCCTCCGCCGCGAACCGCATCATCAGCACGGCACCGATCGAGAAGTTGGGTGCGACGAGGACGCCGACCTGGCCGCGCGGCTCGGCGCCGTCGAGCCAGCGCCGCAGCTGACCCAGCCGCTCCTCGTCGAAGCCGGTCGTCCCCACGACCGCGTGGATGCTGCTGTGGATGCAGTACTCGAGCGTGTCCATGACGACGCCGGGGTGGGTGAAGTCGACGACCACGTCGGTGAACGACTCCGCCAGCGCGTCGATGGTGTCGCCTTGGTCGAGCCGGGCGACCAGGGTGAGGTCGTCCGCCTCCTCGACAGCCCGGCAGACCTCCGACCCCATCTTCCCGTGTGCCCCGAGCACCGCCACGTTCGTCATGCGCTGCATTGTGCCAGCGGCCGGTGGACCCGGTGAGCGCCGACCACCCCGCCGCTCCCGCCGGCCGGCCGTCGACGCGCCTGCCCCGCAGCCTGGTGCGCCCGGCCTACGCTGAAAGTGCGCGGCGGTACCGCCGTGCAGCGAACGGGAGGGACTTGCCCATGCAGATCCTCGGACTTCTCTTCATCGGCCTCGTCATCGGCGTGCTGGCCCGGCTGATCAAGCCGGGCCGGCAACGGCTCGGCATGCTCATGACCGTGCTGCTGGGCGTGGGCGGCGCGCTCATCGGCGGCATCATCGCCACGCTGATCGGCACCGGCACCATCTGGGAGCTCGACTTCATCGGCTTCGTGGTCGCGGTCATCGCCGCGGTGCTGCTGATCGGCGTCGCCGAGGGCTCGGCGGCGAAGAAGACCTGAGCCGGGGCCGTCGGCCGGCCGGCCGGACCGTCGGGGTGCGCCGCCTCAGCCGAACGCGGCCAGCGTGTCGCGCAGCCACCGGCCGAGCTCGGCGGCACTGTGGTCGACCAGCTGGGGCCAGTCCATGGCGCGCTCGTCGGCCTCGTCGCTGACGTGCTTGACCAGGCGCACGGGTACACCGCGGCGCCGGCAGGCGTAGGCGACGGCGTACCCCTCCATGTCCACCAGATGGGCGCGCGACGCGAGCAGGTCACGGATCTCCGCCTCGGTGACGAAGACGTCGCCGGTCGCGAGCACGGTGCCGTCGCCGCCGGGCACCGGCAGCTCCTCCTCCGGGTCGTAGCCCAGAGCGCGGATGACGTCGGCGCTGAGGTCATGGTTCAGCACTGTGCTGGGCAGGAACATCCCCGACAGCCCCGGACGCAGCGCCCCCGCCGTGCCGATGTTGACCACGGTGAGGCCGTCGAGGCGGGTCGTCGCCAGCGCCTCCGCGGTCGCCGCCGCTGCCGCGGTCTTGCCCAGACCGGTGACGACCACCGGCAGGTCGTCGGGCACGTACGCCGCCTCGGCTCCCGTGGCGGCCACGACCAGGAAGCGGGGTCCGGACACGCCCGCCACCCTATCCGCGGTCCGGTCAGGCGACGGCGGCGTCGAAGCGGGCCACGTCGTCGAACGGGCCGACCACCGCCAGCGTGGGCCTGGCTTCCAGCAGCTCGGCGGCCAGGGCGCGTACGTCGTCGAGCGTGACCGCGTCGACGCGGCGCAGCAGCTCCTCGAGACCCAGCAGCTCGCCGTGCAGCAGCTCGGCCTTCGCGACCCGGGCCATGCGGGTCCCGGTGTCCTCCAGACCGAGGACGGACGCCCCGCGCAGCTGTCCCTTGCCGAGCTCGAGCTCGTGCGCGGTGACACCGTGCTCGGCCACCCGCGCGAGCTCGTCGCGGCAGATCCCCAGCACGGCGTCGACCTTGCCCGGCAGGCACCCCGCGGCGACCCCGAACATGCCCGCGTCGGCGTAGTGACCGACGTAGGAGTACACCGAGTACGCCAGTCCGCGACGCTCGCGGACCTCCTGGAACAGCCGGCTCGACGGTCCACCGCCGAGCACGCCGTTGAGGACACCGAGCGCGTAGCGTCGCGGGTCGGTGCGCTTGATCCCCGGTACGCCGAGCACGAACGACGCCTGCTCGGTGCTGCGCCGGCGTACGACCGAGCCGGAACGGGTCGCGACGGCGGTCGAGGCGGGCCGCAGCGACCGCGGCTGTGCCTGCGTGTCGCGCAGGAAGTCGGACTGGCTGAACGCCCGGCGCACCCGCCGCACGACGCTGGCGTGGTCGATGTTGCCGGCCACCGCGACCACCGTGTTGTCGGCGCGGTAGCGACGCCGGTAGTACCGGCTGACCTGCTCCCGGCTGAGCGAGGAGATCGAGTCGGTCGAGCCGGTCACCGGGCGCCCGAGCGCGGTGCCCTCCCACAGACGTTCCTGGAACAGGTTGTGCACGACGTCGTCGGGGTCGTCGTCGTGCATGGCGATCTCGTCGAGGATGACGTCGCGCTCGGCCTCGACGTCATCTCGCGCGAGCAGCGACGAGGCCACCATGTCGGTGACCACGTCGATCGCCATCGGCAGGTCCTCGTCGATGACCCGCGCGTGGTAGCAGGTGTACTCCTTGCTGGTGAAGGCGTTGAGCTCGCCGCCGACGGCGTCCAGCGCGGTGGAGATGTCCAGCGCCGACCGCCGGCGGGTGCCCTTGAACAGCAGGTGCTCCAGGAAGTGCGAGGCGCCGGAGAGCGTCGGCGTCTCGTCGCGCGAGCCGACCCCCAGCCAGATGCCCAGGGTCGCCGAACGTACGCCGGGGACGGCCTCGGTGACCACGCGCAGGCCGCCGGGCAGCACGGTGCGTCTCACGCGGGAGACGACCTCGCTGCCGCTGCGCTCGACCAGCAGCGTGCGCGTGGTGCCGGGCTTCTGCTCTGCGGCGGGCAGGAAGCGGCTCACGCCTGCCCGTCGGCCCCGTTCCCGGTGCCGGCCGCGGCGCCGTCGTCGGCACCGTCGACGACCGGGGACAGCGACAGCTTGCCGCGGTCGTCGATCTCGGTGATCTCGACCTGCAGCTTCTGCCCGACCGAGAGGACGTCCTCGACCGCCTCGACCCGCTTGCCGCCGGCGAGCGCCCGCAGCTTGGAGATGTGCAGCAGCCCGTCCTTGCCGGGAAGCAGCGAGACGAACGCACCGAAGTTCGTGGTCTTGACGACCGTGCCCAGGTAGCGCTCCCCCACCTCCGGCATCGTCGGGTTGGCGATCGCGTTGATCATCGAGCGCGCGGCCTCGGCGGCCTCGCCGTTGTCGGCGCCGATGTAGATCGTGCCGTCGTCCTCGATGGAGATCTGGGCGCCGGTGTCCTCCTGCATCTGGTTGATCACCTTGCCCTTGGGCCCGATGACCTCGCCGATCTTGTCGACCGGCACCTTGATCGTGATGATCCGCGGTGCGGTCGGCGCCATCTCGTCGGGCTCGGAGATGGCCTGCTCCATCACGTCGAGGATCGCCATCCGCGCGTCCCGCGCCTGCTGCAGCGCCGATCCCAGCACCGACGCGGGGATCCCGTCGAGCTTGGTGTCGAGCTGCAGGGCGGTGACGAAGTCGCGGGTGCCGGCGACCTTGAAGTCCATGTCGCCGTAGGCGTCCTCGGCACCGAGGATGTCGGTGAGCGTGACGTACTCGGCCTTGCCGTCGACCTCACCGCTGATCAGGCCCATCGCGATGCCCGCCACCGCGGCGCGCAACGGCACGCCGGCGTTGAACAGCGCCATCGTGGAGGCGCACACCGACCCCATCGAGGTGGAGCCGTTGGAGCCCAGCGCCTCCGAGACCTGCCGGATGGCGTACGGGAACTCCTCGCGCGCGGGCAGCACCGGCAGGAGCGCCCGGCCGGCGAGCGCGCCGTGGCCGATCTCGCGGCGCTTCGGCGAGCCGACACGGCCGGTCTCGCCGGTGGAGTACGGCGGGAAGTTGTAGTTGTGCATGTAGCGGCGCGACTTCTCCGGCGAGAGCGTGTCGAGCTTCTGCTCCAGCGACAGCATGTTGAGCGTCGTGACACCGAGGATCTGGGTCTCGCCGCGCTCGAACAGCGCCGAGCCGTGGACCCGGGGCACCACTCCGACCTCCGCGGTCAGCGTGCGGATGTCGGTGAGCCCGCGGCCGTCGATGCGGACCTTGTCGCGCAGCACGCGCTCGCGCACCAGCGACTTGGTCAGCGAGCGGAACGCCGCGCCGAGCTCCTTCTCGCGACCCTCGAAGTCCGAGCCGACCTTGTCGAGCGCGCTCGCCTTGATCTCGTCGAGGCGGCTCTCGCGCTCGGCCTTGCCGCCGATCGTCAGCGCCTGAGCCAGCTCGTCGCGCACCGCTCCCTCGATCGCGGCGTACGCGTCGTCCTCGTACTCGAGGAAGACCGGGAACTCCTGCACCGGCTTGGCGGCCTTGCCGGCCAGCTCCGCCTGCGCGTCACACAGCTGCTTGATGAACGGCTTGGCGGCCTCGAGGCCCTCGGCCACGATGTCCTCGGTCGGCGCCTGCCGACCGCCGCGGACCAGCTCCCAGGTCGCCTCGGTGGACTCGGCCTCGACCATCATGATCGCCACATCGCCGTCGTCGAGGGTGCGGCCGGCCACGACCATGTCGAAGGTCGCGTCCTCCAGCTGGCTGTGCGTGGGGAAGCCCACCCACTGCCCGTCCACCAGCGCGACGCGGACGCCACCGATCGGACCCGAGAAAGGCAGCCCGGACAGCTGCGTGGACAGCGAGGCGGCGTTGATCGCCAGCACGTCGTACGGCGCGTCGGGGTGCAGCGCCATCACCGTGATGACGACCTGCACCTCGTTGCGCAGCCCCTTCTTGAAGGTCGGGCGCAGCGGACGGTCGATCAGCCGGCAGGTGAGGATCGCGTCCTCGGAGGGGCGGCCCTCGCGGCGGAAGAACGAGCCGGGGATGCGTCCGGCGGCGTACATCCGCTCCTCGACGTCGATCGTGAGCGGGAAGAAGTCGAAGTGCTCCTTGGGGTGCTTGCCGGCCGTGGTGGCCGACAGCAGCATGGTGTCCTCGTCGAGGTAGGCGGCCGCCGAGCCGGCGGCCTGACGGGCCAGGTGGCCGGTCTCGAACCGCACCGTGCGCTTGCCGTGGGCGCCGTTGTCGATAACGGTCTCGACGGACTGTGGATCGGGTCCCTGCATGGGTACCCCCTTCTGGTCTCGCGGGGCAGCAGCGATAGCCGCGATCGTCGTCGACGACTGCGAGACGCTCACACGGTGAGCGGCAGAGGTGCTGGTCGGTCTTCGATCGAGGCCCACGGGGCGCGGCGAGCGTCCCGGTGGCCACTACCGAGGACCGACGTCCTCGCAGCGGGCTACGTGCACCTGCCCCGGTTTGGTTGTTCGAGTGTTGGGGCTATGAAGTTGTCTCGAGGGTCTTGGACTCGCCGATGCCCTCCCCGGCGAGTCTGCCAGGTGATGTGACAGACATTATGCAAGAGCGGCCACCCGACACGCGGATGGCCGCTCCCGGAGTCAGCGGCGGAGGCCGAGCCGCTCGACCAGCGAGCGGTAGCGGTTGATGTCGTTCTTCTGCAGGTAGTTCAGCAGCCGACGGCGCTGGCCGACCAGCAGCAGCAGGCCGCGGCGGGTGTGGTGGTCGTGCTTGTGGGTCTTGAGGTGCTCGGTGAGCGTCTTGATCCGGTGGGTGAGCAGCGCGACCTGGACCTCCGGTGAGCCGGTGTCACTGTCGTTGGTGGCGTACTCGGTGATGATCTGCTTCTTCGTCGCAGCGTCGAGTGACACGCGAACTCCTCTCGGGGTTTCCGTTGCGCGGCGCGCCGGGGCCTGTTCACCCGGGCACTGTGGCTCCGCGGCCGGTTACACGGCGTCGTACAGGCTATCAGCCGGCACGACGATCGCCCCAATCGCGTCAGGGCGCCGGGGTCCGGCGGAGCAGCTCGAGGTACACCGCCCGGACCCCCACGGCACGCTCGAGCTCGTTCGAGACGTGGGTGAAGAACTGGTCGCGGTACAGCTGGTCGGTCACCGCGTAGACGGTGAAGTAGAGGCCGGAGAAGGCCGCCAGGAACACCGACACCTGCACCAGCTCCACGCTGCCCAGCCAGTCGGTCCCGAGCGGGTTCCACGGCCCGCCGATCCAGGACTCGACCACCCGCCTGGTCATCACGAGCCGGCCGAAGACGATGAAGAACGCGAACACCGCGAGCGACAGCACGAGCACCTGGGTGGCCTGCGCCACCAGCAGCACCAGCAGCAGGTTGGCCCGCTGCAGTCCGCGGAGCGGATGCACCGCGACGGGCTCGTCGAGCCGGTCGACGGCCTCGTCCACCGGCGTACCGCGGACGCGCTCACGCAGCCGGGAACCGTCGACCTCGTGGCTGACCCGCTCCACCTCCTCCGGCAGCCGCACGACCAGGAACACCACGCCCAGCCCGCTGAACAGCAGCACCACCACCCACAGCAGGGCGCCGTCCATGGACGAGGTCACCTGCCAGACCTCGGCGTTGATGAACAGGAACGTGATGAACAGCAGCAGCAGCGGCAGGGCGCGGGTCACCAGCGGGAACAGCAGGCGCAGGCTGCCGAAGGTACGCAGCGCTGCCCACCTCAGGATCGGCAGCGTCCGCAGCTCCACCAGGGCGTAGACGGCGAGCACCGCGCCGAACCCGACGATGGCCGCGAGGACGCCGCCGGACACGTCGCGTGCCCACCACCCGGCGCCGACCCCGACGGCGGCGGCGAGCAGGACCGCCCCGCCCAGCAGCGTCAGCAGGCGGCCACGGGCGAGCGCCTCCCCGACGTCGCGCTGCTCACGCTGGACGAAGTACGGCAGCCCGTGCGCGACGAACCACCGCTCCGTCGCCGGGACCGGGTCCGGCGCCGGAGCGGTCACGGCGCGGCCACTCCGAGGACCTCGTGGGTGCGGACCACGTCGTGGGCCATCTGCTCGAGCAGCTCCTCGACGCCGTCGAACCGCTCCATCGCGCGCAAGCGCTGGACGAACGACACGTCGACGGTGACGCCGTACAGCTCGAGGTCGTCGCGGTCGAGCACGTACGACTCGACCCGCCGCTCGGTGCCGTCGAAGGTGGGGTTGGTGCCGACGCTGATCGCGGCCGGCATCGGCGCTTCCTCCGGTCGGTCGAGCCGGCGCAGCCACCCGGCGTACACGCCGTCGAGCGGCGCGGCCAGCTCCCTGGTCGGCACGTTGGCAGTGGGGTAGCCCAGCTCGTGGCCGCGGTGGTCGCCCTCCACCACGACCCCGCGCACGGAGAACGGCCTCCCCAGCGCCTCGGTCGCGCCCTCGACGTCACCGGCGGCGAGGCAGGTGCGCACGTAGGTCGAGGACCACGTCTGCGGCCCGCCCTCGAGCTCGACACCCACGGCCTCGAAGTCGCGGTCGGCGCCGAGACGCTGCAGGGTGGACAGGTCGCCGGATGCGCGGTTGCCGAAGCGGAAGTTGGCGCCGACGACGACGCCGGCCGCGTGCAGGGTGGCGACCAGGATGCGGTCGACGAAGTCCTGTGGTGTCCATCCGGCCACCTCGCGGCTGAACGGCATCACCAGCACGTCGTCCACGCCGGCCTCCGCGAGCAGCTCGGTGCGCCGGTCGATGGTGGTGAGCAGCGTCGGGGCGTGCTCGGGACGCAGCACGGCGAACGGGTGCGGGTCGAAGGTGACGGCCACCACCGGCAGCGCGCTGCCGCGGGTCCGCTCGCCCAGCTCCGCGGCCACCTCGCGGGCCCGGTGGATGACGTGTTGGTGGCCGAGGTGCACACCGTCGTAGTTGCCGATGGTGACGACGGTGCGGCCGAGGTCGTCGGGGACCTCGGCCAGGGCACGCCACACACGCATGGGCGTGACCCTATCGCCCGCGTACGGTGGAGGTGGTGGACGGGACAGCACGTCGCGACCGGCGGGAAGGAGTGTGCGGACCCTGCGGAGGCCAGGCTGGGGGCAGCCGATGAAGGTGGTGCGACGCGTCGCCGCGATCGCCGCGCTCGTGCTGGTGACGCTGACCGCCGCGGCCGCGCTGGCGTCCGCGCCCACGCATGCCCCGGTGGCTCCGCAGCCACCGGTCGGGCTCGAGGTCGAGGAGTACGTCGCCCTCGGCGACTCCTACACCGCGGGCCCGCTGATCCCGCAGCTCGTGCCCGCGCTGGGGTGCTTCCGCTCCACCCAGAACTACCCGGCGCTGCTCGCCGCCGCGCTGGACGTGGGCGCCTTGACCGACGTCAGCTGCAGCGGGGCCGGCACCGCCGACCTGGCCGGGTCCCAGAACACCGGGTTCGCGATCGTGCCCCCGCAGCTGGCGGGCCTGTCGCGCGGCACCGACCTGGTGACTCTGGGCGTCGGCGGCAACGACTTCGACGTGTTCGCCAGCCTGGCCGACGTCTGCCCCCGGCTGCGCGCCGAGGACCCCGACGGCGCCCCGTGCCGTGACCACTTCCGCAGCGGTGACCGGGACACCCTGCTCGCGGCGGTGGCGCGCACCGGCGACCGGGTGGCGAGCGTGCTGCGCCGTGTCGAGCGTCGGGCACCGCACGCCACCGTCCTGGTGATCGGCTACCCGCAGATCGCGCCGCGAGACCAGACGTGTCCCGCGGTGCTGCCGTTCGCCGCGGGCGACTACCGCTACGCCGACCGGGTGGAGCGCCGCCTCAACGCCGCGCTCCGCCACGCAGCACGGTCACGAGGGGCGCAGTACGTCGACACGTACCGGGCGTCTCGGGGGCACCACGCCTGCGCCGGGAAGCAGGCCTGGGTCAACGGGCAGCACACCGTGCCGGGCCGGGCGCAGAGCTACCACCCGTTCCGTGCGTACATGCGCGCGGTCGCCGACCTGGTCGTCCGGCGGCTCGCACGCTGAGGCCGCTCAGGCCTCCCGTTGCAGGGACGGACGCACCGGGAGGTCCTTGCCGTCGGCGAGCGGCCGGAGCGGCTCGACGGCAGTGGTGGTGCCGACCGTGTCCACGCAGAAGTCGATCGTGTCGGACAGCAGCCGGCACAGGATGTCGTCGGCGTCGGTGACGCATGCCTTGGCGATGCTCTCGACCGCGTAGTGCACGACCCCCGGACCCGTGTGCCGGGCGAAGTTCTGCCGCCGCTTCCCCCAGGCCTGGTTCACGAATGTGTGCGCCCACTTGGTTGCCTGCGGCACCTGCTCCAACGCCTCCCGGCTCGCGGCTCGCATGCTGCCCTCGGGCCGGCCGTCCATCGCCGCCAGCAGCTGCTCGCAGCGGATGACCGACACGGCCAGCGCCCGCTGGCGGTCCGACGCGGCCACCGGGAGCGCCCGGGTCGCGACGCGAAGGGCGATCTCCACGTCGATGCGCGGGTCGTCACCGGTCACGCCGATGACGGAGGGGATCAGGGGTACGAGACGCCCGCGGGCGTCGTCGGACACGTGGTCGTTGACGTCCCGGGCGAGCGCGGCCAGCAGCGGGTGGGTGCACCGGGGGTGGTCCGACCAGCGCTCACCGGCGAGGAAGGACGCGAACTCCATGAAGCATCCACCCTTACGGGGGTTGCGATGCTTGCCGCGCGACAGGACGGGCACGACGTCGGGCATCCGGACTTCATCACGTGACATACGGGTCACTCCCTGCGTGGCAGAGTCTCCTGCCCTCAGTCTGCGCCCGTTGTCCGCCGATGACCAGACCCGAAAAGCGGGCCTGACCGCACCGCGTCAGCTGAACACCGCCACGGCCCGGGCGTCGGCGCCGCGCTGCTCGTACAGGGCCAGGAAGTGGCCGTCCGGCGACATCACCGCCACCGGCCCGGCGGCACCGAGGTCGATGCTCGGCAGCGGCCGGCCGTGGCGCACGTGCTCGGCGTGCCGGGGGCCGGCCGGGTAGGTGGTGAAGCTGCGCCGGGCCACCTCGGCCAGTGGGACGACGGACAGGCCCTGCTCCAGCGCCTCCAACGTCCTCGCCTGGGCCAGGTCGAACCCGCCGACCCGGGTGCGCCGCAGGAAGGTGAGGTGCCCGCCGACGCCGAGCGCGGCACCGAGGTCGCGGGCCAGTGCCCGGATGTAGGTGCCGCTCGAGCAGACCACGCTGACGTCGACGTCGACGACCGTGCCGTGCCGGCGTACCGCCCGAGGTTCGAACGAGGACACCCGCACCGGGCGGGCGGCGAGCTCCACCGTCTCCCCCTGGCGGACGCGGGCATAGGAGCGCCGGCCGTCGACCTTCACCGCCGACACCGCGGACGGGACCTGGTCGATGTCGCCGGTGAGCGCCCGGACCGCGGCGGCGAGGTCGTCCTCGGCGACAGCCGACGCGTCGGCGCCCGCGGTGACCTCCCCCTCCGCGTCGTCGGTCAGCGTCGCCTCACCCAGCCGGATCGTGGCGTCGTAGGCCTTGTCCGAGCCCGCGAGGTACCCGAGCAGCCGGGTGGCGCGGTTGAGGCCGAGCAACAGCACGCCGGTGGCCATCGGGTCCAGCGTGCCCGCGTGGCCGACCTTGCGCGTACCCGCGAGCCGGCGCATGCGCGCCACCACGTCGTGGGAGGTCCAGCCGGCCGGCTTGTCGACGACGACCACACCGGCTACCGGCCCGGCCGGGTCGGGACCGAGCGTCACGGCCGGTGATCCTCCTCCGCGGCGTGCTCGGAGTCGTCCTCCTCGCCGCTGCGGTAGGGGTCGGCGTCACCGGCGTACTGCGCCCCGGCCGCGTTGGCGGCCACCTCGGCGTCGGCGGCCCGCGCCCGGGCCAGCAGCTCGTCGATGTGCGCGGCCGACTCCGGCAGCGCGTCGAGGATGAACTCCAGCGTCGGGGTGTGCCGCATGGCCAGCCGCTTGCCGACCTCGGAGCGCAGCAGGCCCTTGGCGCTCTCCAGCGCGGCACCGGTGCCGGCACGCTCCTCGTCGCTGCCCATCACCGTGTAGAAGATCGTGGCGTGCTGCGTGTCACCGCTGACACGGACGTCGGTGACGGTGACGAAACCCAGCCGTGGGTCCTTGACCCGCCGCTCCAGCATCTCGGCCACGATGACCTGGATCCGGTCGGCGATCCTGCGCACCCGCTCGGAGCTCATGGTCGTTCCCTTCCCACTTCACTCGTCGTCGATCGACCGCAGCTGCCGCTGCGCGGCGATCAGGTCCGCCTCCGGCCGGCCGGCCAGCCACCGCTCGACCGAGTCAAGCACCTCGGTGCAGTGTGCGGGCGCCCCGGACACCACGGCCACGCCGATCTGCGCCCGGCGGTAGAGGTCGTGGTGGCCGGTCTCGGAGACCGCGACCGCGAACCGGCGCTGCAGCTCGGCCACGATCGGCCGGACGACGCTGCGCTTCTGCTTCAGCGTCGACGCGTCGTGCAGCAGCAGCTCGAACGCCGCCATCCCGACAAACACCACTTCGCCCCTGCCACACGTCCACGTTGTCCGACGTTGTCAGGCGCTCGCTGCCGTATGTGGCGGCGGGCGCCTGACAACATCGCGGGAAGATGGCATCTGACAGGGGTGTGAGCGGTGTTCGTCGGGATGGCGGCGTTCGAGCTGCTGCTGCACGACGCGCACTCGCTGAAGCAGAAGCGCAGCGTGGTGCGCCCGATCGTGGCCGAGCTCCAGCGCCGGTTCGGCGTCGCGGTGTCCGAGACCGGGCACCACGACCTCTACCGTCGGACTCAGATCGGCATCGCCGTGGTGTCCGGCGGCCCTGGACACTGCACCGAGGTGCTTGACACCGTCGAGAGGTGGCTCGCCGGCCGCCCGGAGGCGGACCTGCTCAGCGCCCGCCGCCAGCTGCGGTCCATCGACGACGAGTGACGTGTGAAGGGGACGACGATGAGCAGCGAGCTAGTACGCCGGATTGCCGACCGGATCCAGGTCATCGTGGCCGAGATGCTCGCGCGGCGGATCAAGGACCCGCGACTCGGGTTCGTCACCGTCACCGACGTGCGGGTCAGCGGCGACACCCAGCACGCCACGATCTTCTACACCGTGATGGGCAGCGACGAGGACCGCGCGGGCACCACCGCCGCGCTGCAGAGCGCCCGCGGCCTGC
>DATABY010000054.1:0-7944 GCA_036259355.1 Nocardioidaceae bacterium
CCGACCGGGCGGCCGCCGGCACTGGCGCGGCCGGCGGCGACCAGCGCGACCGCGTGCTCGCGCGACCGGGCCAGGCCGCGACGGACCAGCTCGGCGTCGACGCGTGCGCTGGGTGACACGGCCGGCATCGTGGCGGAGCGGTCAGGCGGAGCGGTCGTCGGCCGGGTCGTCGCCGGCGTCCTCCAGAGCCGCCCGCAGCCGCCCGTGGACGTCGTCGAAGATCGCGACGTGCTCGCTGACCGGCCGGCGCGGCAGCTCCTCGAGCCGGGCGACGGCGGCGTCGACGCGCCCGTCGCCGAAGGACTCGGTCCGGTCCGCGGGGCTGTCGTCGTACGGCTGTGTCATGGCCACCACCGTAGCGGCTCAGACCGACGTCACGGCGGCCTGCCAGGCCGTGTCCACCGCGTCGCCGGGCCAGGCGTCGCCGTCGCGGTCGACGTGGGCCCAGCACAGGCTGACCAGAGCCCGCAGCGCGTCGGCGCGGTCTCCGCCACCCTGCAGCTGCGGGCGGGTGGCGGAGCCGTCCGCCACGGCCCGGGCCGTCCAGGCGCCGCAGCGTGACTCGTCGTCGCCGAGGACCGGGCGCGGGTGCGCGACGAACAGCCCCTCGAGGTCGGCGGCGACGAAGCTGGGCCGCAGCCCAGGTGGTGCGGCAGCCAGGGTCGCCAGGTCGGTGACGCCGGTCATCACCAGCAGCGAGTCGATCCCGCTCCGCACCGCACCCTCGACGTCGGTGTCGAGGCGGTCCCCCACGACCAGCGGCCGCTTGCCGCCCACGCGCAGCATCGTCTCCTCGAACAGCGGTGTCGCGGGCTTGCCGGCCACCTCCGGCCGAGCTCCGGTGGTCAGCGCGATCACCTCCACCAGCGTGCCGTTGCCGGGGGCGTGTCCGTACGCCGTCGGCACCGTCAGGTCGGTGTTGGAGGCGACCCACGGCACGCCGGCACCGACCGCGGCGGCACCTTCTGCCAGCAGCCGCCAGCCGACGTCGGGATGGAAGCCTTGGACGACCGCGGCCGGGTCGTCCTCCATCCGGGACACCGCGACGAGGCCGTGCTCGGCGAGCGCGGACACCAGTCCCCCGCCGCCGACGACCAGCACCCGGGACCCGGCGGGCACCCGACGGGCGACCAGCCGTGCGGCGGCCTGCCCCGACGTGACGACGTCCTCGTCGGCGCACTCGACGCCGATCCGGCGCAGCCGCTCGGCCACCTCGCCGGGGGCGCGGGAGGCGTTGTTGGTCACGTACGCCACGCGCATCCCCGCCGCCCGGGCGCGGGCGACATGGTCGGGCGAGCCGGCGACCGGTTCGCCGCCGATGTAGACCACGCCGTCGAGGTCGAAGACGGCCGTGTCGTAGGCGTGGGTGAGCGGCTGCGCGCACTCGCGCAGACCGGTTCCCAGCACCGCCGCCGTGCTCTCCACTCCACGCGCCTCCCGGGCCTGGTCTCCGACGCGACCGACACTAGGATGCCGCGGTGTCACCCGATGCTCGCGACCCCGGCTCCGGCCTGGTGCTGCGCCCGTTCCGGGCCACACGCTACGGGCCGGCCGCGGGAGGCGACATCGGCGCGGTCACATCGCCGCCCTACGACGTGATCGACGAGGAGACCGTCGAGCGGCTGTACTCGTGCCATCCCTACAACGTGGTCCGGCTGATCCTCCCGCGCCGGTTCGCCCAGGCGCCCAGCTACGACGGGGTGAGCAGGCTGCTGCAGCAGTGGCGGCACGAGCAGGTGCTGGTCGAGGACGACGAGCCCGCCCTCTACGTCTACGAGTACGCCGTCGGCGAGCACGTCGTTCGCGGGCTGGTCGGCGCCCTGGGACTGCGCGACCGCAGCAGCGGCACCGTGCTGCCGCACGAGGACGTGATGCCAGGGCCGGTGCGCGACCGCGCGGACCTGATCGGACGTACCGGCACCAACCTGGAGCCGATCCTGCTGGTGTACGACGGCAACGGCGCCGCCAGTGACGTGGCGGACTCGGTGACCGCCGCGGACCCGCTGGTCAGCGGCTTCGCTCCGGACGGCTCGTCGCACACGGTCTGGCGCGTCACCGACCCGCCGGCGCTGCGGCGGGTCGCCGAGGACCTGGCACCGCGACGGGCGCTGATCGCCGACGGCCACCACCGCTACGCGGCCTACCGGCAGGTGCAGGACGCAGGGCGCGGCGCCGAGTACGACTTCGGCCTTGCCATGCTCGTCGACCAGCAGCGCTACCCGCTTCGGCTGGGCCCCATCCACCGCGTTGTCGTCGGGCTGACGCCGCACGAGCTCGTCCAACGGACCACGCACGACTGCGCCGTCACCGACCACTCCGACGACGCCACGGCGGCCGAGGCGGCCGCGGCCCGCCCCCCGCCGGGCAGCGCGTCGTTCGTGTGCACCGACGGCGAGCGCTGGCTGGTGGTGCAGGCGCCGTCGGGCCCGGACGAGATCGACACGCACGCTCTGCACGAACGGCTGCTGCCGGCCTGGGGCGTCGGCGAGGAGCAGGTGCGCTACGTCCACGATCGCGCGCACGCGATACAGGAGGCGCACCACCACGCCGGTGTGGCGGTGCTGGTGCGTCCTCCGTCGGTGGAGTCGGTGGTGATGGCCTCGGAGCAGGGACGCAGCCTTCCCCGCAAGTCGACGTCGTTCGGGCCCAAGCCACGGATGGGGCTGCTGATGCGCACGCTGCACTAGCTCTCGCCTGGCCCAGCTCCGGGAACGTGCCGTCCTCATGGCCGAAGGCCCTTCGCCTGGTACCCACGAATTGCAGCGGACCTGGCACTGTGCGGGGGCCTGACCGCTTACTAGGTTGTCCGGCACGGCGCACAGGGGTTTGGAGGACCGCATGCCGGACGGGTGCGACGATGCGCGTGGCCCGGTGGACGTGGTGCTGTACGGCGGGCGCGTGTTGACACTCGACCGGACCGGCACCCGCGGCACTGCTGTGGCCGTGCGTGACGGCACCGTGGTCGCGGTCGGAAACGATCGCGACGTCCTCGGCCTCAGCGGTCCCGGAACCCGCCGCCGGGACCTGGCCGGCCGCGCGGCTGTGCCCGGCTTCGTGGAGACCCACTCGCACCCGTACTTCTTCGGGCTGACCCTGGATGCGGCTGTGGACGGGGGCTCGCCTCCGAACGACAGCATCGACGACATCCTCGAGCGCGTGTCGGACGCCGCACGCGCCGTCCCCACGGGCGAGTGGGTGGTCGGCTACCGGTACGACGACACACTGCTCCGGGAGAATCGCCATCCCACCAGACGTGACCTCGACCGGGTCTCGCCGGACCACCCTGTTCTCCTGGTGCACGTCTCCGGGCATTTCGTCACCACGAACAGCCTCGGCCTCCGGCACGCCGGCGTCAGCCGCGCGAGCGCTGACCCGCCAGGCGGGGCCATCGTCCGGGACGAGACGGGAGAGCCCACGGGGGTGCTGGCCGAGACCGCGGCTTTCCCGTTGTACGCGCTGCTGCCGAAGCGCTCGCGCCGCGAGATGGCCGAGGTCCTGGGCCTGGCCGGTGACGCCTACCTCGCCGCCGGTGTCACCACGGTTCACGACACGGGCATCGGCCTCGTCAACGGACTGGACGACCTGGACGCCTATCGTGCCGCGATCGGCTCGGATCGCTTTCGCACGCGGGTGCGTGGGTACCTGTGGGACCAGCTGCTGGAGCAAGCCGGTGGAGGCGTCCCCGGACCGGAGCACCTCGGTCCCGGAGGGCTCGATGCCGAACGGTTCGAGCTGGGCGGGATCAAGATCATCTCCGACGGCTCCATCCAAGGGCTGACCGGCTGCTTGTCCGAGCCCTACACCTGCGCACCGGGAGAGCGCGGGACGATGCTGCTCTCCGCTGAGGAGCTGCGTACGCGGGTCGCGGAGCTCCACGCAGCAGGCTGGCAGGTCGCCGTCCACGGCAACGGCGACGATGCGATCCAGGCGATCATCGACGCCTACCGGTCCCTCGGCCGGTCCGTCGAGGAGGGGCCGAGCCGGCACCGGATCGAGCACTGCCAGACCGTGCGCGAGGACCAGCTCGACCAGATGGCCGCGCACGATGTGCTCGCGTCGTTCTTCATCAAGCATGTCTACTACTGGGGAGATCGACACCGGGACCGCTTCCTCGGTCCCGAACGCGCGCGTCGGATCAACCCGCTCGCGTCGGCGCGACGACGCGGGTTGCGCTTCGGTCTGCACGCGGACTCCCCGGTGACTCCCGTACCACCCCTCGAGGGCATCCGCTGTGCGGTGCAGCGCCTCACCCGCAACGGCGAGGAGCTCGGGCCTGAGCAGGCGGTCGACGTCGAGACCGCGCTGCGGGCTTACACGTCGGAGGCTGCCTACCTCGGCTTCGACGAGGCACGCAGAGGGTCGCTCGAACCCGGCAAGGTCGCCGACATCGCCGTACTGTCGGCCGACCCGACGGCCGTGCCGTCCGCGGCGCTGCACGACATCACGGTGGACGCCACCGTGGTCGGTGGCGACTTCGCATGGATCCGCGACGGTGTCTCGATGCCCGAACGAACGACTCGAACCTACGGGGGAGATCGCCGATGATCTGGTACGCCTTCTACATCACCGTCTTCGTCGTGGTGATGTTCGGCATCGGCTTCTACCACTTCCGCCGGACCACCAGCGCCGACGACTATCTGATCGCCGGCTGGGACGTGGGGCCGATCAAGATCGTCCTCACCGTCATTGCCACGTGGGCCGGCGCCTCGATCTTCATCGGCAGTGTGGGCCTCGGTTATGAGCAGGGGCTGTCCGGGTACGTCGGCTTCGCGTTCCCCGCGACGGTCTTCTCGCTGCTGCTTGCCTTCTTGTTCGCCAGGAAGCTGCGCCGGACACGTCTCTACACCGTGCCCGACATCTTCGACGAACGGTTCGGCAAGCCGGCAGGCGTACTGCCGGCGCTGTTGTCGGTAGGCCTGTACGCCGCGCCGGTCACGGCCATGCAGATCGTGGGCCTCGGCGCCATGTTCAACATCCTGTTCGGGATGTCCCTGGGCTGGGGTCTCCTGCTCGGCTGGGCCATCATCTACGGCTACACCATGCTCGGGGGCCTGCCGAGCGTCATCCTGACCGACAGCATCCAGACCGTGATCCTCGTCATCGGGTTGGTGATCATGGGTATCGCGACGTGGAACTTCGCCGGTGGGATGGCGGAGATCGCACCCTCGGTCCCCGACGGGCATCTGAGCCTGGGTGGAGCCGACCCGACGGCCACACTGGTCTTCGCGATGACCGTCGGCCCGTTCTACCTCGTCTGGCAGTCGAGCTGGCAACGGATCTATGCGGCCCGGACCGAGCGCACGGCGCTCTGGGGAAACGTCGTCGGCATGCTGGCCGCCGGCACCGTGATCGCGATCATCCCGGTCCTGATCGGCATGGCGGCCCGTTCGTTCGTCCAGGACGAGGGGGTCGAGCCCGACCAGGTGTTCTACCTGGTGCTGCAGGAGATCCTGCCTCCCTACCTGGGCGGCATCCTCGCCATGGCCCTGATGGCCGCACTGGTCTCCGGAGGGGACTCGTTCCTGCTCCAGGGCACCGCGAACATCACCCGCGACCTCTACCAGCGATATCTGCGCCCGGAGGCCACTCAGGAGCAGCTTCTCAAGACGTCTCGCTGGGGCGTGACCGTGATCGCCGTCGCGGCACTTCTCATCGCGTTCTTCATCACCGACATCGTCGGCATCTACACGTACACGCTGAAGTGGACGGCCGTGGCCCTGGTTCTTCCCTTCCTGGCCGTCATGTTCTGGCGTGGCACCACCCGGTTCGGTGCTATCACCGGCATGCTGCTCGGCCTCGTGGTCACCATCGGGTGGGAGTTCGTCGGTCGGCCGTTCGGCCTGACGGAGATCGTGCCCGGCTACCTGGCCAGCGCCGCCGGGCTCGTGCTCGGCAGCCTGTTCACCAAGCACGCTCCCGGCGAGCAGGTACGCGCGATCTGGCGTGACGGGCTCGAACGGGCAGACGTGGCAGCCGAGACGCTTCCCGGGGGCAGCGGCGAGGAACGGCCCCTGCCGGTGCGCGACTGATTGTCGGTTCTAACGGGCTCGTCGGCCCCGGGTCACCTCGACCTCGACCCGGCTCGTGGGGCCGCTGTCGGAGCGGCGGAAACGCCGGCGCAGATGCCCCTCCACCGTGACCGTCTCCCCGGCGTTCCAGGACCGGACGGTGCGCTGCACGCGACCGGACCAGGCCGCGCAGTCGATCGTGTCCACCTGGCGGCGTTGCCGCCCCGGGCTGGCCGGTCGGTCGACGACCAGGCGGAAGGTGAGCAACAGGTCGCCGCTGGGGAGGTCTCGCTCCTCCGGCTCGGCGGCCAGCCTCCCGCGCAGGGTCACCGCGTTGACGTGCGCCGTCTCCGCGGCCGGCGAGGCCTGGGTCCGGCTGGATGCTGGGCTGGTCGACATGAGCACCTCCGCCGTCCACGGTGGCGCAGCCGTCGGGTCCCCCGTGAGCCCGCCCAGGCCGGTTGTGCACGAGGGCGGCTGCGGGCGCCCCCTGTGCACACAAACCGGCGCAGCGGTGGCCGGGGTCAACCCGGTTGTGGTCCCTCCAGCTCGACCAGCCGCTCGTCCGCGTCGGTCAGGTGCTCGGAGTCGACGGCGACCACCCGGTGGAACCACTCGACCGCGTCCGAGCGGCGCCCAGAGGCCAGCAGCGCGTCGGCGTAGGCGTACCGCAGCCGCGCCACCCACGGTGCGTGGCTGTGGCTGTTGAGGTCCTTGACCTCGAGCATCCGGACCGCCATGTCCGGCTGGTCCATGTCCCGGCGTGCGCCGGCCGCCACGATGAGCATCTCGACCCGGCTGGCCGGGTCCAGCTTCTCCACGGCGGGGTCGCGGGCCAGCGCGAGGGCCCGCTCCGGCCGGCCCAGGGCACGCTCGCAGTCGGCCATCACCGGCAGGAAGTCCGGTGCGCCGTTCATGCGCCGTGCGGCACGCAGCTCGGTGAGCGCCTCGGGGAAGTGGCCGGCGAGGTAGGCCGCCTCCCCGCAGGCCTCGCGGACGACCGCCAGCCGGGTGGCGCGCGCACGTGCGGCCAACGTGTGCTGGTACGCGGTCTCCGGGTCGCTCTCGACCACCCGGCCGGCGGCGACGAGATGGCGCGCTATCCGGGTTGCCAGCCGGTCCGGGAGCGAACGCAGCTGCTGGCGGGTCGCGGTGTCGAGCTCGCGGCCGGTGATGTCCTCGGGCAGCGGCGGCCCGTCATAGCGCTGCTGCTCGGCCGTACGCTCCTCGCCGGTACGCCGCGCCTTCGTGCTCCGAGCCCCGGCGCCGCGGTGCGCGGGCTGCGGGGGCCGGGCACCGCCGCCACCGCGGCCGCCACGGGCCCCGCCGCCGCGGCGGTCATGCTCTGCCATCGCTGCTCCCTGAGGGGGTCCTCAACAAGTCAAGGCCACCCGAAGATCGAGTGGCCTTGACGAAAGTATGTCCGGCGACGTCCTACTCTCCCACGCAGTCTCCCGCGCAGTACCATCGGCGCTGAAGAGCTTAACTTCCGGGTTCGGAATGGAGCCGGGTGTTTCCCCTTCGCCATGGTCGCCGAAACTCTATGGAGATGTGGTGCCCTGCAGTAATACCTGGCCCGACCGCATCTCGGGAACCGCATAGTGGACGCGTAGCAACAAAACTAGGTGTAAGACAAGCCCTCGGCCTATTAGTACCGGTCAGCTCCGAGCATCTCTGCCTTCCACTTCCGGCCTATGTACCCAGTGGTCTGCTGGGGGCCTTACCTGGTTAACCCAGTGGGAGACCTCATCTTGAAGCGTGCTTCCCGCTTAGATGCTTTCAGCGGTTATCACTCCCGAACGTAGCCAACCAGCCGTGCTCCTGGCGGAACAACTGGCACACCAGAGGTTCGTCCATCCCGGTCCTCTCGTACTAGGGACAGGCCTTCTCAAGTCTCCTGCGCGCGCGGCGGATAGGGACCGAACTGTCTCACGAC
>DATABY010000055.1:0-16169 GCA_036259355.1 Nocardioidaceae bacterium
TCCTCGGCGCGGCCCGTCGCGGTCTGTCAGAACGGGGCGGGGAGGCCGCCGGGTCAGAGCGGAAGCAGCCGGCCGAGCTCGTCGGCAGCCCGGCGTACCTGCGGGCCGAGCTCGTCGAAGCGGTTGTCGGGCATCCGCACCGCCGGCGCCTGGATGGCCACCGCTGCGCGGGCCTGGCCGTGCGGGTCGAGGACCGGCGCGGCCACGCAGCGCACGCCCATCATCGACTCCTCGTCGTCGGTGCTCCAGCCACGCCGGCGAATTGCGTCGAGGTCATCCTTCAGGCTCGCGCTGGTCGCGTGCGTCTTGCTGGTGAGCTGGACGAGCTGATCGTCGAGGCCGGCGAGGTAGTCCTGCAGCTCGTCGTTGAACGCGAGCAGGGACTTACCCATGGAGGTCGCGTGCAGCTCGATGCGTGCGCCCACCTCCATCGAGAACCGCAGCGGCTGCGGTGACTCGATCCGCTGGATCACGATCGCGTGGTCAACGTCGAGGAGGCCGAGGTTCACCGACTCCTGGGTGCTGTCGGCCAGCCGCTGCATGACCGGCCGGGCGACCTCGATGCCC
Source organism: Nocardioidaceae bacterium (assembly GCA_036259355.1). GTDB lineage: Bacteria > Actinomycetota > Actinomycetes > Propionibacteriales > Nocardioidaceae > JALZDI01. Next base: position 568 of record DATABY010000055.1, read on the forward strand.
ATGGCCCGCTGGGCAGCCTGGCCGAGCAGCAGTGCCTGCGGGCCCAGCCGGTAGCGCTCCCGTCCCTCGTCCTGGGCGAGGTAGCCCTCCGCCACCAGAGCGCGGGAGATGCGGTGGGTGGTGGAGAGCGTCAGGCCGAGCCGGTCGGCGAGCTGGACGACACCGAGGTCGCCGCCCTCGTCGCGGAAGACGTTGAGCAGCGCGAATGCACGGCTGATCGCCTGGGTGCCCGCCACGCGGCCCCCGTTGGCCTCGGCGCGCTCGGTTGACGCCTGTGTCATGAATTGACCTCGCTCTCTCACCATATGGAAGACATCGTACCGATCGAGGGTGTCCGACCCCGTCTCGGCGACCTTGACCCTCCTCACACGCAGCGATTACAGTCCTATGTGGGATTGACTCCCATCATATGAGAATCTGCGAGCGAGGTCCAGCATGCAGGACGGGGTCCGAAACCGGGCAGGCGTCCGGCCGCAGGGGGACGGCGCAGCCCGCTGTGCCGCGTACCTGCGCGACCAGACGCTGCGCTGGAGCACCAGGCTGTCCGGCCGGCCGGTGCGTGTCGTCCTCACCGACGGCGACGACCCGCGCGTGGTCGAGGCAGCCAGGTGGCTGGCGCTCAACACCTCCGTGCGCCCGGTGCTGCTCAGCGCGCAGCCCGGCGGCGACGCCTCCGACGATCTCCCGCGCGAGGTCGAACGGTGGAACACGGCCACCCTGAGCACCGACGACGAGCTGCTCGAGGCGCTCCGGGTACGCGCCAACGGCAAGGAGCGCGATCCCGAGGAAGCGGCACGTGTCGCCGCGGACGACGTCTACCTCGGTGCCGCGCTGGTCGCGACGGGGCGGGTGCAGGCCTGCGTCGCCGGTGCCACGCGTCCGACCGGGGACGTGATCCGGGCGGGCCTCAGCGTGATCGGCCTGGCGCCGGAGGTCTCGACGGTTTCCAGCAGCTTCGTGCTCGTGCTCCCCGACGGGCGCCGGCTCGCCTACGGGGACTGCGCCGTCCTCCCGACGCCGGACGAGCACCAGCTCGCCCAGGTGGCCATCTCCACGGCCCGCACCTACCGCCAGCTGGTCGGCGAGGACCCGGTTGTCGCCATGCTGTCGTTCAGCACGATGGGCAGTGCGCAGCACCCGGAGGTCGAGACCGTGCGGGCGGCCACACGGCTGGCCCGGGAGCAGCAGCCGACCCTGTGCGTCGACGGAGAGATGCAGTTCGACGCGGCGATGCTCGAGTCGGTGGGCAACGTGAAGGCCGCGGGCTCGCCGGTGGCCGGTCGCGCCAACGTGCTGGTATTTCCCAACCTGGCCGCCGGCAACATCGGGTACAAGATCACCGAGCGGCTGGCCGGTGCCGCTGCGGTCGGCCCGATCCTCCAGGGCCTCGACGCGCCGATGAACGACCTGTCACGCGGCTGCTCGAGCCGTGACGTCGTCGCTGTGGCGCTGCTGAGCGCGGTCCAGGCCGTCCACGCAGAGACGGAGCGGTCCGGCCGCAGGCAGCCCGTCGAGCCACCCGCGGCCGGCTTCTGACCCGCAGCCCCGCAGCGGTCAGCCGGCGGGCTCGGCCTGCAGCGACGTCGGTGCCGCGACCGGTTCCGCGTCGTCGTCCACCTCGAGGTCGGCCGGGCGCACGGCCAGCGTGCACGCGGCGCTGACGGCGCCGGCGACGAGCACGTACGTGATCACCAGGCTGATGCCGCCGCCGGCCAGGTCCAGCAGGTAGGTGAGGACCAACGGGGTCAGCCCCGACGCGAAGATCCCGGAGAACTGGTAGACGAACGAGATGCCCGTGTAACGCACCCGGATGGGGAACAGCTCGGCGTAGAAGGCCGCCTGCGGGCCGTACATCATCGGGTAGAACACGCCGAGCGCGACCACGATCGCCACGGTCACGACGACGGGCTCGGCGGTCCCGAGAGCGGCGAACGTGGGGATCGCGAGTACGCCGGCCAGCACCGCCCCGGTGGCGAACACCTGCCGCCGGCCGAGCGTGTCGGACAGACGGCCGAAGAGCGGGATGAACACGAGCATGAACGCCGACGAGGTCATGACCGCCAGCAACAGGGTCTGCTGGCTCATCTCCAGGGTGCCGGTGCCGTAGGAGATCGCGAACACCGCCCAGGTGTTGAAGGCGACACCCTCGACCCAGCGGCTACCCATCCCCAGGAGCACGTGCCGGCGGTTGCGGCGCACGCGGACGAGCTCGAGCGCCGGGACGGTGGCGTGCTCCTCGCGCTCCTCCAGCTTGCGGAACGCCGGGGTCTCCATGACCTTCAGCCGGATGAACAGTCCGGCCACCACCAGGATCGCGCTGAGCAGGAAGGCGATGCGCCAGCCCCACGCGAGGAAGGACGCGTCGGACATCATCGCGTTGAGCCCGGCGAAGATCCCGGTGCCGAGCATGAGGCCGAGGGCCAGACCGACCTGGGGCAGGCTGCCGTACAGGCCGCGGCGCCGCCGGGGCGCGTACTCGACCGCCATGAGGACCGCTCCGCCCCACTCGCCGCCCACCGCGATGCCCTGCGCGATCCGAAGCACGATGAGCGCCACGGGTGCGGCGATGCCGATCTGCTCGTGCGTCGGCAACAGGCCGATCAGGCAGGTGGCGACGCCCATCAGCAGCATGGTGGCGACCAGAGTCTTCTTGCGGCCGACCTTGTCCCCGATGTGGCCGAACACCAGGCCACCGAGGGGGCGGGCCACGAAGCCGACCGCGAAGGTCGCGAACGCCAGCATGGTTGCGACCAGCGGGTCGTTGTTGGGGAAGTAGAGCTTGTTGAAGACGATTCCCGCGGCGGTGCCGTAGAGGAAGAAGTCGTACCACTCGACCGTGGTGCCGACCACGCAGGACGCGACGACCGTCCGCATCTCCTTCTTGGTGACCGCTTGGGCGGGGGGTGCGCTCTCGTTCATGTCGCTTTCTCCAGATCCGGTCAGAGAGAGTCGGCGAAGATGCCGCGGAGGGCCTCTGGGGTGACGGGCCGGGGCACGACCGCGAGCTGGCGGGTCTGCTTCATGGTCCCGGCCACGAGCGTGTCGATGTCGGTGTCGTCGTAGCCGAAGCTGCGCAGCCCGCTGGGCATGTCGATGTCGGCCATCAGGGTGCTGAGCACGTGTGCCAGCGCATCGGCTCCGTCGGTGGCGGTGAAGGTCTGCCCACTGAGCAGCTCCGCGGCGCGCAGGTGCCGGCCGGGGTCACCGGGGTACGTCCACCGGAACACCGCCGCCGCCGTCGACGACACGGCCTGCCCGTGCGGGACCATCGGCATCTCGGGGTAGCCCTCGGCCTGGTAGCCCTGCACGGCACCCGCGACCGGGTAGGCGTTGGCATGCGGCAGGTGGGTGCCGGCGTTGCCGAAGCCCGTTCCGGCGTACGTCGAGGCCAGCATCATGTGGTAGCGCGCGTCGAGGTCGCGCCCGTTCATCACCGCACGGCGCAGGTAACGGCCGACGAGCGACAGTGCCATCTCACACCACACGTCGCTGATCGGGTTGGCTCCGCAGAACGCCGGCCGCCGCATCGGCTCCTCCGGCGCGGGCTTGGCGTCGAACCGCACGCTGGTGTAGCTCTCGAGCGCGTGGGAGAGGACGTCCATGCCGCTGGCGGCGGTCACCTGCGGGGGCAGCGTGACCGTCGTCAGCGGGTCGATGACGGCGAGCGAGGGACGCAGCCGGGCGTGGCTGACGCCGGCCTTCAGGTGCAGACCCAGGAAGTCGATCACGCAGATGGTGGTCGACTCGGAGCCGGTCCCGGCCGTGGTCGGGACCGCGATGAGCGGCTTGAGCGGACCGTCGGGGGTGCGCCCGGCACCGATGGGCGGCGTGACGTAGTCGAGCAGCTCACCGGGGTGCGTGGTGAGGAGGTTGACGGCCTTGGCGGTGTCCATGGCCGACCCGCCGCCCACGGCGACGAAGCAGTCCCAGTCGCCCTCGCGGGCGAAGGCAACGGCCTCCTCGATGCTCTCGTCGGTCGGCTCGACCGCGACCCGGTCGAACAGCTCGGCCTTCACGCCGGCGGCGACGACGTGGTCGCGGACCTGGTCGGGGATGCCGGTGGCACGTACCCCTGCGTCGGTGATCACCAGGCAGGAGGCGGCGCCGGTGGCGGCGACCTCGAGGCCGATCTCCTGTAGCGCCCCGGTGCCGAACTTCAGCGGGGGTGCCCCCCAGGTGAAGACCGACTCGTTCTCGTGGATCATGCGCACTCCATCTGATTGACACTATGTGGGACTGCCCACCACTATGTGGGGTGTGACGCTAGACCCTATGGCCGCCGTTGTGAACCCCCTCACGTCGAAGTCGTCGCAAGAAGTACGCCGGGTGGGCCTGGAGGTCGCCGCTGCCCTGCGGCCGCTGCTGCAGGGCCGCGTGGACGTGAGCACCACGGCGCTGGCGACGTACTCCACCGACGCCTCCAACTACCGGCACGTGCCGCTGGCCGTGGTCACCCCGCGGTCGGTGCAGGACGTCGAGCGGACGCTGACGTTCTGCCACGACAACGGCGTGCCGGTGCTCCCCCGCGGCGCCGGCACCAGCATCGGCGGGCAGGCGGCGAACACCGCGGTGGTGCTGGACTTCACCGCCCATCTGAACGGGTTGCGCGGGATCGATCCCGAGGCGCGTACGGCGTCCGTGGAGCCCGGCCTGGTGCTCGACCGTCTCAAGGGCGCAGCAGCCCGCGACGGCCTCACGTTCGGCCCGGACCCCTCCACGCACAACCGCTGCACGCTCGGCGGGATGATCGGCAACAACGCGTGCGGGTCGCACTCGGTGGCCTGGGGCAAGACCGACGACAACGTGCGCGCGCTCGACGTCACGCTCGTCGACGGCCTCCGCCTCACCGCGTCGCGGACCCCGCCCGCCGAGCTGGACGCGCTGTGCCGGCGGGAGGACGGGCTCGGTCGGCTGTATCGATCGCTGCGCGCCGTCGTGGACGAGTACGCCGAGGACATCCGGACCGGGACGCCCAAGCTCGGCCGCCGGGTGTCCGGGTACAACCTCGAGGCGCTGCTGCCCGAGAACGGCTTCGACCTCGCCCGTGCCCTGGTCGGCACCGAGGGCACGTGCGTGACCCTGCTCGGCGCGACCGTCGACCTCGTCGAGTCACCGGCGGCTCGTGCCCTCGCGGTGCTCGGCTTCCCCAGCAGCGTGGCGGCTGCCGACGTGGTGCCGGACCTGCTGCACCTGCCCGTGCTCACCGTCGAGGGCATCGACCATCGGCTCGTCGAGGCGTTGCAGGCGCTGCGTCCCGGCCGCGTGCCTCCGCGGCTGCCGGAGGGCTCGGCCTGGCTCTACGTCGAGACCGGCGGAGCCTCCGCCGAGGAGGCACACGCACAGGCACAGGAGGTCGTTGCGCGGGCCGGGGCGCTGGGCGCGACCGCGCTGGTGGCCACGGACGCCGACCATCGGCGGCTGCTGTGGCGCATCCGCGAGGAGGGAGCCGGCCTGGCCACGAGGCTGGCCGACGGCTCGGAGGGGTGGTCGGGATGGGAGGACGCCGCGGTGCCGCCGGAGCGGCTCGGCGACTACCTGCGCAGCTTCGACGCGCTGATGGCCCGGCACGGCCGGCGGGGCGTGCCCTACGGGCATTTCGGCGACGGGTGCATGCACATCCGGATCGACTTCCCCTTCGGCAGCCCTGACGGGGCGCGCCGGTACCGCGCGTTCCTGGAGGAGGCCGCTGACCTCGTCGTCGCCCACGGCGGCTCGCTGTCCGGTGAGCACGGCGACGGGCAGGCACGGGCGGAGCTGCTGTCGCGGATGTACCCGCCACGGATGCTCGAGGCCTTCCGCGCGTTCAAGGCGGCGTTCGACCCCGACAACCTGATGAACCCGAACCGCATCGTCGACCCGGCACCGCTGGACGCGGACCTGCGTCCGCTGGTGGCGCCGCCGAGCATCCCCACCCGGGCCCGGCTCGCCCTGACCGCCGACTCCGGCGACCTCGGCGCGGCGACCCGCCGCTGCGTCGGCGTCGCCAAGTGCATCACTGACAGCGGCGGCGTGATGTGCCCGAGCTACCGGGCCACGCGGGAGGAGCAACACTCGACCCGCGGCCGGGCCCGGCTGCTGTTCGAGATGCTGGCGGGGGACGTCATCGAGGACGGCTGGCGCTCGCCGGAGGTGCACGAGGCGCTCGACCTGTGCCTGGGATGTAAGGGCTGCAAGACCGACTGCCCGGTGGGTGTGGACATGGCCACCTACAAGGTGGAGTTCCTGAGCCGTCACTACGCCGGACGCCGCCGTCCCCGGTCGCACTACGCCATGGGAGCGCTGCCAAGGTGGCTGCGGCTGGCGCAGTGGACCCCCGGGCTGGTCAACGCGGTGTCGCGGTCTGCGTTGTCGGCCGTACTCAAGCGAGCCGGTGGGGTCGCCCGGGAGCGCGCGATCCCGCCGCTGGCGGACCGGACGATGCGCCGGCTGCTGCGCGGGCGCCGTGCCGCGGGTCCTGCCCGGAGCAGCGGACGGCCACAGGTGCTGCTGCTGCCGGACACCTTCACCGACCACTTCGAACCGGAGGCCGGCGTCGACGCCGCCGCCGTGCTGGAGCACCTCGGGTACGACGTCGCGGTGCCGAGCCGCCCGGTGTGCTGCGGGCTGACCTGGTACAGCACCGGGCAGCTCGACAGGGCGCGCAAGGTGCTGCGGCGCACGCTCGACGTACTCACCCCGTGGGCCGACGCCGGCGTGCCGATCGTGGGCCTCGAGCCGAGCTGCCTGGCCATGCTCGGGCACGACGCCCGCGAGCTGCTGCCCGACGACCCGCGCGTGGCCCGGGTGGCCCGCAGCCTGCAGACGCTGGCCGAGCGGGTGGCGCAGGTGGAGTCGCTGCCGGAGGTCGTGCACGCCACCGACGTGCTCACCCAGGTGCACTGCCACCAGTACGCCGACCTCGGCTTCGACGCCGACCGATCGGTGCTGGCCGCGGTCGGCGCCGACACGACGATCATCGACGGCGGCTGCTGCGGGCTCGCCGGGAACTTCGGCTTCGAGGACGGGCACTACGACGTGTCGGTGGCCTGCGCCGAGCACAAGCTGCTGCCCGCGGTCCGGGAGGCGGCGCCCGGTACCACCGTGCACGCCGACGGGTTCTCCTGCCGCACCCAGATCCGCCAGCTCAGCGACCGTGAGCCGCTGCACCTGGCCACGGTGCTGGCACGGGCGTGGGGGATCGAGACCACGAACGTGAGCGGGCCCCGGGACGTCAGCGGGACAGCGTCCGGTTGACCGGTACCAGGTGGGCGACCTCCTTGGCCGCCTGCATCGCCCGCTGGCCGAGCTGGCGCACCCGCTCCGGGGGCATGCGGACGGTGGGAACCTGGATGACGACCGCCGCCTGCGCCTGCCCGTCGGCGTCGAGCACCGGCGCCCCGACGCACCGGACGCCGGCGACGTTCTCCTCCTCGTCGATGCTGTAGCCGCGCTCGCGCGTCTCCTCGAGCTGGGCGGCGAGCTGCGCCGGGGAGGTCAGCGTGCTGGGGGTGAGCTGCGCCAGCCGGCGTGGCAGCGACGCGACGTACTCCTCGGCGTCGGCGGAGAACGCGAGGATGGCCTTGCCCGACGCCGTGGTGTACAGCGGGAATCGGGCACCCGGGTGCTGCTCGAAGCGCAGCGGCAGCGTCGACTGGACCCGCAGCATCACCACCGACTCGCCGCCCTCGCGGACGACCAGGTTGACCGACTCCTTCGTCTCGGCGTTGACCTCCTCGAGCACGGGCAGGGCGCGGTCGAGGCCGAAGACCCGCTGCGCGGCCTGACCGAGCAGCACCGTCCCACTGCCCAGGTGGTAGGTGTCGGTCCGGGGGTTCTGGGCGACCAGCCCGTCCACCTGCAGCGCCCGCAGGATGCGGCTGACCGTGCCGGAGCTGAGGCCGAGCTGCTCGGAGATCGCCATCGCGCTGCGCTCGCCGCCGGCCTCGGCCAACAGCCGCAGGACGGCCAGGGCACGCCCGATCGCCTGGGTGCCCGGGGGAGCCTGCGCGACGTTGCGCTCCACGTGTTTCCCCCTCCGGATTCGGGCCGCTCGTCGGCGTACTCTGCGCCCCTCGAGCCGGCGCGACGCCTGGAGTGATGGTGCTATGGTCTTCGATGGGAGTCACTTCCATCATATGGCACTCTAGTCTGCAGGTGAGGCGAAGGGCATGAAGGACTCGTGATCGCGCCCAGCCGCGGTGACGTGCTCGCCGGGGTCAGCGTGGCCCTCGTGCTGCTCCCGCAGTCCCTGGCGTACGCCGAGATCGCCGGCGTCGGTCCGGCGCACGGGCTGTACGCCGCAGCCGCCGCCCCGCTGGCCGGCGCGCTGGTCGGGTCGTCGCCGTACCTGCAGACGGGGCCGGTGGCGGTCACCAGCCTGCTCACGTTCGGAGCGCTCAGCGCACTGGCCGACCCGTTCACGGCCCGCTTCGCACTGCTCGCCGGCCTGCTGGCGATCCTGGTCGGGCTGGTTCGGCTGGCCGTGGGCATGCTCGGCGGCGGCCCGGTCGCCTACCTGATGTCACAGCCGGTCGTCACCAGCTTCACCACCGCGGCCGCGATCCTGATCATGTCGTCGCAGGTACCGGCACTGCTCGGCGTACAGGTCGACGCCGCCAGCCCGCTGGCGGGCGCCGTCGTGGCGCTGAGTGCCCCGCAGCAGTGGTCGCCGGTCGACCTGTTGTGGGGGATCGGGGCGCTCGTGCTCATGCTCGCCGGGCGCCGGATCACCCCGCTGTTCCCGGCTGCCCTGCTCGCGGTCGCCGCGGCGACCACGTGGAGCGCGCTCACCGACTACCGCGGCAACGTCGTCGGAGACATCGACCTCGGCCTCGCGCTACCTACCGGCATGCCGCTGACCGACGTCGACCAGCTGCTCCTGCCGGCGCTGGTCATCGCGCTCGTCGGGTTCGCCGAGCCCGCCGCCATCGCCCGGCGCTACGCCGCCGAGGACCGCCGGCCATGGAACGCCAACCGGGAGTTCGTCGGTCAGGGACTGGCCAACGTGGCCTCCGGTGCGGCGGGCGGTTACCCCGTCGGGGGATCATTCTCACGAACGGCGCTGAACCGGCTCGGCGGAGCCACCAGCCGGTGGAGCGGCGTGTTCACCGGCCTGGCGGTCCTCGCGCTGCTGCCGATGGCCCAGGTCCTGGCTCCCCTGCCCACCGCCGTCCTCGCCGGTCTGGTCATCGCCGCCGTCGCCTCGCTCATCGACGTCCGTGCGCTCGTGCGGTACTGGCACTGGTCGCGCCCGCAGTTCACGGTCGCCGCGGTCACAGCCCTGGCGACGCTGCTGCTGGCACCGCGGGTCGAACGCGGCGTGATGGTGGGAGTCGGGCTGGCCCTGGCGGTGCACCTGTGGCGCGAGCTGAAGGTCCGGGTGCCGTCCCGGCTCGATGGCGACCGCCTGCACCTGTCGCCCTCCGGAGTCCTGTACTTCGGGTCCGCGCCGGGACTCGAACGCACGCTCAACGAGCTGATCGCCGGGCACCCCGAGGTCGCCCGCGTCGTCATCCATCTCGAGGGGCTCGGTCGCGTGGACGTGACCGGCGCACTCGCCCTCCGCGACGTGGTCGACGAGGCTCGGGCCGGAGGCATGGCAGTGGAGATCGCCGGCGCGTCCGCGCGGACGGCACGCCTGCTCGGCCGCGTGCTCAACGGCAGTGCGGCGATCACCGAGCCCACGTCGGCTGAGTCACAGCCCGACGGCCGTTAGGGTAAAAACAGGTAAACGCCGGTTGGCCGTTTAGGTAGCCTTGGGCCTCATGACGAGGCGAGCGTACGGATTGGCGGTCGCGCTCGCCGTGCTCATGGGGGGACTCTCCGTAGTGGCGGCATGGGCGCTCGACCTGCCGCTGCGCGACCCCGACGGCACCTTCGGGCCGTCCTGGGTGCGGCTGCCCGCGATCGTGGCGCTCTGCTTCCTGGCCGACATCGTGCCGCGCGCGCTCTACCGCGCCCGCGGGGTGCGCGGGATGGTGCCGCACGCGAAGGCGGTGTTCCGCGAGCGCTGGACGCGCGCCCGGGTCTCGCTGATCGTGGTGGGCCTCGGCAGCTTCTACCTGACCTACGTCGGCTACCGGAACCTGAAGAGCTTCCTGCCCTGGATCCGCGAGCACACCTACGACGGGGCGCTGGGGCAGGTGGACCGGCTGCTGGCCTTCGGCTACGAGCCGGCCACCGTCATGCAGGCGCTTTTCGGCACCGGCTTCTCGGCGCACGTGCTGTCGTTCTTCTATGTCGGCTACCTCGTCTTCGTGCCGGTCTCGCTGGCGGCGTGGCTGGTGTGGTCGCGCAACATCGCCGGCGGCCTGTGGTACAGCACCGCGCTGTGCGCGAACTGGACGCTGGGGCTGGCCAGCTACTACGTGATCCCGTCGTGGGGGCCGGCGTTCTTCGAGCCGTCGCTGTTCTGGGACCTGCCGGACACCGCCGTGCGTGACCTGCAGGCCTCGCTGTGGGGCAACCGCTACGAGGTGCTCACCAACCCCAACGCCACCGAGGCGATCTCCAGCATCGCCGGGTTCGCCTCCCTGCACGTCTCCGTGGTGTTCACCGCCGGACTGATCACGCACATGACCGTGCGCAACCAGTGGGCGCGCTGGGCGATGTGGGCCTACCTGCCGATCACGGTCGTGGCGACGCTGTACTTCGGCTGGCACTACATCGCCGACGACATCGCCGGGCTGGCGATCGGCTGGGCCGCGGTCTGGATGGGTGCGAAGGTCACCGGCCACGAGATGAGCACCCGGTACCGCGGACGGGTCTTCGGGACGGGCGACGCGGAGGCCCTCCCGGAGGGCAGCCCCGGCAACCGGGCCCTGGAGTCGCTGCACGCCAACTGAGGCCGGCGCGGCGGGCGCGGCCTCAGCGGCCCAGCCGGTGGGCGCCGGGCGAGGCGCGGGTCAGGAACCACTCCGGCGCGGTGAACCCGCGCTCGGCGAACGCCACTCGCACCGCGTCGGCCACGCGGTCGGAGCGGTCGGCCTCCACCAGCGCGATCACGCACCCGCCGAAGCCGCCGCCGGTCATCCGGGCGCCTCTCGCCCCGGCGCCGAGCGCCGCCGCCACGGCGGTGTCGAGCTCGGGCACGGTCACCTCGAAGTCGTCGCGCAGCGACTCGTGCGACGCGCTGAGCAGCGGCCCGATGTCACCGACGCGGCCGGCGCGCAACCTCTCGACGACCTCGAGCACCCGCGCGTTCTCGGTGACGACGTGCCGGACCCGCCGCCGGGTGGTGTCGTCGTCGATGCGGGCCAGCGCGTCGGGGAGGTCGTCGGCGGCGACGTCGCGCAGGTACGGCACGCCCAGCGCGGCCGCGCCCCGCTCGCAGTCGCGGCGGCGGGCGGCGTACTCGCCGTCGGCCAGCCGGTGCGGCGCCCGGGTGTCCACGACCAGCAGCGCCAGCCCGGCCGGGTCGAGGTCCAGCGGCACCTGCTCGATCTCCCCACTGCGGGTGTCGAGGAAGAGCACGTGCTCGTCGGTGCACAGCAGCGACGCCGACTGGTCCATGATCCCGCAGGGGACGCCGACGAAGTCGTTCTCCGCCCGCTGCGCCAGCCGCGCGAGCACCGAGCGCTCGATGCCGAGCCCGCAGACCTCGTCCACGGCCAGCGCCACGGCGCACTCCAGCGCAGCGGACGAGGACAGCCCCGCCCCCGACGGGACGTCGCCGTCGACGACGAGGTCGAGGCCGCCGACCCGGTGGCCGGCGTCCCGCAGCGCCCATACGACCCCGACGACGTAGGCGGCCCAGCCCTCGACCGCCCCGGGCGCCAGCCCGTCGACGTCGACCTCCACCCGCCGGTCGCGCTGCACCGAGACGACGCGCAGGCGCTGGGTCCCGTTGCCCGCGGCGGCGGCGACGACCCGGTGCGGCAGCGCGAACGGCAGCACGAAGCCGTCGTTGTAGTCGGTGTGCTCGCCGATCAGGTTGACCCGCCCGGGCGCCGCCCACACGCACTCCGGCTCCCGCCCGAACGCCTCCCCGAGCGCCTTCATGTCCCGGTCTGCTCCTCGCCCGCGTCGACGTCGCCGACCACGATCTCGTCGACGCGCTGGGCCATCAGCTCCTGGGCCGGCCGAGGTAGCCGGCTGTCGGTGATGAGCACGTCTGCCTCCTCGGGTGCGGCGAACGAGCTCAACCCAACCACACCCCACTTGGTGTGGTCGGCGACCACGACGAGCCGGCGTGCGGCGCGGACGAGTGCTCGGTTGGTCTCGGCCTCCATGAGGTTCGGGGTGGTGAAGCCGCTGGACTCGTCCATGCCGTGCGCGCCCATGCACACCAGGTCGAGGTGCAGCGTCCTCAGTGCGCTGACCGCGAGCGGACCCACCAGGGCGTCCGAGGGCGTGCGGATGCCGCCGGTCAGGACCACGCTCTGGTCCGGACGACCTGCCTGGTGCAGCACCTCCGCCACCTTGATCGAGTTGGTCACCACGGTGAGGTGGGCGATGTCGCAGAGCCGGCGCGCGAGCACCCACGTCGTCGTACCCGCGGACAGTCCGATCGCGGTGCCGGGACGCACCAGCTCGGCGGCGCGGGCGGCGATCGCCTCCTTCTCGGCCAGCTCGCGCAGCGACTTCGCCTGGAAGCCCGGCTCCTCGGCGGCGCGTGCACCGGGAGCGCTCGCGCCGCCGTGCACCTTGTCCAGAAGACCCTTCCGGGCGAGAACGTCGAGGTCGCGACGGACCGTCATGTCCGACACGCCGAGCAGGTCGACCAGGTCACTGACCCGCACGCCGCCGTGGCGGCGTACCTCTGCGAGGATGCGGTCCTGGCGCTGCTTCGCGAGCATCCCTCGTCCCCTACTCCCGGTCGCCGTCCCGGCTGGGCCGGGACAGCGCCTCCAGCGGCATCGATCGCGCCGCGCGCCCGACGATGGCGTTGACCTGCTTGACGGGGATCTTCGGTTTGCGGTCGGCCGTGAGGAGGCCGTTCTGCTCCTGTTCGGTGTCGGTGAGCTGGGTGTAGCAGAAGCCGGCCAGCTCGGTACTGTCCAGCACCGCGTCGACCAGCTCGGTGAGGCGGTCGGCGTACTCCTTCGCGGAGGAGGCCTGCGAGTAGCCCCAGCCGCGGCGCAGCGGCGACGACGAGTAGCGCACCCCACCGAACTCGGTGAGCATCACGGGCCGGTCGGCCGGGTCGAAGCCGGGCAGCAGCACCTTGCGCATGGCCGGGCGTCCGCGTCGGACGGTGCGCTCGATCGCGTCCCCGTCGCCGTACCGCTCGCGCAGCAGGTCTCCACGGGGGGCGTAGTCGTGGATGCTGACGATGTCGCTGTTGCTGTGCTCCCAGCCGTCGTTGGAGAGCACCGGCCGGGTGGGATCCAGCGACTTGGTGAGGTGGTACAGCGCGTCGGCGTAGCTGCGCTGTGCCGGGTCCACCGCGATGTGCTGGACGCCCCAGCTCTCGTTCATCGGCAGCCAGGTGACCACGCAGGGATGGCTGCGGTCGCGGCGTACGACGTCGAGCCACTCGCGGGTCAGCCGGTCGACCGCCGTGGCGTCGAACCGGTAGGCGTTGGCCATCTCGCCCCAGACGAGCAGCCCGAGCCGGTCACACCAGTACAGGAACCGGGGGTCCTCGACCTTCTGGTGGACGCGCACCGCGTTGAAACCGAGGTCCTTGACCAGCTGCACCTCGCGGCGCAACGCGTCGGCGCTCGGCGCGGCCAGGTGCGACTCCGGCCAGTAGCCCTGCTCCAGCACCGCCCGCACGTAGTAGGGGTGGCCGTTCAGGAGGAACCGGCCGTCGCCGGTGTCGGTCGTCCGCAGCCCGAGGTAGCTCTCGACCTCGTCGACGGTGTGCTGCTCGTGCTGCAACGCGACCTCGGCCTCGAGCAGCGTCGGCCGCTCCGGCGACCACAGCAGCCGGCCGGCGTCCTGCCCGTTGCCCAGTGCCGGGAGCACGACGTCGAGCACCGCCGTGTCGTCGGTGACCCGGACGCGCTGCTCGGCGAGCACCTCGTCGCGCAGCCGCAGGCGTAGGGCGAGCGTCATCGGCGAACGGGGCAGCCGGTTGAGCCGGACCTCCGCCCGTACGCGGCCGGCCGGTACGTCCGGCGTCCACTGCAGGTCGGCGAGGTAGGTCTCCGGGACCCGCTCCAGCCAGACCGGCTGCCAGATCCCGGTGGTGCGGTGGTACCAGATGGCGTGTGGCTTGACCTTCCAGTCCTGCTTGCCGCGCGGCTGGGTGGCGTCGGTCGGTTGGTCCTCGGCGCGGACGACGACGCTGTGCTTGCGCGTGCCGTCGGCGAGCGCATGTGTGATGTCGCAGGAGAAGGGTGTGTGCCCGCCCTCGTGAGTCCCGACCAGCGCGCCGTCGACCCACACCATAGCCCGGTAGTCGACGGCGCCGAAGTGCAGCAGCAGCCGTTCGCCGTCCGGCGGTCGCGGGGTCTTCATCTCCAGGCGGTACCAGACCACGGGGTGGTACCCGGTGTCGTTGAGCCCGCTGAGCTTCGACTCCGGCGGGTAGGGCACGGTGATGGTCAAGTCGAACGGCTTGGCCGACTGCTGCCATCCGTCGGCGAGTCCCACGTCGTCGTCGTCGTGCGCGAAGCCCCACTTGCCGCCGAGGTCGGTCCAGTTCTGCCGGACCAGCTGCGGGCGCGGGTGGACGGTCGCCGTACCGAGCATGCGATCAGCCTTTCAGTCCGCTGCGGGAGACGCCTTCGACGACGAACCGCTGCGTCGCCACGAACAGCAGCAGCACGGGCAGGCTGGCTACGACACCGCCGGCCATCATCGCGGCGTAGTCGGTTTGGTACGCGCTCTGCAGCGTGGAGAGACCGGGCTGCAGGGTAAGCCGCTCGGGGGAGAACAGCACGTAGAGGGGCCAGAGGAAGTCGTTCCAGTTGGTCAGGAACGACAACAGCGCCAGCGTCGCCAGCGCGGGCTTGGACAGCGGCAGGATCACCTGCCAGAAGACCCGGAGCCGGCTCGCGCCGTCGATGAGTGCCGCCTCCTCCAGCTCCTTGGGCAGCGAGAGGAAGAACTGCCGCAGGAAGAAGACCCCGAAGGCGCCGGCGGCGCCCGGCACGATCACCGCGGTCAGGCTGTCCAGCCAGCCGAAGCCGGCGACAATGACGTAGTTCGGGATCACCAGCGCCACCGGCGGGACGAACAGCGTCACCAGGACGACGGCGGTCATGATGCGCCGTCCGGGGAACTGCATGCGGGCCAGGGCGTACGCCGCCATCGACGCGGTGACCAGGATGAGCAGTGTCTGCAGGGTTGCGGCGAGCAGGCTGTTGAGAAACCACTGGAACACCGGCGTCTGCGACTGGCCGAGGATCTTCTCGTACGACTCCAGCGTCGGCTCTCTCGGGAGCAGGTTGATGTCGCGAGCCGCCATCTCGGTCGGCGACTTCAGCGACGTGGACACCATCCACACCAGTGGCGCCACGAACAGCACACTCAGCAGGCCCAGCCAGAGGTAGGTTCCGGTGCGGCCGCCGGGGCCGCCCACGCCTCGCGTCCTCATGCTTTCCTCCGTCCGAACAGCAGGAAGCTCAGCGCGGTGACGGTCAGCAGCGCGACCGTCAGCAGCGTGCTCATCGCCGACGCCGAGCCCATGTCGAACTGGTGCAGCCCGCGTTCGGTGATCTCCATGATCACCG
>DATABY010000056.1:0-14800 GCA_036259355.1 Nocardioidaceae bacterium
CGACGTCGGCGGCGACCTTGTTGAGGGCCTTGCCCTGGGCGGTGAAGATCGCGCCGTTGGCGGAGAGCAGGTCGCTGCGCTCCATCCCCGGGCCGCGGGGCCGGGCCCCGACGAGCAGCGCGAGGTTGACGCCGTCGAAGATCACGTCGGGGTCGTCGCCGATCTCCACGCCGGCCAGTGTCGGGAAGGCGCAGTCGTCGAGCTCCATCACCACGCCCTCGAGCGCCTTCAGCGCGGGGGTGATCTCCAGCAGCCGCAGCTGCACGGGCGTCTCGGGACCGAGCAGCGCCCCGCTCGCGATGCGGAACAGCAGGCTGTAGCCGATCTGTCCGGCCGCTCCGGTGACGGCGACCTTGACGGGCTGGGCGGGACTGTTGCTCACGACTGGCTCCCGATGGTCTCGAGGATGGCTGCACCGATCCGCTGCCCGGGACGCTAGCAAGGGCCGCAGTGGGTACGCACTGTTGGGTAAGGACCGTGGGTACGCACCGTGGGTGCGGGGACGCGCGGTGCAAGGTATCTTGACGTCAAGCAATCTGCCGACAGGGAAACCGGGAGAGCGACTCCATGGCCAAGATCAAGGTGCAGAACCCCGTCGTCGAGCTCGACGGCGACGAGATGACGCGGATCATCTGGCAGTTCATCAAGGACCGCCTGATCCACCCCTACCTCGACGTCGACCTCAAGTACTTCGACCTGGGGATCGAGAGCCGCGACGCCACCGACGACCAGGTGACGGTCGACGCGGCCAACGCGATCAAGGAGTACGGCGTCGGGGTCAAGTGCGCCACGATCACCCCCGACGAGGCCCGGGTCGAGGAGTTCGACCTGAAGCGGATGTACCGCTCGCCCAACGGCACCATCCGCAACATCCTCGGCGGCGTCATCTTCCGCGAGCCGATCGTGATCTCGAACATCCCGCGGCTGGTGCCGGGCTGGACCAAGCCGATCATCATCGGCCGCCACGCCCACGGTGACCAGTACAAGGCCACCGACTTCGTCGTACCGGGGCCGGGCAAGGTCACGATCACCTACACCCCGCACGACGGCAGCGAGCCGATGGAGTTCGAGGTGGCCGACTTCGCCGGCGGCGGCGTCGCCGTCGGCATGTACAACTACGACGACTCGATCCGCGACTTCGCGCGGGCGTCGTTCCGCTACGGCCTCGAGCGCAGCCTCCCCGTGTACATGTCCACGAAGAACACGATCCTCAAGGCCTACGACGGGCGCTTCAAGGACCTGTTCGAGGAGGTCTTCGAGGCCGAGTTCAAGGACGAGTTCGACAAGGCCGGCCTGACCTACGAGCACCGGCTCATCGACGACATGGTCGCGGCTGCGCTGAAGTGGGAGGGCGGCTACGTCTGGGCCTGCAAGAACTACGACGGCGACGTGCAGTCCGACACCGTCGCGCAGGGCTTCGGCTCGCTGGGCCTGATGACCTCGGTGCTGATGACGCCCGACGGCACGGTGGAGGCGGAGGCCGCCCACGGCACCGTGACCCGGCACTTCCGCCAGCACCAGCAGGGCAAGGAGACCTCGACCAACCCGATCGCGTCGATCTTCGCCTGGACCCGCGGTCTGGAGCACCGCGGGAAGCTCGACAAGACCCCCGACGTCGTCGACTTCGCGGAGAAGCTCGAGCAGGTGTGCGTGGAGACCGTCGAGAGCGGGCAGATGACCAAGGACCTCGCGCTGCTGATCCAGAACGAGACCGGCAAGGAGCAGGACTACCTGACCACGCAGGAGTTCCTCGACGCCCTGGACCGGAACCTGGACAAGAAGATCAACAGCTGACCCTCCGTCCGCACCGACTCGTCTGCGGTCGCGCACCGGGAACCCCCCGAGCCACCGCAGACGAACCCGGGGGGTCAGCGGAAGACGACCGTGCGGTCGCCGTTGAGCAGCACGCGGTTCTCGGCGTGCCAGGCCACCGCACGCGCCAGCACCTGCCGTTCCACGTCGCGGCCGGCGTTGGCCAGCTGCTCGGCGTTCATGCCGTGGTCCACCCGTACGACGTCCTGCTCGATGATCGGGCCCTCGTCGAGCTCGCCGGTCACGAAGTGCGCGGTGGCGCCGACCAGCTTCACCCCGCGCGCGAAAGCCTGGTGATAGGGCCGGGACCCCTTGAAGCTCGGCAGGAACGAGTGGTGGATGTTGATCGCCCGCCCCTCGAGGCGCGCGCAGGTCTGGTCGGAGAGCACCTGCATGTAGCGGGCCAGCACCACCAGGTCGATGCCGAGGTCGTCCACCAGTGCGAGCAGCCGCGCCTCCGCCTCGGCCTTCGTGTCGGGTGTCACCGGAACGTGGTGGAAGGGAACCGCGTGAGCGGTAGCCAGCGGCTCGAGGTCGCGGTGGTTGGACACGACCGCGGGGATCTCGATCTGCAGCGCGCCGATGCTCCATCGGTACAGCAGCTCGTGCAGGCAGTGGCCGGCACGCGAGACCATGATCAACGTCCGGTGCGGCTCGCGCGCGTCCCACATGCCCCACTGCATCGAGTGTGACCGCGCGATCCAGTCGAAGGCCTCCCGCAGCACCTCCAACGTCGAGCCCGGCCGGTAGGCCTCGAAATGCACCCGCATGAAGAACCGGTCGTGCTCGCGGTCGTCGAACTGCTGGCTCTCCAGGATGTTGCACGAGTGCTGCACCAGGAAGCTGGAGACGGCGTACACGATGCCCGGCCGGTCCGGGCAGGCGATCGTCAGCACGAACTCCGGCCGATCCTGCGGCATCGGCTCTCCTTTGTGGTCGTCCGGTCGCGGGTGTGGCAATGTTGCCGTAGCCGTGACCGTACTGCGCCGGGGCGCTACGTCACGTCCACATTGTCCGACAGGAACCGAGAGGTAACGCTGTGCCCGAACTGTTCATACACGGTCGCTGGCAGAGCGCGCGGGACGGCGGCCGACGGCAGATCCGCTGCCCCGCCGACGGCTCGCTGGTCGCAGAGGTCGACGAGGCCGGTGCGGCGGACACGGCCGAGGCCATCGGCAGTGCGCGGGAGGCCTTCGACGAGGGCGCCTGGCCGTCGACGCCTGCGGTCGAGCGCGGACGGGTCCTGGGCCGGGCGGCCGACCTGATGGAGACCGACAAGGACACCATCGCCCGCGCGGAGTCGCTGGACACCGGCAAGAGGTTCGTCGAGAGCCAGATCGACGTCGACGACGTGGTCGCGGTGTTCCGGCACTACGCGCGCATCGCCGGCGAGGACGCCGGCCGGGTCGTCGACACCGGCATGCCCGACGTGCGCAGCCGGGTCGTGCACGAGCCGGTGGGCGTCTGCGGCCTGATCACGCCGTGGAACTACCCGCTGCTGCAGACGTCGTGGAAGGTGGCGCCGGCGCTGGCCGCCGGCAACACGTTCGTGCTCAAGCCCAGCGAGCTCACCCCGTCGACGTCGATCCTGCTGATGCGCTACCTCACGGAGGCGGGCGTGCCCGCCGGCGTGGCCAACCTGGTGCTGGGAAAGGGCGCGGAGGCCGGTGCCCCGCTGTCCGAGGACCCGCGCGTCGACCTGGTGTCGTTCACCGGTGGTGTCCACACCGGCCGCACGATCATGGCCGCAGCCGCCGCCACCGTGAAGAAGGTCGCGCTGGAGCTGGGCGGCAAGAACCCCAACATCGTCTTCGCCGACGCCGACCGCGAGGCTGCGCTCGACTACGCGCTGGCCGCCATCTTCCTCGACTCGGGACAGGTGTGCTCGGCCGGTGCCCGCATGATCATCGAGGAACCGATCCGCGACGAGTTCGTCGACGAGCTCGTCGCCCGCGCGCAGCGGATCCGCATGGGCGGGCCGTTCGACGAGGAGGCCGAGACCGGACCGCTCGTCTCGGCCGAGCATCGCGAGAAGGTCGAGGCCTACGTGGCCGAGGGCGTCGCGGCCGGTGCGGTGCTCCGGTGCGGGGGAGAGCGCCCCGACGACCCCGCGCTGAAGTCCGGCTTCTTCTACCCGCCCACGGTGCTCGACCGCTGCGACTCCACGATGAGCGTCGTGCACGAGGAGTCGTTCGGCCCGGTGCTCACCGTGGAGACGTTCCGCCACGAGGACGAGGCGGTCGCCATCGGCAACGACAGCCAGTACGGGCTGGCCGGGGCCGTGTGGACCGAGAACGCCGGCCGGGCCGAGCGAGTCGCGGCACGGCTGCGGATGGGCACGGTCTGGATCAACGACTACCACCCGTACGTTCCCCAGGCCGAGTGGGGCGGGTACAAGCAGTCCGGGCTGGGGCGCGAGCTCGGTCACGCGGGCCTCGACGAGTACCGCGAGACCAAGCACATCTGGCACAACGTCCGGCCCGAGCCGATGGGCTGGTTCCGAGGCTGAGAGGAGCGCGATGGGCAACAGGCGGGTTGACTTCGTCATCGTCGGAGGCGGTTCGGCCGGGAGCGCGCTGGCCAACCGGCTGAGCGCCGACCCCGGTACCGAGGTGCTGGTGCTGGAGGCCGGGCACACGGACTTCGTCTGGGACCCGTTCATCAACATGCCGGCGGCGCTGACGATCCCGATCGGCAACCGTCTGTACGACTGGAAGTACGAGTCCGAGCCCGAGCCGTACATGCACGACCGGCGGATCTATCACGCCCGCGGCAAGCTGCTCGGTGGCTCCAGCAGCATCAACGGCATGATCTTCCAGCGCGGCAACCCGATGGACTACGAGCGGTGGTCCGCCGACCCCGGCATGGAGACCTGGGACTACCCGCACTGCCTGCCGTACTTCAAACGGATGGAGAACTGCCTCGCCGGAGCCGACCGTTGGCGCGGCGGCAGCGGACCGCTGGTGCTCGAGCGCGGTCCCGCGACCAACCCGTTGTTCGGCGCGTTCTTCGAGGCGGCGCAGCAGGCGGGGTACCCGCTGACCGACGACGTCAACGGCTACCGGCAGGAGGGCTTCGCGCCGTTCGACCGCAACGTGCACCGCGGTCGCAGGCTCAGTGCGTCCCGGGCCTACCTGCACCCGGTGATGGACCGCGAGAACCTGCGGGTGGAGACGCTGGCGTTCACCACCAGAGTCCTGTTCGAGGGCAGGCGCGCCGTCGGCGTCGAGTACTCCCGCGCGGGGCGTAGACCGCAACGGGTGTACGCCGGTGAGGTGGTCCTCTGCGGCGGCGCGATCAACACCCCGCAGCTGCTGCAGCTGTCCGGTGTCGGCAACGCCACCGAGCTGCGGGCACTGGGCGTCGACGTGGTCGCGGACGTCCCCGGTGTGGGGCAGAACCTGCAGGACCACCTCGAGGTCTACATCCAGTTCGCCTCCAAGCTGCCGGTGTCGATCGCCCCCGGCCTGAAGTGGCGCCACCGTCCCCGGGTCGGTGCGGAGTGGCTCTTCCTGCGCAAAGGGCTGGGCGCCACCAACCACTTCGAGGGCGGCGGCTTCACGCGCAGCAACGACGACGTCGACTACCCCAACCTGATGTTCCACTTCCTGCCGATCGCGATCCGGTACGACGGCAGCGTGCCGGCGGAGGGTCACGGCTACCAGGTACACATCGGACCGATGACCTCCGACGCCCGCGGCACGGTGAAGCTGAAGTCGACCGATCCCCACCAGCATCCCGCGCTGCTGTTCAACTACCTGTCCACCGAGCAGGACCGGCGCGAGTGGACCGAGGCTGTCCGGGTCTCCCGGCACATCCTCAACCAGCCCGCGTTCGAGCCGTTCAACGCCGGCGAGCTGTCGCCGGGGTCGTCGGTGCAGACCGACGAGGAGATCCTCGACTGGGTGGCCCGTGACGCCGAGACCGCGCTGCATCCCTCGTGCAGCGCCAAGATGGGAACGGGCGACGACGCCGTGCTCGACCCGACCAGCATGCGGGTGCACGGTGTCGACGGGCTGCGGGTCGTGGACGCCTCCGCGATGCCGTACGTGCCGAACGGCAACATCTACGCACCGGTGATGATGCTGGCCGAGAAGGCGGCCGACCTCGTCCTCGGCAACACCCCGCTCCCGCCCTCCGACGCGCCGTACTACCGGCACCCGGACGGGATGCCCCTGTATCCGCCGGGAGACCCCCGCAACGCGATCACGCCTGCGAACCCCCCTGCCAACACCCCTGGAGTGACGTCATGAGCGAACCAACGGTCGTGACCGAGGAGCCCCTCGAGAGCCAGCCGCGCGCCCGGGTGAAGCCGGTCGTGTTCTTCGGCTCCGGCATCGGCATCGTCGCCGTAGCGGTGTGGGCGCTGCTGCTCCCGGACCAGGCGGCCGCGGCGATCGGTGTCCTCGTCGGCTGGGCGTCGGAGTGGTTCGGGTGGTTCTACATCTTCCTGGCGACCGCGATCCTCGTCTTCGTGCTGTTCCTGGCGATCTCCAAGCACGGGCGCACCAAGCTCGGGCCGGCCCACTCCACGCCGCAGTACTCCACCTTCTCGTGGGCGGCCATGCTGTTCGCCGCAGGTATCGGCACCGACCTGATGTTCTTCGCGGTCGCCGAGCCGGTCACCCAGTACCTCGCGCCGCCGGTCGGCCAGGGAGGGACCGCGGAGGCCGCGCGTGACGCGACGGTGTGGACGCTGTTCCACTACGGGATCAACGGCTGGGGCATGTACGCGCTGATGGGCATGGCGCTGGCGTACTTCTCCTACCGGATGAACCTCCCGCTCGCCATCCGGTCGGCGCTCTACCCGATCATCGGCAAGCGCATCGAGGGCCCGATCGGGGACGGCGTCGACCTGGCGGCGGTGCTGGGCACGATCTTCGGCGTCGCCACGTCCCTCGGCATCGGGGTGGCGATGCTCAACGTCGGTCTCGACGAGCTGTTCGGGATCCCCGTCGGGCAGGCGGCGCAGGTCGGGCTCATCGTGCTGGCGGTTGTCATGGCCACGATCTCCGCGGTCACCGGTGTCGACCGTGGCATCAAGTTCCTCTCCCAGCTCAACGTGCTGCTCGCGATCGGTCTGGCGCTGTTCATCCTCGTCACCGGCAAGACCCTGTTCCTGCTCAACGGGCTCGTACTCAACATCGGCGACTTCGTCAGCAGCTTCCCGCAGATCACCATGCAGACGTTCGCGTTCGACCAGCCCACCGCGTGGATGCAGGCCTGGACGCTGTTCTTCTGGGCCTGGTGGATCGCATGGGCGTCGTTCGTCGGCCTGTTCCTCGCCCGCATCTCCCGCGGGCGTACGATCCGGCAGTTCGTGGCCGGCACGATGATCATCCCGTTCAGCTACATCCTGATGTGGGTGTCGATCTTCGGCAACAGCGCGATCGACGTCGTACGGAGCGGCAACCAGGCGTTCGGCGATCTCGCGATGAACACGCCCGAGCAGGGGTTCTACACCCTGCTGCAGCAGTACCCCCTGTTCCCGCTCATCGGCTCGATCGCCACGTTCGTCGGTCTGCTGTTCTACGTCACCTCCGCCGACTCGGGGGCCCTGGTGATGGCCAACCTCTCCTCACGGCTGCGCACTCCCACCGACGACGCGAACAAGAGCGTGCGCATCTTCTGGGCGGTGGCGACCGGTCTGCTCACCGGCGCGATGCTGCTCGTCGGCGACAACGGGATCGTCGCCCTGCAGAACGCCACCATCATCATGGGCCTCCCGTTCGCCTTCGTGCTGATCCTGGTGATGTGGGGGCTCTACAAGGCGCTGCGGGTCGAGGCTGAGGTCGCCGAGACGCATGCCAGCGTGCTGCCCGGTGCGCTCTCCGGCCGCCGGGCCGAAGGGCCGCACGGCCACACCGACTGGCGGCAGCGGCTCGGGAGGGCGATGTCGTTCCCCAGCCGGGCGAAAGCGACGGCCCATCTCGACGAGGTGGTCCAGCCGGCCCTGCAGGAGGTCTCGGTCGCGTTGGAGGAGCAGGGGGTCGAGGCGCAGGTCATCCGGGGCACCGACGCGCAGGGGGAGCGGTACGTCGAGCTTGCCGCCGACGTGCACGCCGACCACCCGTTCCACTACCGCGTCATACCCGTGGAGCTGCCGATTCCGGTCTACGGACGCAGCGTGCCCACCGCCGAGGACTCCTACTGCCGGCTCGAGGTGCACCTGCGTGAGGGAGGCCAGACCTACGACGTCATGGGCTACACGCACACCCAGCTCATCGATGACGTGCTCGACCAGTACGAGCGGCACCTGGAGTTCCTCCGCCTGCAGGAGGCCGGCACTCCTTAGACGGCCGCACCGTCGTCGGCAAGCCGGTCGTACACGGCGTTGTCCTCGTACCCCGTGCCGACCGGCGCTGCCGCCCGCTCCGTGCCGACATGGACGAACCCCGCCTGCTCGGCCACCCGGCGAGACGCGGTGTTGCTCGTCGCGGCGAACAGGTACAGCCGGCGCAGGCCGAACCCCCGTGGAGCCGGCGTCAGCGCCCAGTCGGCGACCGCTCGGGCGGCGGCGCTGAGCGCGCCACGGCCCCGTGCCCGTGGATGCGCCCAGTACCCGAGCTGCGCGGAGCCGTCGGACTCGAAGTCGAACAGCGCGACGTTGCCCAGGGCCTCGTCGGTGTCGCGGGCGGCCACACACCAGGCGAGCCTGCTGCCCTCGGCGGACGTCTGCTGGACCCGCAGCAGGTACGGCGGCACCTGCGCCTGCGTATGCGGTAGCGGGCTGTGCGGGATGAACCGGCGCAGCCGCGCGTCGTTCGAGGCCTCCACGATCCGGTCGGCGTCGTCGGCCCGCCACGCCCGCAGCCGTACGGCACCGGTCTCCAGCTCGGGGACCTCGAGCCACCGGCGCTTGGGCCGCCGGGAGTCGTCGGGTCCGATCCAGCCGGTCCAGGCGTCGCGCCGCTCTCCGCGCTGGTCCAGCAGCCGCGGGACCGTCGGCCCGAAGTGGAACCCGGTCGCCCACACCACCCGGCGGGACGCCCAGTTGCCCACGTTGGCCCGCCAGGCGACCACGGAGAGGCCACGCTCCTCGAAGGCCCAGTCCAGCAGCAGGTTCAGTGAGCGATGCATGACGCCCCTGCCGCGTGCCGCCGGGTGCAGGCCGAAGCCGATCTCGGCCTCCGCGGGACCGCGCGGGCGGAGGTCGACCGACCCGGCGAACCGGCCGTCGTGGTCGATCGCGAACGCCAGCGTAGACTCCTCGGACCAGCCCTTCGGCACGGTCGCGCCGACCCACTCGGTCGCGTCACCAGGGCCGTACGGCTGCGGAACCGCCGTCCACGCCGCCGTCTCGGGGTCGCGGCACTGCTCCACGATCGCATCACGGTCGTCCGGGAGGTGCGCACGCAGCGTCACGACGCCGTCGGCAAGCTCTGGGACGTCCTCGGGGAAGCGCATGCGGACACTCTGGCCAACGCGTGGCGGCCGGGCAACCGCAATAGTGTCGCCTTCCGTGCTTGTACCCGGCCGCCGGGTCTCGTCTACGCTCTTTGCATGGACGAGTCCTGTAGTACGGGCTGCCCTGGCCGGGGGTCGGGGGTGGCCCGCCGGTGAACGGCACGTTCCTCGACATCGCCATCATCATCGTGTTCGTCCTGCTCGGCGGGGTGTTCGCCGCCGCCGAGATCGCGCTGGTGTCCCTGCGCGAGAGCCAGGTCCGCAGTCTCGCGTCCCGCGGCAGGCGCGGACAGATCGTCGCGAGGCTCAACGCCGACCCCAACCGCTTCCTGTCCGCGGTGCAGATCGGCGTCACGCTGGCCGGCTTCATGGCCTCCGCCTTCGGTGGCGCCACGCTCGCCGAGAAGCTCACTCCGACCCTGGCGGGATGGGGTCTGTCGGAGGTGCTGGCGGACGTGCTGGCGCTGATCCTGATCACCGTCCTCGTCGCCTACGTCTCGATCGTGCTCGGTGAGCTCGCCGCCAAGCGGTTGGCGATGCAGCGCGCCGAGTCGTTCGCGCTCTGGCTGGCTCCGGTCATCGACAAGATCGCCACCGTCCTGCGGCCGGCGATCTGGTTCCTCTCCGTGTCGACCAACGTCGTGCTCCGCCTGGTCGGCGGGGACCCGCACGCGCAACGGGAGCAGATGAGCGACGAGGAGCTGCGGGAGATCGTGTCGGGCCACGAGACCCTCGGCGAGGACGAGCGCCAGATCCTCAACGACGTCTTCGAGGCCGGTGACCGCCAGATCCGCGAGGTGATGGTGCCGCGGACCGAGGTCGACTTCCTCGATGCCGCGACGCCGGTCTACAAGGCCGTCAAGCAGGCGCTGGAGCGGCCGCACTCGCGCTACCCGGTGACCCGTGACTCCGCCGACGACGTGATGGGGTTCGTGCACGTGCGTGACCTGCTCGCCCCCGAGGTGCAAGGGCGCTCCGTGCGCGTCGCCGAGATCACCCGTGACGTGCTGACGCTGCCGTCGACCCGGCACATCATCGCCGCGCTGACCGACATGCGCCGGGAGAACGCACACCTGGCGATCGTGATGGACGAGTACGGCGGCACCGCGGGGGTCGTGACCCTCGAGGACCTGGTCGAGGAGCTCGTCGGGGACATCCGGGACGAGTACGACAGCGAGGAGAGCGACACCACGCGGCACCTCACCGGGGACGTCGACGTCGACGGGCTGCTGAACCTCGACGACTTCCTCGACGAGACGGGGATCGAGTTGCCGGACGGCCCGTACGAGACCGTCGCGGGGTTCATCGTGAACGAGCTCGGGCACGTGCCGGAGGCGGGGGAAGCGGTGGAGTTCGACGGCCACCGGCTGAAGGTGACCGACCTCGACGGCCGCCGCATCGCACGGGTGCGCGTCAGCCCGCCGCTGCGGCTGCCGGACGCGATCGACGACGGCAGCGCGCCGGCCGAGACGCCTGCGGGCGACCAACCGCCCGTCCGGAGCCGCCGGGCCGGGTAGGCGCGCCCGGTGGCAGAATGCCGCCCATGTCATCCGCCGTCTCCGCCGCTCCGCGGGTCCTGTCCGGCATCCAGCCGACCGCCGACTCGTTCCATCTCGGCAACTACCTCGGAGCGGTGCGACAGTGGGTGGCGCTGCAGGACGACCACGACGCGTTCTACATGATGGCCGACCTGCACACGATCACCGTCGAGCACGACCCCGCCGTACTCCGCGAGCGCACGCGCCGGTCCGTCGCGCAGCTGCTCGCCGCCGGCGTGGACCCCAAGCGCTCGACGATCTTCGTCCAGTCCCAGGTCGCCGAGCACGCGCAGCTGGCGTGGGTCCTCGGCTGCATCACCGGCTTCGGGGAGGCCAGCCGGATGACGCAGTTCAAGGACAAGGCCGCCAAGGGTGGCGCCGACCGGGCCACGGTCGGGCTGTTCACCTATCCCGTCCTCCAGGCCGCCGACATCCTGCTCTACCAGGCCGACCGGGTGCCCGTGGGGGAGGACCAGCGCCAGCATCTCGAGCTGACCCGCGACCTCGGCCAGCGGTTCAACCACCGGTTCGGTGACACGTTTACGCTGCCCGAGCCGCACATCGTCCGCGAGACGGCGAAGATCCTGGACCTGCAGGACCCCACGATCAAGATGAGCAAGTCCGCCTCCTCGCCGAGCGGGATCATCGACCTGCTCGACGAGCCGGCCAAGTCCGCGAAGAAGATCCGCTCCGCGGTCACCGACTCCGGAAGGGACGTCGTCTTCGACGAGGGCGAGAAGCCGGGGGTCTCCAACCTGCTGACGATCTACTCCACGCTGACCGGCCGAGCCATCACCGACCTCGAGCAGGAGTTCGCCGGCCGCGGCTACGGCGACTTCAAGAAGGCGCTCGGCGAGGTCGTGGTCGAGTTCGTGACACCGTTCCGCGACCAGACGCTGGAGCTGCTCGAGGACCGCGGCGAGCTCGACCGCGTGCTCGCCGACGGTGCCGCCCGCGCCCGGGAGGTCGCCGGGCAGACGCTGCGCACGGCCTACGACCGGGTCGGCTTCGTGCCCGTGGCCCGATGAGCCCGGTGACCACGACCAGGGCTGTCGGGGCGATGACTAGGGTGGGGCGGGTGCAGACGATCGGGGTGGCCATCGCCGTCCCGGAGCCGTACGGCACCGAGCTCCGGGAGTACCGCGCCTCGTTCGGCGACCCGCAGGCCGACGCGGTCCCCTCCCACGTCACCCTGCTGCCACCCACCGAGATCGACCCCGACCGGCTTCCCGCGATCGAGGACCACCTCGCGTGCGTGGCCACCCGGAACCAGCCGTTCCGCATGCATCTGCGCGGTACGGCGACGTTCCGCCCGGTCTCACCGGTGGTCTTCGTCGCGGTCGCCGAGGGCATCTCGGCCTGCGAGGTGTTGGCGGGCGACGTGCGCTCGGGCAACCTCGAGCGTGACCTGTCCTTCCCCTACCACCCGCACGTGACGGTCGCCCACCACCTCGACGACAGCGCGCTGGACAAGGCGTTCGACACACTGGCCGACTACGAGTGCAGGTTCGACGTCACGGCGTTCCACCTGTACGTGCACGGCGAGGACGAGGTCTGGCGTCGCCACCGGGCCTTCGAGCTGCACGGCCCGGTGCTGCAATGAGTGAGTGCTCGGTCTGCCGCAGTGGTAGGAACGTGGCATGGCCGACAACTCGCAGGACGCCGAGCCGGGACCGTTCGGCCGGGCGTTAGGCCGGGCCAAGGCCAGGCTCGCCCGGCTCCGTGAGCGTTGGCCGGTCGTCGACCAGGCCGTACGCACGGCCGAGCACGTCGGCTCCGTGCAGGCGATGATCCTCGCCGGAGCCATCACCTACTTCGGGTACCTGTCGTTCTTCCCGGTCCTGGTGATCGCGTTCAGCCTCATCACCTACGTCGCGTTCGTCGTGCCCGAGGCCCGCGACCGGCTGGAGCAGGCGGTCGAGTACGTGTTCCCGGGCCTGATCGGCGACGGGGAGGACGCCATCATCGACATCACCGAGTTCGCCGACAGCGCCAGCACGGTGACGCTGGTGGCGCTGGTCGGCCTGGCCTACACCGGGCTGGGATGGATGTCCGCCACCCGTGTCGGACTGCAGGCGGTGTTCGACGTGCCGGAGAAGAAGCGGCGCAACTTCTTCGTCGGCAAGGCGGTCGACCTGCTGGTGCTGGCGGTCATCGCGGTGGTGCTGTTCTTGTCGGTCGCGCTGTCCAGCGCCGTGACCAACGTGACCGAGGGGCTGCTGCTGTTCTTCGAGATCGACCGGATCCCGGGTCCGGTCACGTTCCTGCTCCTCCGTGCGCTCGGCATCGCGCTTGGCGTCGCGGTCAGCACGTTGCTGTTCTTCACCCTGTTCACCCTGCTCCCCGCGCGTGACCTGCCGCGACGGGCGGTGCTCAAGGGCGCGTTCGTAGGCGCGCTCGGCTTCGAGGTGCTGAAGCTGCTGGCCGGCGTGCTGATCGGCCTGGCGACCGGCAACCCCGCGACCGCGGTCCTCGGCACCTCCCTGGTGCTGCTGCTGTGGATCAACTACTTCTCCCGGGTGATCATGGTGGGCGCCGCCTGGGCCTACACCAGCCCGGAGGCGCGACTGGTCCGGGAGCGCATGGCCGAGCGGCTGCGGACGCGGGAGGAGCTGGCCCGACGGCGGCGGCTGCGCCGGGAGCGGTACGGCCGGCGCCGCCGGGCCGGCCTGGAGCCGCTTCCGCTGTCGCCGGCGCAGCGCCGGGTCGACCGGCTCAGCATCGCGGCAGGTGCCCTCAGCGGAGCGACGGCGACCGCGCTCGTGCACGCCGTACGACACCGCCGGTGAGGCTTTGCCACACTGGCGGGGTGAGATTCCAACGCAAGCATGCTGCGGTCCTGATGGGCGTCGCGGCGTGGAACGTCGTGACGTGGGCGCAGTTCGCCCGCAACCTGTCGCAGGCCGAGGGACGCCCGACCGGCTACTACGTCGCGCACACCGTGCTGATCGTGGTGAACTTCGCGATCGCGGGGGTGCTGGGCACGATGGGCTACCGCGCGTGGAAGGCGGACAAAGCTGACCGGGTCCCGTCTGCGCGATGAGCGACCTGGCGTGGCTCCCTGACCGCGACGACGTCGAGGTCGCCGCGGCCCGGCTGGACGGCCAGATCCGTCGGACGCCCGTGCTGCGGGTCGACGGCGAGGAGCTGGGCGTCGCGGGGAACGTCGTCCTGAAGCTCGAGCTGACCCAGCACACCGGGTCGTTCAAGGCGCGCGGGGCGCTGAACTCGGTGCTGTCGCTGCCCGACGGCGTGCGCGGCGTGACCGCCGCCTCCGGCGGCAACCACGGGGCAGCGTTGGCATGGGCGGCCCGGCGTTCGGGGCTGGCGGCGGACATCTTCGTCTCGGCGGCCTCTCCCCCGGAGAAGATCGACCGGATCCGCGGCTTCGGTGCGACGGCCCACGTGATCGACGGCTACTACCCGGAGGCGTTCGCCGCCGCGGACACGTGGGCGCGCGACCGCGACGTCACGGCTGTCCACGCCTACGACCAGCATTCGACGGTCTGCGGCCAGGGCACCGTCGGGCTGGAGGTCGCGACACAGGTGCCCGGGGCGACCCGTGTGCTGGTGGCATGCGGCGGGGGAGGGCTGTACGCCGGGGTGGCGACCGCGCTGGCGGGGCGGGTGCCGGTCACGCCGGTGGAGCCGGAGCGCTGCGCGAGCCTGCAGGCCGCCCTGGCGGCCGGCGAGCGCGTACCGGTCGACGTGGGCGGCGTGGCCGCCGACGCGCTCGGGGCGGCGACGATCGGTGCACACGCGTTCGCGGTGGCCACCGAGCTGGACGCCGAGCCGGTCATCGTCTCCGACGACGACATCCTGGTCGCGCGGCGCTGGCTGTGGGAACGCTGCCGCGTGCTGGCCGAGCCGGGCGCCGCGGCGCCGGTGGCTGCGCTGCTGACCGGCGCGGTCGCCGTACCCGCCGGCGAGACCGCCGTCGCGGTCATCAGCGGCGGCAACAACCCCACGATCCCCTGATCCGCGTCCTCGGTCACCGCCGCGCCTCCGTGAAATGACCCGTAACCGCGCGTTCAGCACCGTTC
>DATABY010000057.1:0-13742 GCA_036259355.1 Nocardioidaceae bacterium
GCGGTACCGCCCAGTGGCAGCTCGGCCACGCGGGGGAGCGAGGCCTGCAGCCTCTCCATGCCGTGCCGGACCTGCGCGGCATACCCACCGAACTCCTGGCCCAGTGTCACCGGCGTCGCGTCCATCAGGTGCGTGCGGCCCGCCTTGACCACGTCGGCGAACTCCGCCGCCTTGCCCTCCAGGACCAGCTCGAGGTGCTCCAGCGCCGGCATCAGCATGTTGACCGTCGCCTCGGTGGCGGCCACGTGGATCGACGTGGGGAACGTGTCGTTGCTGGACTGGCTGGCGTTGACGTGGTCGTTCGGGTGCACGTCGACGTCGGCCGACCTGCTGGCCAACGAGGCCAGCACCTCGTTCATGTTCATGTTCGACGAGGTGCCGGAGCCGGTCTGGAAGACGTCGACGGGGAACTGGTCGTCGTGCTTGCCCTCCGCGACCTCCCGGGCGGCGGCGTAGACCGCGTCGGCGATCGTCGCAGGAAGTACGCCGAGCTCGGCGTTGGCCTTCGCGGCGGCGGCCTTGATCAGCGCCAGCGCACGGATGTGCGAGGACTCGAGCCGGGTGCCGGAGATGGGGAAGTTCTGCACGGCGCGCTGGGTCTGGGCACGCCACAGGGCGTCGATGGGCACCTGCACCTCGCCCATCGTGTCGTGCTCGATGCGGTACTCAGTCATGGGTGTGACCGTATCGCGCCGCGTGGCCGCGCCGGGTCTCGGTGGTCGGCCCGGGGTCGTCGACGACCGCCTCGGTGACCCCGCCCCGCAGCGCCTCCAGCTGTGCGGCCATCGCCGTACCGAAGAACAGCGCGAGCGCGGTCAGGTAGCACCACACCAGCAGCGCGATGATGCCGGCCAGCGGACCGTACACGTCGCCGAACGAGTCACTGAGGTTGACGTAGAGGGCCAGCAGCGCCGACGCCGCGACGCTGAGGACGACCGCGACCCCGGCTCCGAGTGCCAGCCAGGAAAGCGACGGCTGGTGACGGCGCGGGGCGTGGTCGAACACCACGGCGATCGCCAGCGTCGTCACCGCCAGGCCCACCGGCCAGCGGATGACGTCCCACACCGTCTCGGGGGTCCCCTGCCAGCCGTACTCGGCCGCCATGGCGTCACCGAACGCCCCGCCGGCGACGAGCAGCAGGAACGCCAGCGCGACCGGCACGACCAGCACCGCGGTCAGCAGCGCCGCCCGGGTGTACTTCTCCAGCCCCGGCCGGTCGCGGCTGATCCCGTAGATCCGGTTCGTGCCGCGCTCGATCTGTCCCAGCGCGATCGTCATCGACACCAGTCCGAACACGATGCCGAACCACAGCGCGAGCTCACCCGCCCGCTCCGAGGAGCTGCCCGGACTGACCGCGTGGCTGAGCACGTCGCCCTGGCGACCGCCGGGGCTGATCTGCGACACGGTGCGGGCGAGCACCCGCGCTGCGCGGTCGACGTCGAGGTCGGCCGACAGGCCGGTGAGGCCGATCATGAACGGCACCACCGAGAGCGCCATCTGCATCGCCAGCGCGCGGGCGTTGGTGAACCCGTCGCCGAACCGGAAGCGCACGAACGCGTCGACCGTCAGCCGGCGCAGGCCGTGCCGTCGGATGCTGTGCCACGCGTCCTCGGCGTCCAGCTCGTCACCGGACATGTCCCTGGTCACCGGGACGGTCTTGGCTGTGGTCACTGCACCATCTTGCTCGCGAACAGCCAGTACCGCTCGTCGCGTCCTTGCAGGTCGACCGGGACGGGCACGGCGTCGAAGGTGCCGAAGACGTCGCGTCCCGTGGTGGCCAGCGCGAGGGAGTACGTCGACGACCACACCGCGACCGCGCCGTCGTCGGTGAGCAGCCGGCGGCACGCGGCCAGGAACTCGCCGCCGTAGACCACGGCGTTGCAGTCGTGCACGAGGAAGTCGGGGCCGTTGTCGACGTCGAGCAGGACGACGTCGAAGGAGCCGTGCCGGGCCTCGTCGACCGCTCGGCGTACGTCGGCCACGACCACCTCGACCCGCGGGTCGGTGAGCAGCTCGGCTCCCGGCAGCACCCCGTCGCGCATCCAGGTGACGACGGCCGGCTCTATCTCGGCGACCAGAACGTACTCGACGCGGTCGTCCGCCAGCAGCTCGCGGACGGTGTAGCCGAGCCCCAGGCCGCCGACGAGGATCCGCCGTGGGGCGGCGACCCGGTCGAGGGTTGCCCGGGCCAGCAGCCGCTCGGTCGTCGTCTGCGCGGTGTCCATCACGAACACCCCGTTCACCCGCAGCTCGAGCACCTCGTCGCCGCGCCGGCGTACGACCACCTCGCCGCGCTCGGAGTCGGCGCGAGCAACCACCTCGTGCTCCACGGTGAGTAGCCAACCCCGTGGCGCCGAGATCGCACAAGCGACCCGCTCGCGCTGGGCGCTCGGGGGCGCTTGTGCAATCTCGGCACGAGTTGCCGGGGGCTTGCGGCCGGGGAAGCTGGGAGAATCCAGCTCCCAGAAGTAGCCCTCCTACCAGCGGCTGAGGCAGCGGCGCAGTGCGACCTTGATGTGCTCGCCGCGGTCGACCACGACGGGCGTCTGCTGCAGCACGGTTCCGTCCCTCTCGCAGGACAACGTGTAGTTCTCGATCAGCCCCGAGATGTCCTGCGCGGTCGTGTCGAACTCCTCGGCGGTCAGCGTCCACTGCGGGGCGACCGAGGCGAAGTTCGTCACGCGCAGCACGTAGGTCCCGGGCTCCGGCGCACTGACCAGCGCACGCTCCTTCTCGCCGACGAAACCGGCGCTGCTGGCCACCTCGGTCAACGACCCGTCGGCGTTCTTGCGGAGCACGTACAGGTCGAGGTCGTCCGGCGTCGGCCAGTCGAGGTTGACCTCGAGCAGGTCGACACCGGCCTCGGTCACGACGTACTCCTGGTCGGTGCTCTGGTTGGGCAGCGTGGTGCCGGTCCACTGCTGGCTCGCGGTCGGCTCCGAGGAGGTGACCTCGATCTGGCGTGACTGCACGACCGGCCGGGTGGAGGGGTTGACGTGCCAGGTGAACCGTCCGTCCTCGCCGACGCGCATCGTCGAGTCGAGCGTGTCCTGGAAGCTGCCCTCCCAGGTCGGGGTGGCGAACGTCTTCCGCAGCCGCAGCGTCGCGCCGGCGGGCGCACGGCCCGAGAGCACCGAGTGCGTCGCGGTGTCGGCGGCGTTCTCCAGCGCCAGCAGGTACGCCTCGCGGTTGCCCTTTCCGGCGTACTCGCCCGCGCCGAGGTACTCGTCGATGACCTGCGGGAACGGCGGGTGGAACTCGTTCGGCCCGATCTCGAACGTGTAGCCGAACCCGCCGGTGGCGTTGTAGGACCAGTCCTCGGTCGACCCGGTGGTGTCGTACAGCTCCCACGCGTGCTGGCTGGTGTAGCCGTTCTGCTCGGCCATCGCGTCGCCGAGCGCCTTGAGCGCGGCCTCGTCGGGCGGGTTGCCGACCGGCAGGCCGGTCTGCGGGTGGATGGTGTCGGGTGCTACGCCGTTGGGCCGCAGCACCAGGTTGGAGAACGTGTGGTTGGTGATCAGCGTGGTCACCTGCCGGTTGCTCACCAGCTCGCGGATGTTCTGGGTCTCGGGCTCCGAGAAGGCGTCGGCGCCGCGGTAGGTCGGATCGGCGAACATGTCGGACGCGCCCGGGCCGCCCCAGAAGCCGCCGTAGTTGCGGTTGAGGTCGATGCCGACGCCGTAGCCGCCGGGGCTGGTGGCCGCCCGGCATTCGCCGCTGCCGGTCTCCTGTCCGTCGTACATGCGGCAGTTCTTGCGCTTGTAGGCGTTGCCGGGCGTGCCGAGGATCGACACCGTGCCGCCGTTGTCGACCTCGCGCAGGTCGACGAGCATGCCGTCGTTGACCGACTTCTCGAAGCCGTCGACGTTGACCACGGGTACGACGACCACGCGCACCTGCTGCAGCAGGTCGGTGATGCGCTCGCTGCGGCCGTAGTTCTTCACCAGGTCGAAGGCGAACTCCATCGCGTGCTCGCCCGACGGCCACTCCCGGGCGTGGTGCAGGCCGAGCATGAGGAACGTCGGCCGCCCGTCCGGCGGCGAGTCGACGCCGGCGCCGATCTCCACGCCGTACACGGTCTTGCCCTCGATGCTCTGGTGAGGCAGCGCGAAGCGCTCGACGAGGTCGGGCCGGATCTGGGCGAGGTTGCGCAGGTCGGCGTTGTAGTCCTCCAGCAGCCGGTAGGAGTCGCGGCCGGACGGCAGCGGCGAGGTGGCGACCGACTGCGCGTAGGCGCGGTTGGCGGCCTGGATCTCGGCGTTGCGCTGCCACAGGTCGGGGATCCGCACGTCGTAGGCGAATCCGGCGCCGGTCAGCGCCGCGAGGTCGGCCGGTGTGTGCAGCACGACCTCGACGTAGTCGTGGCCCGCGTGCTCGGTGAGGTCGAGCCCCAGCGACTGCAGCCGCTCCTTGTCGGCGCGGGTGGGGGTGTCGACGGTGACGAGCCGGACGGCGAACGGCTCGTCGGCGACGGCGCCGGCTCCCGTCGGGACGAGGGCGGCCAGCAGTGCGACCGACGCGGTCACGGCCAGCGCCATCCGCGCGCGTGCGCTGGGGGGACGTGGGTTCACGGTGCCTCCATCGGGGATCACGGCCGATCGGGCCGGACCTTCGGTCAACGACGCAGAAGCAGCCAGGTCACGCTGTTGCGTTACCGTGCGTGCCTTCGGTTCCCTACTGCGAGGAGACGCGGTGCGCGCGGTCCAGATCACCGAGTTCGGCGGGCCCGAGGTGCTCACGCCGACCGACATCCCCGAACCGGAGCCCGCGCCCGGGAGCATGCTGGTCGAGGTCAGCCGGGCCGGGGTCAACTACGCCGACACCCACCATGTCGAGAACTCCTACCTCGCGCCGGCGCAGCTGCCGCTGGTCCCCGGCGCCGAGGTGGTGGGGCGGACGCCGGAGGGCCGGCGTGTCGTCGCGCTGGTCGGCGAGGGCGGGTACGCCGAGCGGGCGGTCGCGCCGGAGGCGCTCTGCTTCGACGTACCGGAGGAGGTGGGCGACGCGTCGGCGCTGGCGCTCGTCGTACAAGGGCTCACGGCGTGGCACCTGTTGCGCACCAGCACTCGGATGTCCGCGGGCGAGACTGTCGTCGTGCATGCCGCGGCCGGCGGGGTCGGGTCACTGGCCGTGCAGCTGGCGAAGACATGGGGTGCGGGACGGGTCATCGCGACGGCGTCGAGCGAGGACAAGCGCAAGACCGCGCTCGACCTCGGTGCCGACGTCGCGGTGGACTACTCCGGTGACGACCTGGCCGCGCGGCTGAAGGACGCCAACGACGGCCGGGGTGTCGACGTCGTCCTGGAGATGGCGGGCGGAGCGGTGTTCGACGCCTCGCTGGCCGCACTCGGGCGGTTCGGGAGGCTCGCCACCTACGGCATGGCCTCGCGGCAGCCACCCACCCCGGTCGAGCCGGGGCGGCTGATGACCGGCTCCAAGTCGGTGATCGGCTTCTGGCTGATCGACTGCCTGGGCCGGCCGGGCATGCTGGCCGAGCCGCTGGGCGAGCTGTTCGCGATGACCGCGGCCGGGACGCTGCGGCCGCTGCTCGGCGGGGAGTACGCGCTGTCGGAGGCGGCGCAGGCCCACCGCGACCTGCGCTCTCGCGGCACGAGCGGCAAGCTCGTCCTCGACCCCGCCCGCTGACGCCGATCACTGGGGAGTCTTGCTACGCACCCGTTCGGGCGCGGGGGTCCCCCGCAACGGACCTATCGGTACCGGGGACCCCCGCAACGAACAGGTTTCGCTGTTGGGGTCACCACGCGGGGTGAGTCAGCGCTCCCCGGCGATGCGGCGGGCGAGGGTCACGACCGCGCCGACGAGGTCGTCGCCGTTCAGCAGCGCGACGTCGTTGTGGCCGGCGCCCTCGACCGTGACCGCGCGGACCAGGTGCGGCGCGGCCGCGGCGACCTCCCGGCTCTGCGACGGCGGCACGATCGTGTCCGCGGTGCCGTAGACCACCACCACCGGCACCCGGACGTCCCGGAGCTGCTCGAGCAGCGGGTAGCGGTCGCGCAGCAGCAGGCCCACAGGCAGGTACGGGTAGTGCGTGCGGCCGACCGAGGCGAGGTCGACGAACGGCGAGCGCAGCACCAGGCCGGCCGGCGGGTGCTCGGTGGCGAGCCCGGTGACGACCGCGGCGCCGAGGCTCTCGCCCAGGTACAGCAGCCGGTCCTGGCGCACGCCGGCCTCCTCGACGAGGAAGGCCCTGGCGGCACGCACGTCGAGCGCCAGGCCCTGTTCCGACGGTTCGCCCGGGTTGGCGCCGTACCCGCGGTAGTCGAACAGCAGCACCCCGAACTCCTGCTGCGCCAGGGCGCGAGCGAGCGGTGCGCGCAGCGAGCGGTCACCGCCGTTGCCGTTGGCCACCAGCACCGTCACGCCGGCGGCTCGGTCGGCGGGCGGGACGAACCACGCGCCGAGGGTCAGCCCGTCGCTGGTCTGCAGTCGCACGTCGCGGCCCCGGTCGAGCATGGCCGCGGCCGTCGGCACCGGCCCGGTCGACGGGAAGTAGATCAGCTGCCGCTGCAGGGCCCAGAGCACCACGAGCAGCAGTATCGCGGTCGTGAGTACGACGGCCACCGCACGGCCCATGCCGACCAGTCTGCGCCTCCCGGCGTGCCGTGCCTCGTCTGACGCCTCACGCCCTGAGGACGACCCACCGGTGACGCGTCGATTCTGCACGCCGACTCCCGGCCGAGCGATTGCTGTCCCCCCAGGGAAGAGCGGGCGACCCGCCGGGGTTGAGTGCTGTATGGCGGCGATGGACGAGTACTCGCAGACCGTGTCCGGTGTGGCCCGGCAGGTGATGCCGGCGGTGGCGAGCGTGCGCATCGCCCGCGGTGGACGGCGGCCGGGGGAGTCGACGGGTTCCGCGGTCGTGTTCACCGACGACGGGTTCATGCTCACCAACGCGCACGTCGTCGGACGGGCGCGCTCCGGCACCGCCTCGTTCGCCGACGGTGGGTCGCGTCCGTTCGACGTGGTCGGGGCCGACGCCCTGTCCGACCTCGCCGTCGTACGGGTGCGCGGCGACGCACCTCCACCGGTCCGGCTGGGCCGCGCCGACGACCTGGTGGTGGGGCAGCTCGTGGTTGCGATCGGCAGCCCGCTGGGGCTGTCCGGATCGGTCACCGCCGGTGTGGTCAGCGGCCTGGGCCGCTCGCTGCCGACCGGCGACGGCGTGACCGCCCGCATCGTCGAGGACGTGATCCAGACCGACGCCGCGTTGAACCCCGGCAACTCCGGCGGCGCCCTGGCCACGGCCGCCGCGCAGGTTGTCGGCATCAACACCGCGGTCGCGGGCGTCGGACTGGGGCTCGCCGTACCCGTCAACGACACCACGCAGCGCATCATCGCCACGCTGATACGCGAGGGGCGGGTACGCCGGGCCTACCTGGGCGTGGTCAGCCATCCGATGCCGCTGCCGGCGAACGTCGCCGCCCGGATGGGACAGGACCAGGCGCTGCGCGTCGTGGACATCGTGGCCGGCAGCCCCGCGAGCGCCGCCGGCCTCCACCCGGGCGACGTGATGCTGCGCGCCGGCGGGCAGACCACGACCGACGCGCAGTCGCTGCAGCGGCTCATGTTCGCCGACGCCATCGGCCGACCACTCGAGATCACCGTGCTCCGCAACGGCGCGCTGGTCGACGTCGTCGCGCACCCCACCGAGCTGGCCAGCCCGGCCGGGCACGGGTGACGCGGCGTTAGGGTCGGAGCGTGGAGAACCCGTCCGGCCGGCGGCCCGAGCCGCCGCACGACCCGCGACTGGACCTGCGCGTGTCCCACGACGACCGCGAGCGCGTGGTCGAACACCTGCGCCGGGCGGCCGGGGAGGGCCGCCTCGACATCGACGAGCTCGAGGAGCGGCTCGAGCGAGCCTTCGGGTCCAAGACGTACCGCGACCTGCGCCCGCTGCTCGCCGACCTGCCGGGCCACGGCGCGCCCGTCCCGTCGGCGCCGCCGCCGGCTCAGCTGCGGCCGCAGGCCCCGGCCGTTCGCTTCACCACGGCGGTCGGCGGCACCCCGGCGGTCTACCGCTCGCAGGCCATCCTGGGCGACCAGAAGCGCGAGGGTGCCTGGGTGCTGCCCGCGTCGTACACCGCCACCGCGATCCTCGGCAGCGTGCTGCTCGACCTGCGCACGGCGTCGTTCGCGGAGCAGGAAGTGACGATCACGTGCACGGTCATCCTCGGTGACCTGAAGATCCGCGTCGGTCCCGACGTGACCGTGGTCGACGACGTCACCACACTGCTCGCGGACTCCAAGCAGCGCAGCAGCCGCGACCTGCCACCGGTGCCGCACGGCGGCCCGGTCCTGCGCCTCCGGGGCACGGCCGTCATGGGCGACATCAAGGTCGAGCGGCTTATGCCCGGGGAGAACCGGGTACGGCGATGGCGACGCGGGCAGATCAGGCCGTAGACCCGACCACGCCACGGAGGTTCCAAGGTGCGCCAGCTCAGTTCGCTCGACGCGCAGTTTCTCCACGTCGAGTCGTCGACGACGACCGGCCACGTGGGGAGCGTGCTGCTGCTCGACCCGTCCACGGCTCCCGGCGGTGAGCTCACCTGCGAGGACCTGTGGCAGATCTACGAGGAGCGTCTGCACCTGGCCCCGGTGCTGCGCAAGCGTCTCGTCGAGGTGCCCCTGGCGCTGGGCCGTCCCTACTGGGCCGACGACCCCGACTTCGACCTGGAGTTCCACCTGCGCGAGATCGCGCTCCCGGGCAAGGGCACCGAACAGCAGCTGGGTGAGCAGGTCGCGCGGATTCACGCCCGCCCGCTGGACCGTACCCGCCCGCTGTGGGAGGCGTACCTGATCCACAACGTCGACGGCGGCCGCGTCGCGTTCTACTCCAAGATCCACCACGCGGCGATCGACGGGGTCTCCGGCGCCGAGATCCTGGCCACGCTGCTGGACTTCAGCCCGACGCCGCGCGAGGTGGACCCGCCGGCGGAGCCGTGGACCCCCAGCGAGCCGTCGCTGGCCGGCCTCGCTGCGCGCACGGTCGCCGGTGTCGCACGGCATCCGGTCACGCTGATGCGTACGCTGCCGCGGTCGCTGCCGCACGTGCTGGACCTGCCGGGCGCGGCCAACGTCCCAGGCGTCCGGACGATCAACGAGGTCGCCGGGCTGGCGGGGCGGCTGCTGGGTCGGTCCGACAGCGGGCCGGTGCGCGACCTGCGCACGCCACGGACGCCGTTGAACAAGACGATCACCGCGCACCGCCGGTTCTCGTTCGGCTCGGTGCCGCTCGAGGACGTCAAGGCGGTCAAGAACGCCTTCGGCATGACCCTGAACGACGTCGTGATGGCGTTGACCACGTCGGCGCTGCGCCGGTGGATGCTCGACCACGACGGGCTGCCGTCGACCCCCATCGTCGTCGCGGTGCCGGTGTCGATCCGCGCCGACGAGGCCGGCAGCGAGGGAAACCAGGTGTCGGTGATGCTCGCCGAGATGCCCACGCACCTGCACGACCCGCGCAAGCGGCTGGAGTTCGTCCGCGAGTCGATGTACGAGGCCAAGCGCCAGTTCAAGACCGTCCCGGCCACGATCCTGCAGGACCTCAGCGCGGTCATCCCCACCGCGCTGAGCGGCCTGGCCGCGCGCTCCCTGTTCCGGCTGGTGACGATGCCCGGGCTGCCGTTCAACCTGTTCGTCTCCAACGTCCCGGGCCCGCAGATGCCGCTGTACGTCGCCGGCGCCCGGGTGCTGGGCATCTATCCGGTGTCGGCCGTCACCGACATGACCGGGGCGCTCAACATCACGCTGTTCTCCTACGACGGGGCGCTCGACTTCGGCCTGATCGCCGCCCGGGAGGTGGTCCCGGACGTGTGGAACCTCATCGGCTACCTGCGCGATGCCCTCGAGGAGCTCCTCGCGCTGGACGAGGTCGCCGCCGCCCGGAGCGACGGCTAGCGCGCAGTCAGCCGGCGGACTCGCGGCGGGCGGCGGACCGGCTGCCGGCCGGACGGCTGCGAGCGGCCCGGTTCGCCGTACGCTCGATGCCGTCGGCGAACAGCGGGTGCAGGGCCAGCGGGAGGTCGTGGCCCATGCCCGGCACCATCTCGAGCTCGGCCCCCGGGATCGCGCGGGCCGTGGCGCGCCCGCCGGAGGGGTGCACCATCTTGTCGGCGGTGCCGTGGATGACCAGGGCGGGGATCGTCAGCCTCGCCAGGTCACGGGTGCGGTCGGGCTGGGTGAGGACGGCCAGCATCTGCCGCAGCGTGCCCGTGGGGTTGATCCCGCGGTCCCAGGTCTCGCCGGCGCGGCGCGCCTTCTCCTCCGTGTCCTCGGGGTAGCCCGGCGACCCGATCGCATCCCACACGCGCGCCGACTGGCGGATGTAGGCCTCGCGGTCGCGCACGTCGCGGCCGATCAGCATCGGCAGCAGCCGGGGATGCTGCCACCCGACCGTGCGGCGGCCGGTCGTGGACATGATCGAGACCAGCGAGAGCACCCGCTGTGGGTGCGCGAGCGCCATCGTCTGCGCGATCATCCCGCCCATCGACACGCCGCACACATGCGCGGCCTCGATGCCGAGGTGGTCGAGCACCCCGAAGGCGTCCTCGGCCAGGTCGGACATCGTGTACGCGCCGGGGACGGGTCGCCCGAGGAAGGCCCGCACCACGTGCCGACGATGGACCCACTGCTTCTTGAGGTAGGTCGACCAGCCGACGTCGCGGTTGTCGTACCTGATGACGTGGAAACCGCGGTCGGCCAGGTCGCTGCAGAGCCCGTCGTGCCACCAGATCGACGGCCCGCCCAGGCCCATCACGAGCAGGAGCGGCGCGCCGGACTCGTCCCCGAACGTGCTGTAGGCGATCTCCACCCCGCTGGGGAGCGTCGCCACGCCGTCGGCCATGGCTCCTCCTACCGCTGACCTTTCAGTTACCGCCCAGTATATAGGTGTGACAACACACCGAAGCGGGTAGTTGTCGTCGCCAACGACAAAACTACGGTCGGGAGCATGATGAGCCCACTGGCGGAGTACCTGTGTCCGCCCGGTTTCTCCGGGCCCAGGGGGTTCCGCGCGCTCGCGGCCGAGGCGAGTGTCGTGCGTGAGGCCAGGCACCTGGCCTGCCCGGTGTCCACGATCGGCCGGCTCGGCGGCGTCAGTCGGGGTCGCCCACGCGGCGACGACCAGCCTGTTCTCCTCGTCCCCGGCTTCCTGGCCGGGGATGCCACGCTGCGGCCCATGTCGATGCTGCTGCGCCGTGCCGGCTACCGGACCTACCGGTCGCGGGTGCACGCCAACGTCCGCTGCGTGCAGGCCACCGGGGAGGCGCTGGAGCGCCGCCTGGAGGAGCTCGTGGAGCGGCTCGACCGCCCGGTGGCGCTGATCGGGCACAGCCTCGGCGGTCTGCTGGCCAAGGCCCTGGCCCACCGCCGGCCCGAGCTGGTCGCGGGCATCGTGACGATGGGCAGCCCGCTGCTGGCGCCGGGCGCGGTGCATCCCGTCCTCGCCTTCGACCTGAGACTGCTGGCGCGCCTGCAGCGCTGGGGCTTCGGCGGCCTGATGGGTGACGACTGCACCAGCGGCGACTGCGCCCGCACCAGCTGGCAGGAGCTCAGTGCGCCCGCCCACGACGGCTTCGTGTTCACCTCGATCTACTCCCGGCGCGACGGCATCGTCGACTGGCGTGCCTGCCTCGACCCGGCCGCGACCCACGTCGAGGTCCGGTGCAGCCACGTCGGCATGGCCGTCGACCAGCCGACCCACCGGCACGTGCTGACCGCCCTGGGCCGCATCACCGAGGCTGAGGACGCCACGGACCGCCGCGCAGCTCCCGCCGCCACGGCGGGTTAGCGCCCCGCCGCGAGCACGTCAGCGCGGCCACCTCCACCGCCGCGGCGCCGACCGCCGCCAGGTCGGACTCCGTCATGCTGCCCAGCGCCTGTGTCTCCAGCTGCTCGCGTGCGTGCAGCCCCGCCAGCAGGCCCGCCATGCACGCGTCCCCGGCGCCGACCGTGTCGACCACGTCGACGGGGGGCGCGGGTACGTCGATCCGGTGGTCGCGGGTGGCCATGCGCAGCCCGTGCTCGCCCCGGGTCACCGCGGCGAGCAGGGTGTGCTCGCCGCCCAGCAGCTCGTCGAGCAGGTCGTCGAGAGCGCGGCCCGGCTGCAGGTGCTGCGCGTCCTCGTCGCTCAGCTTGACCACCGTGGCCCCGGCGGCGTGCCCGCGTACGTCGTGCCACGGGTCCGGTACCGCCGCCAGCGCCGCGGGCCGCACGTTGGGGTCGTAGCTCACGACCACCCCGGCGGCACGCGCCTGCGCGGCCAGCGCGCCGATCCGGGCGGCACCCGGTTCGACGACCGTGCCCAGCGAGCCGACGTGCAGCCCCTGCAGGTCGGACGGCAGCGTGGCGGGGGGAGGGTCCCACGACAGCTCGAACTCGTACGTCGCCCGGTGCTGTGCATCGAGCGAGGCGCGAGCCACCGCCGTACGTCCGGCCGCGTCGGACCCCGGCTGCAGCCGCACGCCCGACTCCTGCAGATGCCGGCCGACGAGGTCGCCGTGCGGGTCCGGGCCGAAGGCGGTCAGCAAACGCGTGGGCACGTCGAGCCGCGCCAGGCCGACCGCCACGTTGAGCGGCGCCCCGCCGGGAGTCACCTCGATGGTGTGGCCGTCGGGGCCGATGACGACATCGACCAGCGACTCGCCGGCGACCAGCACCGAGCCGGGCATGCGGTCGTCCGCCGCTCAGCGGGCGTGCTCGAAGTTCACCGCGGCGTAGGAGCGGAGCTTGGACCAGCGGTGCTCGCTGACGATGCTGCGGATGGTGCCGCTGCGTGACCGCATCACCAACGAGTGCGTGGTCGCCCCGCCGGCCAGGTAGTGCACCCCGCGCAGCAGCTCACCGTCGGTGATGCCGGTCGCCACGAAGAACACGTCGTCGCCGACCACCAGGTCGTCGGTCCTCAGCACCGCCTCGAGGTCGTGCCCGGCGTCGACGGCCTTCTGCC
This sequence comes from Nocardioidaceae bacterium, assembly GCA_036259355.1. GTDB lineage: Bacteria > Actinomycetota > Actinomycetes > Propionibacteriales > Nocardioidaceae > JALZDI01. The sequence continues at coordinate 12,968 of DATABY010000057.1, forward strand.
GCTCGTCGTCGTCCTTCGGCCACAGCCGGCCCTGGATGACGCCGTCGAGGGCCTTCATCGCGCAGGCGGTGATGATGCCCTCGGGCGTGCCGCCGACGCCCATCAGCAGGTCGATGCCGGTGTCGGGACGGGCGGCCATGATGGCGCCGGCGACGTCGCCGTCGCTGATGAACTTGATCCGCGCGCCGGTCGCGCGGATCTCTTCGATGATGTCCTGATGGCGTTCGCGGTCGAGGATGACCACGGTGACGTCGTCGGTCGTGCTGCCCTTGGCCTTGGCCGTACGCCGGATGTTCTCGGCCACCGGCAGCCGGATGTCGACGACGTCGGCGGCCTCGGGACCGGCGACGAGCTTCTCCATGTAGAAGACCGCCGAGGGGTCGTACATCGCCCCGCGCGGAGCCACTGCCAGCACCGATACGGCGTTGTTCATGCCCTTGGCGCACAGCGTGGTGCCGTCGATCGGGTCGACGGCCACGTCACAGTCGGGGCCCTGGCCGTCGCCGACGTGCTCGCCGTTGTAGAGCATCGGCGCGTTGTCCTTCTCACCCTCGCCGATCACGACCACGCCGTTCATGCCCACGGTGCCGATCAGCGCGCGCATCGCGTTGACCGCGACGCCGTCGGCGCCGTTCTTGTCGCCGCGCCCGACCCACCTGCCGGCGGCCATGGCGGCCGCTTCGGTGACCCGGACCAGCTCCATCGCGAGGTTGCGGTCGACACTTCCCGGCGGGATCGGGGACGCGCTCTCGGTCATGGCGCGACTGTACCGGTC
>DATABY010000058.1:0-9877 GCA_036259355.1 Nocardioidaceae bacterium
GTGGCCCCTGTCGGGACCACCCCTCCGCCCGCTGTCAGCGGTGTTCTACGTCACCGCGCCCGGACCGCCCTGGTCAGCCGCGACCGCTGCGCACCCACGGCGTTGACTGCCGCGACCTTGAAGCGGTACACGCCGGCCGGAAGGACCATCCGCAGCGACCGCCGCCGGCCGTCGACCATCGGCGACCAGGTGCGCTCCTGCACGCGCCGGTGCTGCTGCCCGGTCACCCGCAGGGCGAGCACGCGGTATCCGGTGACGGCCGAGCCGCCGTCGTCACCAGGCGCGCGCCACCGGGGCGTGACCGTGAGCTGACCGCCGCGGTGTCCGATGCGGGGTGACCTGATCCTCGGACCGCCCGGCCGGTCGGCCAGGGTGACGAGATCGGAACGGACCCGCGTGCCCCATCCCTCGTCGTTGACCGCCCACACCTCGAACGCGTAGGAGCCGCCGTTGTCCAGCCCGCGGACCCGCTTGCCGTTGGTGTCCGCCTCCAACCGGTTACCGACCCGGTTACCGGACGCATCCAGTACCTGGACCCGGTAGCCCGTGATGGTCGACCCTCCGTCGTCCTCCGGGACCGGCCACGACAGCCGCACCGAGCGGACACCCGGCTGCGCCTCGACGTAGGCCGGTGCGCCCGGGCGGTCCGCGTCGTCCTCGTGCTTGTGCTTCACGGCGGGTACGACGACGTTCGACTCCGCGGACGCCGCGCCCAGGAGCGAGGTCGTGCCGTCGGGAGTGTTGTGGGCCGCGATCCTGAAGGCGTACGACGTGCCGTTGGTCAGGCCGGTCACGTTGTACGTCGTGCCCTCACCCGGCGAGTAGCCGCCGAGGCCCAGCACCGGCTGGAGCTGGCCGTTGGCGTCCACGGTGTACACGCTGATCTCGTACCCCGTGACCGGCGACCCGCCGGTGTCAACCGGAGCGTCCCAGCTCAGCGACGCCGAGCCGTTACCCCGGTTTGCGCGGACGTTCGCCGGCGGACCAGGCGCCACCGCCGCCACCTGCGTGGGGCCGGAGGTCAGTGTCTCCGCCGTGCCCTGCTGGTCGGTGTACGAGGCGATCACCCGCAGCTGCCGGCCGGCGTGCTCCCGACCAGGGGTGAAGGAGTCGGCCACGCCGTTCTCCACGTCGGCCCAGGTGCCCGAGGGCAGCAGCTGCTGCCACTGGTAGGCGATCGTGACTCCGGTCAGGCCGTCCTTGTCGTCCAGCGGCACATCGATCGTGACCGGTGTGCCGACCGTTGCGGTGGCGGGCAGGACGAGCCCTGTGGGGGCGTCGTTCACGTTGGCCACCGGCTCGGTGAGCCCGGACGTCACCTGGTGCTGCACCCCGTCGCCGTCCGTGTAGTTCACTACGGCCTGGAGGCGCTTGCCGACCTCGTTGTCACCCGGGATGAAGGTCGCCGCGTTACCGACGGAGGCCGTGCCGCCCTCCACCTGCCACGTGTACGTGACCGAGGTGTCGTCGATGCCGTCCGCGTCGGTGAAGTTCAGCGCCGCCGTCAGCGTCCCGTCCTCGACCGGCGTCCCGGTGATGTCCACCGTGCCCACCGGCTCCGAGTTCGTCGGGATGTCGCCCACCGTCACCAGAGCGTCGGTGAACTGCAGCACCTCGACGTTACGCAGCGTGTCGGTGCCGTCCGCGAGCGAGCCACCCGTGTGCGAGACGGTCGCGACTGCCCCCGGGTCGTGGTCGACCTGGTAGTCGGCAGCGGGACCGGAGAACACCACGGTGTCGGTGCCGCCGTCGGTGGGCGTCTCGACCGTGCGGACGGTCTCGATGTCCGCGGGGTTGATGTCGCCCCGGAAGACCTCCGCCTGCAGCTCGCCCATGCTCTGGGCGAACTTGGTGTCGGACGGGTCGTTGGGATTGGTCCACTTGAGCTGGACGTTCACCCACTTGTCGCCGTCGATGACGTCGTCGCCGCCCCGGCCCTCGATGAGGTCGTTGCCGGCGCCGCCCAGGATGACGTTGCCCACGGTGGGCAGGTCCACACCCTCGACCACCGGCGCGAGACCGTCGATGAGGTCAACGCCCTCCTGGCTCAGCTGGTGGCCCTCACGCAGGGGGTCGGTTCCGGTGGTGCTGTCACCACGCAGGACGTCGTCCTTGTTCCAGCCCGACAGACCTTCGGTGAGGTCGTAGAAGTCGAACAGGTTGAGCCGGTCCGGCTGTACCAGGCCGGTGTTGTTCAGGTCGGAGTCGCCCGGCTGGGGGTCTCCGTCGTGGACGCCCCAGTCGAAGCCCAGCATGCCCTCGTTGAAGTCCTGGCCCGGACCCTGCACGAGGATGTCGTCGCCACCTTCGGCGTGCAGCTCGTCAGGGCCGCCGTTGCCGTTGAGGACGTCGTGGCTGGCCACGTCGTCGTCGAAGAAGGGCTCCGCGTGCTCACCGTTGAGCGCGTCGGCCTGGCTGCCGCCCTCGATCCAGTCGTGTCCCTCGTTGCCGAACACGACGTCGGCCGCCTCGCCTGCGATGACGAAGTCGTCACCATCGCCGGCGAAGGTCTCCTTCGGGTCGTGCCCGGCGATCACGAAGTCCTTGTCACCACCCGCGAGGATCAGGTCGATGCCGGCGCCGGCGTTGATGGTGTCGTTGCCGAGGCCGCCCTTGATGTTGTCGTCACCGAAGAGGTCGTTGATGAGGTCGTCGCCGTCCCCGCCGTTGAGCGAGTCGTTGCCTGCACCGCCCTCCATCTCGTCGGCGCCGCCGTCACCCCAGATGGTGTCGTCGCCGTCGCCGGTGCGCATCCGGTCCCCGTTGTCGGTGCCGCCCATGACGACGTGCTCCGCCCCGGGGAAGCGGACGGTGCCGTCGTTCATCCTGTCGAGCAGATCCGTCTCGTTCCACGAGGTCATGGGGTCGTCCAGGATCGGCCCGGAGTCACCCACCTTGCCCACCTCGAAGGCGTAGTCCGGGTTCGAGAACACGTCGAACGGCAGGTGCTCCGCGTCCGTCGTCCGCATCACCAGCTCGGCGAAGGAGTTCTCCTCCAGCTGGGTGAGGAAGTTCAGACCGGCGACACGGGTCAGGTAGTAGAGCCGGTCGCCGTCCTGCAGCTTCTCCATCTGGGTCTCGAACACGAAGTTGAACGTCGAGCCCAGCAGGCCGCCGAACGGCATCTGCTTCTCGGCGAGGCCGCCGACCCAGAAGTCGACGTCCTCGAGACCAGTGGTGGTGTGACCCGTCGGTTCGTTGGCCCACGCGCCGGTGCTGTTGAGGAACTCGACCCGGTCCGCCGGTGCGCCCGTCCCGCCCTTGACGAGCAGCTCTGCAGCGGCCCGCTTGTCGGCGACCGTGGTCGCGTCGGTGACGCTCTGGTGCTTTCCGTACGCCGCGATGAAGTTCACCAGCGACGCCTGGTTGCGGATGCCGAACTTGAAGTCCCTCCAGCTCTCGTACGGCTTCAGTGCCGCGTGGCTGGTGGCCGCGTAGAACTCCCGCCGTGCCGCGTTCAGCGACGGCACACCGGTGTCCCGAGCGCGCGCGATGTTGATCGCGGCGAGGTCGAGCGGCAGGCCGAGAAGCGTGTTGCGCACGCCGTCGGTGACGAACTCGTCGATCTCGCTGCCGGTCTGCATGGTCATGCCACGCGCCAGCGCGCCGGCGCCCTCCTCCGGCGTGAGCTTCCCGCCCTGGCCGTCGTCGTAGAACGCCTGCGGGTTGAGGAACGCGTCCAGCAGGTCCATGCTGCGGTCTTCGCCGGCGGCGTTGGTGCGCGCCACCTTCTCGCGCAGCATCGAGTGCCCGAACCGGTACACCGTGTGCGCGAACTCGGCCACGATCGCCGGGTCGATCTCGGTCTGGTAGGCGCCGAAGACGTCCACCTGCGGCTGCACCTTGCGGGCGAACTCCTCGAAGACGAGGTGCTGGTACTCCATCTCGGTCATGAACTTCGCGGTCTGGAACAGCCGCTCGCCGTCCCACTCGTCGGGCGCGACCTGCCAGGCGTCCTTGAAGCCCGGGTTGGCCGTGTCCTCGTCGAGGATCAGCTGCTTGATCTCGTCGACCAGCAGGTTGTGCTCCGCGTGGAAGACGTGGTGCACGGCGGTCAGCCCGATGTTCTCGTTGCCACGACCGTCGCCGGTGATGAAGTGCGAGTCGAGCATCTCGTTGTCGTAGGTGCTGTCGTCGCGGTCGTCGATGAGGCCGTCCACGTCCGCGTCGACCGTGCGCGGCTCCATCGGCGTCGCCGGGTCGTGGTCGTGGTCGATGTTGCCCGGCACGGCATGGTGCGCGATGTCGTCCAGGAACGCGTGGTTCGTCCGCTGCGCGTTCGCCGGGACGAGCACGCCCAGCCCGCCGTCGGCCTCCGGGTCGCCCTCGACGGTGGTGTTCTCGTCCACCACGATCAGCGGGTACCCGTTCGGGCCCCGCTCGTACTCGCCGTAGGCGTCGGTCTTGAGCAGCGGCACGTTCAGCACATCGGCGTCGACGAGCTGGATGCCCAGCAGGTCGGCAGCCTGCGCCTTGACGTCGGCCCAGGTGGCGATGCCGCCGTTGTGGACGGTGCTGTCGAGCAGCCGGCCGGTCGAGACGACCCCACCGGCTGCGTTCCGCTCGTACTCCCGCAGGAACACCTGGTGCGACGGGTGCGAGGTGTAGGTCTGGTTCTGGTCGACGAACGGCGTCGTGGTGTTGACGGCCTCGCGCTCGGTGTCGTCGAGGCTCTCGTCCACCCCTGCCGTCGCCGGGTCGTCGCCCAGGATGCCGTCGACACCGGGGCCCTTCACCTGGGTGGCCCGGGTCAGCGCCATGAAGTTGGTCCGCACGCCCGGGGTGTCGTCGTACAGCGGGTCGTCGGGCTGCAGCGGCATGAACACCGCGCCGTTGTTGCCCTTGGTGACCAGGTCGAGGCCGTGGTCGAAGAACTGGCCGAACGCGGTGAACCAGGAGTTGTACGGCGCGGACAGGCCCTCGTCGGGCGCCCGGTTCGGGATCTGGAACAGATCCGGCGTGTTCGGGTCGTTGTCGTGGTCGACCCTGGCCGTTCCGGGCAGATCGGCGTCCACCGCGGCGTCGTAGGCCGCCTGAGCCGCCGGGTTCCTGGCGGTCATGTCCACGATCAGGTTGCTGATAACGCGCGGGTCGGCGTCCTCGACGAATCCGGAGCTCTGCTCGTACGACGTCTCGTCCCCGACCGACTGCCCAAACGGGCCGTCCAGGTCGACGGACAGGTTGTCGCCCTGGCGCCACAGGGGCGTGAGCATCCGCGGGAACAGCCGGTCCGTGGCACCGAAGTCCTTCTGGCCCGGGATCAGGTTGTTGTACACACCGGTGATGGTCCGCAGGCCATCCGGCAGCTCCGGGCTGTTGACATCGGTCGGGACGGGCGTCTGCGGTGTCGGGTCGAGGACGCTGCCGTCCGGGTGCGCCTCGGCGATCTGGATCTGCCGCAGGATGAAGTCGAGGTCGTCCGGCTTCGGCTCCACGGCGTGCGCCATTCCGGGCGTCCCGAGCACCATTCCGGCGGCCAGCGAGCTCACCAAGCCCGCCTTCACCAGCCGCCGAACGCGGACTTTCTCTTGGTTCGGGCCGAAGATTGCGATTTTTCTCTTAAGACTCGCCGGCCAACGACGATTACTCATGTTGAACCCCCACGGTTCGATCGGTTGAAGCCCCCGTCCGACGCCCCCCCGGCGTCGGAACCGCGTCCGGCATGCGATCCGGGTACGCGTGTCGCTCATCGTGGCGGTTGCGCAATGCGCACGTACGCAAAATTGTGATTTATCTTTGAAGTTCTTTGTTTGCGCCCGCCGCCCGGCTCGCCTCTGGTAAGAAGAGCGGCCCTGTCCTGTATGGCCTCGTTCGATCCCGGAGGGAGCCGTCAGACCCCCGCCCTGTCAGTCGCTCCGGGGGAAGCCGAGGTCGATGCCGCCGTGGCTCGGGTCGAGCCATCGCGTGGTGACGACCTTGCCGCGGGTGAAGAAGTGGACGCCCTCGGTGCCGTGGGCGTGGGTGTCGCCGAACAGCGACGACTTCCAGCCCCCGAAGGAGAAGTACGCCATCGGCACCGGGATCGGCACGTTGACGCCGACCATGCCGACCTCGACCTCGTTCTGGAACCGGCGCGCAGCGCCGCCGTCGTTGGTGAAGATCGCGGTTCCATTGCCGTTCGGGTTGGCGTTGACCAGCTCCACCGCCTCGTCGTAGCTGTCGACGCGTACGACGGACAGCACGGGACCGAAGATCTCGTCGGTGTAGATCGACATGTCGGCACGCACGTGGTCAAAAACCGTCGGACCGACGAAAAACCCCTCTCCCGCGGAGTCCGGGTCGACCTTCCTGCCGTCGACGACCAGTTCCGCGCCTGCCGCCTCACCGGCGTCGACGTACCCGGACACGCGGTCGCGGGCCTGAGCCGTCACCAGCGGTCCCATGTCGCAGCCGCGCCGCCCGTCGCCGGTGCGCAGCGCGAGTGCCCGGTCCTTGATCCTGCCGACCAGCCCGTCGGCGACCCCGCCCACCGCCACGACCACGGAGATCGCCATGCAGCGCTCGCCGGCGGAGCCGAACCCCGCGTTGACGGCCTGGTCGGCGGCGAGGTCGAGGTCGGCGTCGGGCAGGACGACCATGTGGTTCTTGGCCCCGCCGAGCGCCTGGACGCGCTTGCCGTGCCGGGTGCCGGTCTCGTAGACGTGCCGAGCGATCGGGGTGGAACCCACGAAGGACACCGCCTTGACGTCCGGGTGGGTTAGCAGCCCGTCGACGGCGACGTTGTCGCCGTTGACCACGTTGAAGACACCGTCGGGCAGGCCGGCCTCCTTCCACAGGCGTGCCATCCACATCGCCGCGGTCGGCACCTTCTCGCTGGGCTTGAGCACCACGGTGTTGCCGGCCGCGATCGCGATGGGGAAGAACCACATCGGCACCATCGCCGGGAAGTTGAACGGGCCGATGACCGCGACCGGTCCCAGCGGCTGGCGGACGGAGTGGACGTCGACCCCGGTGGAGGCGTTCTCGGTCGCCGAGCCCTTCAGCAGGTGCGGCATCCCGCAGGCGAACTCGACCACCTCCTGGCCCCGGCTCACCTCGCCCAGCGCGTCGGACAGCACCTTGCCGTGCTCGGAGGTGATGATCGCGGCAAGCTCGTCCTTGCGGGAGTTGAGCAGCTCCCGGAAGGCGAACAGCACCTCGGTGCGCCTGGTCAGCGACGTGTCACGCCAACCGGGGAACGCCGCCTTGGCCGCACCCACTGCGGCGTCGACGTCGTCGGTGGAGGCGAGCGCGACCCGGGCGCTCACCTCGCCGGTGGCCGGGTCGGTGACGTCGCCGAAGCGTCCGCTGGAGCCCTCGGCGACGGCTCCGTCGTACCAGTGGTGCACGGTCGTGGCCATCGTTCTTCCCTCCTCGTCCTCGGCACGACACTATGACGTACGTGCAACCGGTGGTCCTCGACGGCGGGATGTCCAACGCGCTGGAGGCCCGGGGACACGACCTGTCCGACGCCCTGTGGTCCGCCCGGCTGCTGAAGGACGCGCCGGCGGAGGTGGCGGCGGTGCACCGCGCCTACTTCCGCGCGGGCGCCGACGTCGCGACGACGGCGAGCTACCAGGCCAGCGTGGGCGGGTTCGAGCGCAGCGGCCTGGGACGCGAGGAGGCGGAGCGGCTGGTCCGCAGCAGCGTCCGCATCGCCCGCGACGTCCGTGACGAGCTGGCCGACGACGGCCGCACGCGGTGGGTCGCCGCCTCGGTCGGACCCTACGGTGCGGTGCTGGCCGACGGGTCGGAGTACCGCGGTCGCTACGACCTGAGCGGCGCGGGGCTGCGCGACTTCCACCGGCCGCGCCTGGAGCTGCTCGCCGCGGCGGAGCCGGACCTGCTGGCGATGGAGACCATTCCCGACGTCGACGAGGCGGCGGTGCTGGTGGAGCTGCTGGACGAGATCGGCATCCCGGCATGGCTGTCGTACTCGGTCGCCGGCCGGCGCACGCGGGCCGGCCACCCGCTGCGCGACGCCTTCGCGGTCGCTGCCAGCGGCCGGACGGTCGTCGGCGTCGGCGTGAACTGCTGCGTGCCGGATGACGTGCTGCCCGCCCTGGAGGTCGCGGCGAGCGTGACCGGGCTCCCCCTGGTCGCCTATCCCAACAGCGGCGAGGCCTGGGACGCCGGCGCGCGCCGCTGGTCCGGCCGGTCGACGTACGACGTCGCGCACGCGCGGCACTGGGTGGAGGCGGGGGCGCGCTACGTGGGCGGCTGCTGCCGCGTGGGTCCGACCGCCATCGCCGAGCTGTCCCGCACCCTGACCGGCAGCGGCTGAGCCAGCGCCGGCCGGTTCTCAGCCGGACGCGAGACCGGCGAACATGTCGCGGATCAGCGCGGCGCACTGCTCCTTGGTCTGCGGCTTGTCGCGCTCGTCGGCGTCGGCCAGGGCCTGTCCGGCGGCACCGAGCAGGTGGAAGCAGAACCTGGTGGTCAGGTCGAGCGGCCCGGCGATCCGGCCGGCGTCGATCAGCGCGCGCACGAAGCCCTCGATCAGGCCGTACGCGTGCTGCTCCTCGCATTCCTTCCACCGGGCCCAACCCAGCGCCACCGGTCCCTCCTGCCACACCAGGCGCCCGTAGACCGGGTCGCAGCACTGCTCCAGGAACGCGTCGAGACCCGTCATCGCCGCGTCCCACGGGTCGTGCACTCCCTGCGTCGCCGCGGTCACCCGTTGCTTGGCCTGCGCCTCCAGCGCATCGAGAACCGCCTCGAACAGGTCCCGCTTGTTCGTGAAGTGGTGATAGACCGCGCCACGGGTGACCTGCGCCGCAGCGGCGACGTCCTCGAGCGCGGCACCGGCGAAGCTGCGCTCGAAGAACAGCGCGGTCGCGGCGTCGAGCAGCGCTGCGCGGGTGGCCTCGGAGTACTGGTCACGGCGGCTCTTGACAGGCGGCATACACAGAGTCTACAAACATACACAGTGTATGTTGTTGTACAGAGGGTAGGTGAGAGCGATGTCAGGGGCCTGGGACCGAGTACGCAACCGCCACCGGCTCGTCGAGTCCGCGCTCGACCGCGTGCGGGTCCTCGGAGTGGACGAGCTCGCCGTGATGGAGGAGCAGATCCGCGCGGAGTACGCCGAGGAGGGCTTCGACGGGTTCCTCCGTGACGTGCAGCGACGCTGGCATCGCGCATTCGACGCACGCCTCGACGGCGTCCTCGAGAGCGGGGTCGCCGACACCCGTGCGGCGGTGCTGATGTTGTGGCAGCACCTCGCGCAGACCCTTCCGGAGACCCGCGTCGTGCTCGACGCCTACGCCGACCACCCGGCGCTGCGCGCGGCCGAGGCCCGGCACCGCCGCATGCTGCTGACCGCGACCGGCGTCGACCTGGCGACGCTGCCACCCGCGCGGCGCGCCTCGCGCGATCGGTGGCGGCCGTCGTGCCCGTTGGCATCCGCGGGGCGCCGGCTCGCCCGCCGGCACGAGTCTCGGGCGAGGATCGCCTGACCGTCCGCGCACGGCGCCCGGTGGGACACAGCATGCGACACGTACGGAGCAGCCCGATGACCGAAGGCACACAGACCGGCCCCCCGGAGACCAACGCTGACACCGGCAACGAGGAGATCTTCGATCCGTTCGCGCCGGGGTACGCCGAAGACCCGTACCCGCACTATGCGCGGCTGCGCGAGGCGGCGCCGAGACCTGGTCATAGCGGGACAGGATCCAGAACCCGAGCGGATGCTGGTGCACCGGCGCCGCCTCGCGCAGCCGCGCATAGTGCGGGTACGGGTCCTCGGCGTACCCCGGCGCGAACGTATCGAAGATCTCCTCGTTGCCGGTGTCAGTGTCGGTCTCCGGGAGGCCGGTCTGTGTGCCTTCGGCCATCGGGCTGCTCCGTACGTGTCGCAGGGGTGTCCCACCGGGCGCCGTGCGCGGACGGTCAGGCG
>DATABY010000059.1:0-14625 GCA_036259355.1 Nocardioidaceae bacterium
CGCAGGCGGAGCTCCATGTTGCCGGTGCCCTTGAACTCCTCGAAGATGACCTCGTCCATCTTCGAGCCGGTCTCGATGAGCGCCGTGGCCAGGATGGTCAGCGACCCGCCGCCCTCGATGTTGCGCGCTGCGCCGAAGAACCGCTTGGGCGGGTAGAGCGCCGACGAGTCCACGCCACCGGACAGGATGCGTCCGCTGGCCGGCGCGGCCAGGTTGTACGCACGCCCGAGCCGGGTGATCGAGTCGAGCAGCACCACCACGTCGTGCCCGAGCTCGACCAGGCGCTTGGCGCGCTCGATCGCCAGCTCGGCCACCGTGGTGTGGTCGTCCGCGGGACGGTCGAAGGTCGAGGCGATGACCTCGCCCTTGACCGCGCGCTGCATCTCGGTGACCTCTTCGGGCCGCTCGTCGACCAGCACCACCATCAGGTGGCACTCGGGGTTGTTGGTCGTGATCGCGTTGGCGATCGCCTGCATGACGAGCGTCTTGCCGGCCTTCGACGGCGACACGATCAGGCCCCGCTGGCCCTTGCCGATCGGGGCGACGATGTCGATGACCCGCGTGGTGAGCGCCTGCTGCTCGGTCTCGAGACGCAGCCGCTCGGACGCGTAGAGCGGGGTCAGCTTGGGGAACTCGACACGCTGCCGGGCGGCATCCGGGTCGGCGCCGTTGATGGTGTCGAGGCGAACCAGGGGGTTGAACTTCTCCCGCCGCTCGCCCTCACGGGCCTGACGGACCTGACCCGTGACCGCGTCGCCCTTGCGCATGCCGAACTTGCGCACCATCGACATCGAGACGTAGACGTCGTTCGGACCGGGCAGGTAGCCGCTGGTCCGCACGAACGCGTAGTTGTCGAGCAGGTCGAGGATCCCAGCGACAGGGAGCAGGACGTCGTCCTCGCGGACCGTCGGCTCCGGCTCCGTGGAGCCGCCGCGGCGGTCGCGGTCGCCGCGGTCGCGGTAACGGTCACGGCCGCGGCGACGCCGGCGGCTGCCGCCCTGGGTGTCGTCACGGTTGCGGTTGTCGTCACGGTTGCCGCGGTTGTCCGGGCGGTTGTCCGGGCGGTTGCCGCGGTTGTCGCGGTTCTGGTCGCTCCGGTTGTCCGAGCGGTTGTCGCCCCGGTTCTCGGACCGGTTGTCGTCACGGTTCTCGGCGCGGTTGTCGTCGCGGTTGTCGTCGCGGTTCTCGCCCCGGTTCTCGCCCCGGTTGTCGCCACGGTTCTCGGACCGGTTGTCGCCCCGGTTGTCGTCCCGGTTCTCGGACCGGTCACCGCGCTCCTCGTCACGTCGGCCGTCGGTCTTCTCGCCGCGGTCGACGGACTTGGCCGCAGCGTTGTCGGCGGTCTTCGGGCCGCCTCCCTGGGCAGCCTGGATCGCTTCGATCAGCTGTCCCTTGCGCATGGTGCCAGCGCCCTTGATGCCGAGTCCGCCGGCGAGCTGCTTGAGCTCGGGCAGCAGCATCGCGCTGAGCCCACTCCCCCGGCGGCGACGCGGAGTCTCCGCGGCCTGGCCGGACGCGCCGGCAGAACCGGAAGCGCCCGTGTCCTGGGCGGCGGGAGGGGTGGAGGAGGTTTCAGTCACGTGAGGTCCTTCCCACGTCGGGGCCGCGAACAGCGAGGCTCGCGCGCCCTGGGATCGGCGAGCCCGAGTCGTACGGGCTCGCGAATACTGCGGAACGCGCCGGAGTCGGCGTCCTTCCTCTGGGCTCTCAAGAACATCCGCGGTCACTGGTGGACCGTGGTGCCCGACATTGCGGAATGAGAGATGACCGACCCGAACGGGCGGTGCACTCATGACACTAGCATCCCCATCGGGTCCGCGTGCCATTCGGGTCAACATCTCACCCAGGCATGTCTATTCCCGTCCCGGCAGCCGACGCGCCACCGCCCCCCGCAGGTCGACGCCGGGCGACTCCACCTGCCAGTCGGCGCCGGCGATCGCCGCGACCTCGGCAGCGGTGTGCCGCCGCCGGTCGCAGAGGGCCAGCACGGTCGGGCCCGCTCCCGACAGCACCGCGGGCACGTCCTGCGCACGCAGTCGCTTCATGAGGTCCGCGGTCGGTCGCATCGCCGGGGCGCGGTACGGCTGGTGCAGCCGGTCCTCGGTGGCCTCGAGCAACCGGTCCGGCAGCTGGGTCAGCGCCGCGACCAGCAGCCCCGACCGGGCGGCGTTGAACACCGCGTCACCGTACGGGACGGTGGCCGGCAGCAGCCCGCGGGCCGTCTCGGTCGACATCGGCCACGCCGGCACGCAGGCGACCGGGAGTACGGCGTCGTGCGGGGTGAGCCGGGCGGCCCGGGTGCCGGAACCGGTGCTCCAAGCGAGCGTGAAGCCGCCGGCGAGAGCCGCCGCCACGTTGTCCGGATGTCCCTCCATCTCGCTGGCCAGGTCGAGCACCTCGACGTCGTCGACGCCGTCCGGGTCCGCCCCGTCGGCGCCCGCGACCAGCGCGCGGGCCGCCACCACGCCGGCGACGATGGCCCCGGCCGACGAGCCGAGCCCCCGGCCGTGCGGGATGGTGTTGTGACACCGGACCCGGAGCCCGGGCGGCTCGCCGGACCAGCGGCGGCAGGCGGAGAGCAGCGAGGACACCACCAGGTGCGTCTCGTCGCGCGGCACCTGGTCGGCCGCCTCCCCGGACACCTCCACCGACAGGCCCTCGCCGGTCAGCTCGACGGTCACCTCGTCGTACTTGGCGAGCGCGATCCCGAAGCTGTCGAAGCCCGGACCGAGGTTGGCGCTGGTCGCGGGGACCCGGACCTGGACCCGGGCGCCGCCGGAAGCCAGCCCGGAACCCTGCCTGGAGTCCTGCACGGTCACGCCGGTCCTCGGGCCAGCCCGGCTGCGTCCGCTGCCGCCTCGACGTCGGCGTCGACGACCGTGTCGACGATGTGGTCGTAGGACGACAGTGCGGTGTCGATGTCCTTGAGGCCGTGGCCGGTCACGGTGACCACCACGGTCTGTCCGCGGTCCACCAGACCCTGCTCGCGGCTGCCGAGCAGCCCGGCGACACCGGCGGCGGACGCAGGCTCGACGAAGACGCCGTCCTGCGCGGCCAGGGCACGCTGGGCGGCCAGGATGTCGTCGTCGGCGACCGCGTCGATGCGGCCCTCCGACTCGTCCCGGGCCCGTTCGGCGAGCCGCCACGACGCCGGGTTGCCGACGCGGATCGCGGTCGCCACCGTGTCGGGGTCCGGAACGACCTCACCCCGCACGATCGGCGCCGCACCGGCCGCCTGGAAGCCCCACATCCGGGGCCGGGTGGAGCAGACGCCGTCGGCGGCGTACTCGACGTACCCTCTCCAGTAGGCGGTGATGTTGCCGGCGTTGCCCACCGGCAGCACGTGCAGGTCCGGTGCCCGGCCGAGGAAGTCCACGACCTCGAACGCCGCCGTCTTCTGACCCTCCACCCGCATCGGGTTGACCGAGTTGACCAGCGCCACGGGGTAGCTGTCGGCGAGGCCGCGGGCGACCTTGAGGCAGTCGTCGAATCCGCCCCGCACCTGCACGATCGCGGCCCCGTGCAGGACTGCCTGCGCCATCTTGCCGGCGGCGATCCGGCCCTGGGGCACCAGCACGACCGGCGTGAGCCGGGCCCGCGCGGCATAGGCGGTCATCGACGCGGAGGTGTTGCCCGTGGACGCGCAGACGACCGCCTTGGCGCCTTCGGCCAGCGCGGCCGAGATCGCGACGGTCATGCCGCGGTCCTTGAACGATCCGGTCGGATTGTCGCCCTCGACCTTCAGCCACACGTCGCAGCCGGTGAGGTCGGACAGCCACGGGGAGGCGACCAGCGGCGTGCCGCCCTCGCGCAGGGTCACGACCGGTGCCGCGGGGTCGAGGGGCAGCCGCTCGCCGTACTCCTCGATCACCCCGCGCCACTGGTGCGCCGTCGGCGCGCTGCCGCTCATTCGGCTTCGCCCTCGACCCGCATCACCGACGTGACCTCGCGGACCATGTCGAGCTGGCGGAGCCGCTCGACCGTCCGGGCCAGCGCCGCGTCGGTGGCCGTGTGGCTGACGATGACGAGCTGGGCGTCCTGGTCGCGGCCCTCCTGCCGCACGGTCTGGATCGACACGCCGTGCTCGGCGAACTCGTGCGCCACGGTGGCCAGCACGCCGGCGCGGTCGTCCACGTCCAGGGCGATGTGGTAGCGGGTACGGGTGCTCCCCATCGGCAGCACCTCGCGCTGGGCGTACGCCGACTCGCCGGCACCGCGCACGTCCTGCAGCCGGTTGCGCGCCACCGACACGAGGTCGCCCAGCACGGCACTGGCCGTGGGCGCGCCGCCGGCGCCCGGGCCGTAGAACATCAGCTGTCCGGCCGCCTCGCTCTCCACGAACACCGCGTTGAACGCCTCGCGCACGCTGGCCAGCGGATGGGTCCGCGGGATCATCGCCGGGTGCACCCGCGCCGACACGGCCTCCCCGTCGGGTCCCCCCATCAGGTCGCAGATCGCGAGGAGCTTGACCACGCAGCCCATCTCGCGCGCCGAGGCCACGTCGGTCGCGGTCACGTCGGTGATGCCCTCGCGGTGCACGTCGGCGGCCGTGACGCGGGTGTGGAAGGCCAGGCTGGCCAGGATCGCGGCCTTGGCCGCGGCGTCGAAGCCCTCGATGTCGGCGGTGGGGTCGGCCTCGGCGTACCCCAGCTGCTGCGCCTCCTCCAGCGCCTCGGTGAACCCGGTGCCGTGGGTGTCCATCCGGTCGAGCACGAAGTTCGTGGTCCCGTTGACGATGCCGAGGACCCGCGTGACCCGGTCACCGGCCAGCGACTCGCGCAGCGGCCGCAGGATCGGGATCGCGCCGGCCACCGAGGCCTCGAAGTAGAGGTCGCGTCCGGCCTTCTCCGCCGCGGCGAACAGGCTGGCGCCGTCCTCCGCGAGCAGGGCCTTGTTGGCCGTGACGACGGACGCGCCGTGCTCGAGCGCGGCCAGGATGAGCGAGCGCGCGGGCTCGATTCCGCCCACCACCTCGACGACCAGGTCCACGTCGTCGCGGGTGACGAGCGCGTGCGCGTCGGTGGTGAACAGCGCCGGGTCGACGGGCACGTCACGGCGGCGCTGCTTGCGGCGTACGGCGATTCCGGCCAGCTCCACGGGTGCGCCGACCCGCGCCGCCAGGTCGTCGGCCTGCTCCACGAGGATCCGCGCGACCTCGCTGCCGACGACGCCGCAGCCGAGCAGGGCCACTCGCAGGCTGCGCGTACTCATCCACCCTCCATGCACCAAGCTGTCGAAGACGTCCGGTTCACACTACGTCCAGGCGCAGCAGGTCCTCCTCGGTCTCCCGGCGCACCACCAGCCGCGCCCCGCCGTCGCGGACCGCGACGACCGCCGGCCGGGGCACGTGGTTGTAGTTGCTCGCCATCGACCGGCAGTACGCCCCGGTGCCCGGCACCGCGACCAGGTCTCCCACCGTCACGTCCGCGCCGACGAACTCGTCCTTGACCACGATGTCGCCGGCCTCGCAGTGCTTGCCCACGAGCCGGCTCAGGATCGGCGGCCCCTCCGCGGTGCGTGAGGCGACCGTGCAGGCGTAGTCGGCGTCGTACAGCGCCGTGCGGATGTTGTCGCTCATGCCACCGTCGACGGAGATGTAGCGCCGCGTCGCGCCGGCGTCGAGGGCGACGTCCTTGACCGTCCCGACGCGGTACAGCGTGCACATCGCCGGACCGACGATCGCCCGGCCCGGCTCGACGGACAGCCGCGGTACGGCGAGCCGCCGGTCCCGGCACTCGTGCTCGATGATGGCCCGCAGGCCCTCGGCGAGCTCGATCGGGGCCTGCGGGTCGTCCTGGTTGGTGTAGGCGATGCCGAAGCCGCCACCGAGGTCGAGCTCGGGCAGCTCGGTCCCGAGCTCGTCGGCGATCCGGGCGTGCAGCGCTAGCACCCGGCGGGCGGCGACCTCGAACCCGGAGGTGTCGAAGATCTGCGAACCGATGTGGGAGTGCAGGCCGAGGAGGTGCAGCCGGTCGGACCCGAGCACCCGTCGTACGGCGGCGAACGCCTCGCCCTCGCTGATCGAGAAGCCGAACTTCTGGTCCTCGTGGGCGGTCGCGATGTACTCGTGGGTGTGCGCCTCCACCCCGGCGGTGACGCGCACGAGCACGTTGACTGTGCGCCCGAGCGCCTCGGTGAGGGCCAGCAGGCGGTCGACCTCGAAGAACGAGTCGACGATGATGCGGCCCACGCCCGCCTCGAGCGCCGCCGTCAGCTCCGCCTCGCTCTTGTTGTTGCCGTGGAAGCCGATCAGGGCGGGGTCGACCCCCGCCCGCAGCGCCAGCGCGAGCTCACCGCCCGAGCAGACGTCCAGGCACAGGCCCTCCTCCACCGCCCACCGCACGACGGAGCTGGCCAGGAACGCCTTGCCGGCGTAGAACACGTCGAAGCCGGCGAACGCCTGCCGGTAGGCCCGGGCGCGGCGGCGGAAGTCGGTCTCGTCGAGGACGTAGGTGGGGGTGCCGAACTCCGCCGCCAGGTCGGTCATGGCGACGCCGCCGACCTCGAGCACGCCGTCGGGCCGACGGGTGGCGGTGGTCGACCACAACGACGGGTTCAGGGCGTTGACGTCGTCGGGACGACGAAGCCACGCGGGGCCGCGGGCGCCGAGGTCGGCATGCAGGGCTCCTGCTTCGTGGGCACGCACGGCTCACATCCGCTCGGGTGCGCCCACGCCGAGCAGCGCCAGCCCGTTGGCCAGCACCACCCGGGTGGCCTGGACCAGCAGCAGCCGCGCCGCGTGCAGCGGCGACGTCTCCTCGTCGCCGCGCGGCAGGACCCGGCACTCGTCGTAGAACTTGTGGAACGTCGCGGCCGTCGACTCGAGGTAGCGCGCCACGCGGTGCGGCTCGCGCAGTGCCGCCGCCTGCGCCACCACACGGGGGAACTCCCCCAGGGCGCGCAGCAGGTCGCCCTCACGCTCGTGCGACAACAAGGACGCGTCGAAGGCTGTGCCGGCGGAGCCGGCCGGCGTCACGCCCAGGTCGGCCGCGTTGCGCAGGATCGAGGACAGCCGCGCGTGGGCGTACTGCACGTAGTAGACGGGGTTGTCGGCGCTCTGCCTGGTGACGACCTCCACGTCCACGGTCAGCGGGGAGTCGACCGGGTAGCGGCAAAGCGTGTAGCGCAGGGCGTCCACCCCCACCAGGTCGACGATTTCCTGCAGCGTGACGATGCTCCCGGCGCGCTTGGACAGCCGCACCTCCTGTCCCGCGCGAAGGATCTTGACCAGCTGGCCGATGAGCACCTCGACGTTGCGCTCCGGGTCGTCGCCGGCGCAGGCCGCCATCGCCCTGAGCCGCCCGACGTAGCCGTGGTGGTCGGCTCCGAGCAGGTAGATGCAGCGGTCGAAGCCCCGCTCCCGCTTGTCGACGTAGTAGGCGGTGTCGGACGCGAAGTACGTCAGCGTCCCGTTGCTGCGCACCAGGACGCGGTCCTTGTCGTCGCCGAAGTCGGTGGTGCGCATCCACAGTGCACCGTCGTGCTCGAACAGGTGCCCCGCGGACTTCAGCCGGTCCAGGCCGTGCTCGACCTTGCCACCGTCGTGCAGGGCGCGCTCGGAGTACCAGACGTCGAAGTGGGTGCGGAAGGCGTCCAGCTGCAGCCGCTGCTCCTTGAGCTGGCGCCGGTAGCCCTCCTCCCGGAACGCGGCGAGCTGCTCATCCTCGGGCAGCTCGGTGATCGCCGGGTTGTCGGCGACGATGGCCTGCGCCAGCTCGGCGACGTACTCCCCGTGGTAGCCGTCCTCCGGGGCGGACCGGCCGTGAGCGGCGGCCATGATCGAGGCGCCGAACTTGTCCATCTGAGAGCCGCGGTCGTTGACGTAGAACTCCCGGGCCACTCGGGCGCCGGCCGCCTCCAGCACCCGGGCCAGCGCGTCGCCCACCGCGGCCCACCGGGTGTGTCCGAGATGCAGCGGGCCGGTCGGGTTGGCGGAGATGAACTCGAGGTTGACCGACTCGCCGGCCAGCGTGTCGGAGACGCCGTACTCCTGACCGGCCGTGACGATCTCACTCGCGAGGACGCCCTGGGCCGCGGCCTCTACGCGCACGTTGATGAAGCCGGGACCGGCGACCTCGACGGCGGCGATGCCGTCGGCCTGCTCCAGCCGGGTGGCCAGCAGCGCGGCGAGCTCCGCCGGCTTCATTCCCGCCTGCTTGCCGACCTGCAACGCGACGTTGGTGGCGTAGTCGCCGTGGTCCTTGCTCTTCGGCCGCTCCACCCGGACGTCCTCCGGCAGCGAAGGCAGCCGCACCTCGCCGTCCTCGACCAGCGCGGTCAGGGCGTCGCGGATGGTCTGCGAGAGCTGTTCGGGGGTCACCGCGCCAGCCTATCGGCGCTCCGGGGCCGGTGGTGCCTCAGTCCCCGGTCGGCGCGGAGTCGGTGAGGTCGCGGATGACCTGCACCAGCTCCTCGGGCTGGAACGGCTTGGTGATGTAGGCGTTGACGCCGATCTCCCGGCCACGCTGCAGGTCGCCCTCCTGGGCACAGGCACTCACCATGACGACGGGGATGTGCCGGGTCGCGGCGTCGGCACGCAACCGCGCGGCGGTCTCGAAGCCGTCCAGCCGGGGCATCACCACGTCGAGCGTGACGAGGTCGGGCCGCAGCTGCTCGATGCGGTCGAGGGCGTCCTGGCCGTCCTCGGCCGTGCACACCTCGAAACCCTCGAGCTCGAGGTTGACGCTGATCAGCTCACGGATCACCTCGGAGTCGTCGACCACGAGGACCCGAGGGGCAGGAGAACTCACATGCTGCACGCTAGCGCCCGATCGCGTGTTCGGCAGCGGAGCGTCCAGATTGGTTCGTGTTCGTGTCCTGGCCGCTGGTACTGTGGCCCGCGCCCGGAGCCCCCGTAGCTCAGGGGATAGAGCACCCGCCTCCGGAGCGGGGTGCGCAGGTTCGAATCCTGCCGGGGGCACAGATGCCCGGGGGCACGGCCGCCCCGATCCCTGTCGTTCAGCAGCCGCGGTCGAGCGTGGCGTCGCGGCGTACGTCGCGCATCACCCGGGACAGCGCGTCGCGGTTGAGGAAGACGACGCTGGCGCCGCCGGCCGAACCGGTCCCTCCGGGGATCACGCAGTTGCGCACGCGGTTGGGCCGGATCGTCAGCACCGCCCGGCCGACCCGGTACATCTCCGCCGGCGACAGGTTCGTGTCCATCCGCGCAACGGCCGCGGCCACCATCCGCTCGAACCGCCCGGGGTTGTCGGCCACCTCGCGGGCGCGCTGCAGACCCGCCTTGAGCACCCGCCCCTGGTTGCGTGACCGGTCGAAGTCGCCCCCCGGTAGGCCGTAGCGGATCCGGGAGAAGCCCAGTGCCTTGCTGCCGTTGACCCACTGCTGCCGGTCGGGGAAGGAGTGGCCCAGCCCGCTCATCCGCTGCGGAGGGTTGATCCGGATCCCGCCCAGATGATGGATCAACCAGGCGAACCCGCCGAAGCCGGTGAGGAACACGTAGTCCAGCCGGACGCGGGCCAGCCTCTGCACGGTCCTGGCCGCGAGCTGCGGACCGCCGTACACCATCGAGGAGTTGATCTTGTCCCGCCCGTGCCCGGGGATGTCGACGTAGGAGTCACGCGGCAGGCCGATGATGACGCCGTTACCGGTCCTGGCGTTGACACCGACGAGGTGGATGGAGTCCGCGCGGCTGCGGGTCATCGACTGTCCCTTGCGGGCGTCCGAGCCCAGGGCGAGCATCCAGACCACGTCACGTGGCCAGTCCACGGCATGCGAGCGCTCCACCTTCAGCAACGCGTAGTCGGCCTCGGTGCGCGCGGAGTCGGGCACGAGCACGGCCACCACCGTGAGCAGCAGCCCGAGCGTGAGCCACCTACGCAGCCGGACCAGCATCACTGCCTCCTTCGGTGACGTGTCGCCGAGCTCGGTGCTGTCATCGCACCCTGCTCGACCCAGCGGTCGAGCTCGTAGCCGAAGATCTTCCAGCCGTGGGACTGTGTCGGTGTGAGGTAGAGCTCGCCACGCACGTGGACACGCTGCCGACCGTCGCCCCGGTCGACGCCGAGCACGCGCACGTCGACGCGCGCGGTGGCGCCGACCACGTGGCCGCCGGCCTCGGTCACCGAGAGGACGATCCGGCGCCGTTCGGGCACGACCTGTGTCAACGAGGACCCGACCGACTTGAGCGTGAGCAGGTCGACGTCTGCCCCCGCCCGCTGGGTGATGCCACCGGCGAAGGGCCCGAAGGCTGCGCGGAAGCCCTGACGGGGCCACGGGCCCGCGACGAAGCCGGCATCCACCCATGCCCGCACCGGGCGGCTGAGTGACCGCCGGAACCGGGCGCGCTTGTGCCGGGGGATGCGGCCGGCGACCTTACCGAGGCGTACGTCGTAGGGCTCGGCGCGCTCGCGCAGCGACGGCTGCGACTCCGTGGCCGTCGCGGACGGGGTGCTCGGGGTGGCCGGGGCGGCGCCCTCCGGCTTCTCCGCGCCGCCGGTGCAGGCGGCCAGAGTCAGCACCAGCAGCAGCACTGGCGCCGTCTTCACCGTCCGGCCGGGCGTCGACATCGGGGCAAGCATTCCCTGTCGGGCTGCCAACCTCAACATCGGCGCGCGGGACACGGTGGATGCTACGGATGGGAAGCGATGGGTACGGCTCCTAGAGTGGAACCTGCGACACCCGGTCGGCCCGCTGCGTCACACGCCACGGGCCGACTAGCCTGGGGTCTGTAACCGACACACTGCGCACTCTGGAAGAGGCGATCGAGGCCGTGGCCGATTCCCCCGAAGAAAATCCTCTGTCGGCATTTGGCGCCAACGAGTGGCTCGTAGACGAGATGTACGAGCGCTACCGGCAGGATCCCGGCTCCCTGGACAAGGAGTGGCTGGACTTCTTCAAGAACTTCGACCGGGGCGACGGTTCCGCGGCCGCCGAGCGTGACGGGGCCAAGGACGGGTCGGGTCAGTCCGCCAAGGCCGCCAAGGAGCCGGAACAGGCCGCGACTCGGTCCACCGGCGCGGCCGACCCGCAGCCGATCGCCAAGGACCAGCGTCCGTCGAGCACGCCGCAAGCGAAGATGCCCGACGCGGCGACCAAGTCCGCGCGCAACCTCGCGGAGGCCCCGGCCGCCTCCGGCCAGACCGGCAGCACGAAGGGCTCCACCCCCGCGACGGCGAAGCCGGTGCCCAAGGAGCAGCCCAAGGCCGAGAAGCCGAAGGCGACCGACGAGCCCGAGCGCAAGCCGCTCAAGGGCGCGGCGGCACGGACCGTGTCCAACATGGATGCCAGCCTCAGCGTCCCGACCGCCACCAGCGTGCGCAGCGTCCCGGTGAAGCTGCTGTGGGACAACCGCATCGTGATCAACAACCACCTCGCCCGCGCCCGCGGCGGGAAGGTGTCGTTCACCCACATCATCGGGTTCGCGCTGGTGAAGGCCCTGCAGTCCATGCCGGAGATGAACGCCGGGTTCGACGTGGTCGACGGCAAGCCCGTCCAGATCCGGCACCAGCACGTCAACCTCGGGCTCGCGATCGACCTGCCGAAGCCCGACGGCACCCGCCAGCTGCTGGTGCCCTCGGTCAAGGCCGCGGAGACCATGGACTTCGCGACGTTCTGGACGTCGTACGAGGAGCTGGTCCGTAAGGCCCGCGACGGCAAGCTGACCCTCGAGGACTTCCAGGGCACCTCGATCACGCTCACCAACCCCGGCACGATCGGCACGAACCACTCCGTGCCCCGGCTGATGAAGGGCCAGGGCGCCATCATCGGCGTGGGCGCGATGGAGTACCCCGCCGAGTGGCAGGGCGCCGCCGTCGAGACGCTCACCCGCAACGCGGTCAGCAAGGTGATGACGCTGACCTCCACCTACGACCACCGGATCATCCAGGGTGCGCAGTCCGGAGAGTTCCTGCGGCGCCTGCACATGCTGCTGCTCGGTGAGGACGGCTTCTACGACGAGATCTTCCACTCGCTGCGGATCCCGTACGAACCGATCCGCTGGGCCGCCGACATCTCGGCCAGCCACGAGGACGAGGTCAGCAAGCAGGCCCGCGTCCAGGAGCTGATCCACGCCTTCCGGGTCCGCGGCCACATGATGGCCGACACCGACCCGCTGGAGTACCAGCAGCGCAGCCACCCCGACCTCGACGTCGAGACGCACGGGCTCACCCTGTGGGACCTCGACCGGGAGTTCGCCACCGGCTCGTTCGGGTCCTCGCGGCGGATCATGAGGCTGCGCGACATCCTCGGCATCCTGCGCGACTCCTACGTCCGCACGGTGGGCATCGAGTACATGCACATCCAGGATCCCGAGCAACGCCGGTGGATCCAGGAGCGGGTGGAGCAGCCGCACAAGAAGCCGCCGCGCGAGGAACAGCTGCGGATCCTGCACAAGCTGAACCAGGCAGAGGCCTTCGAGACCTTCCTGCAGACCAAGTTCGTGGGACAGAAGCGCTTCAGCCTCGAGGGCGGCGAGACCACGGTCCCGCTGCTCGACGAGATCTGCGAGGCCGCGGCCGAGAGTCACCTCGACGAGGTCTGCATCGGCATGGCGCACCGCGGACGGCTGAACGTGCTCGCCAACATCGTCGGCAAGAGCTACTCGCAGATCTTCGCCGAGTTCGAGGGCAACATCGACCCCCGTACCGTGCAGGGCTCCGGCGACGTCAAGTACCACCTCGGTGCCGAGGGCGAGTTCACCGGTGCGAACGGCGACAGGATCAAGGTGTCGGTGGCGGCCAACCCCTCCCACCTGGAGGCCGTCAACCCGGTGCTGGAGGGCATCGCCCGGGCGAAGCAGGACATCCTCAACCGCGGCGAGGAGTTCCCGGTGCTGCCGCTGCTCGTGCACGGCGACGCCGCCTTCGCCGGCCAGGGCGTGGTGGCGGAGACCCTGAACCTGTCGCAGCTGCGCGGCTACCGTACCGGCGGCACCGTGCACGTGGTGGTCAACAACCAGGTCGGGTTCACCACCTCCCCCGCCGCCTCTCGCTCGTCGCTGTACTGCACCGACGTGGCCCGGATGGTGCAGGCACCGATCTTCCACATCAACGCAGACGACCCCGAGGCCTGCATCCGCACGGCCCGGCTGGCCTTCGAGTACCGGCAGGCGTTCAAGAAGGACGTCGTCATCGACCTGATCTGCTACCGGCGCCGTGGCCACAACGAGGGTGACGACCCGTCGTACACGCAGCCGCTGATGTACGACCTGATCGAGCAGAAGCGCTCGGTGCGCAAGCTCTACACCGAGGCGCTGATCGGCCGCGGCGACATCACCGTCGAGGAGGCCGAGCAGGCGCTGCGTGACTACCAGCAGCAGCTCGAGCGGGTGTTCAAGGAGGTGCGCGAGGCCAAGAGCCACCCCGACGACTACGTCACCGCGCCGGCCTACCCTTCCAAGCGCGGCGACGAGGACGTCGAGACGGCGGTGCCGTTCGACGTCCTCAAGCGGGTGGCCGACTCCTACACCTCGGTGCCGGAGGAGTTCACCGTGCACCCGAAGGTGCTGCCGCAGCTGCAGCGCCGGGCGTCGGCGATCACCGAGGGCCCGATCGACTGGGGCACCGGCGAGATCATCGCCTTCGGCTCGCTGCTGATGCAGAACCGGCCGGTGCGGCTGTCAGGCCAGGACTCCCGGCGCGGCACGTTCGTGCAGCGGTTCGCCACGATCGTCGACCGCAAGACCGCCAAGGAGTGGACGCCGCTGCAGCACCTGTCCGACGAGCAGGCGCAGTTCTTCATCTACGACTCACTGCTGAGCGAGTACGCCGCGATGGGGTTCGAGTACGGCTACTCCGTCGCCCGGCCGAACACCCTGGTGTGCTGGGAGGCGCAGTTCGGGGACTTCGTCAACGGCGCCCAGGTCGTGATCGACGAGTTCATCTCCGCCGGTGAGGCGAAGTGGAACCAGCGTTCGGGCGTCGTTCTCCTGCTCCCGCACGGCTACGAGGGCCAGGGTCCCGACCACTCGTCAGCGCGGATCGAGCGGTTCCTGACGCTCGCCGCCGGTGACGCTTTCACGGTCGCGCAGCCGTCGACGCCGGCGAGCTACTTCCACCTGCTGCGTCGGCACTCGCTCGGTGACGAGCACCGGCCGATGGTCGTGTTCACACCCAAGTCGATGCTGAAGCGCAAGGACGCGGCCTCGCAGCCGTCCGACTTCACCGAGGGCAGCTTCCGTCCGGTCATCGGCGACCAGACCGTCGACCCCGACAAGGTGGAGAAGGTGCTGCTGTGCTCGGGCCGGATCACCTGGGACATCATGGCCGAGCGCAAGAAGCGCGAGGGTGACGCCCCGACGACCGCGGTGCTGCGCATGGAGCAGCTCTACCCCCGCCCGGTCGAGGAGCTGCGCAACGAGCTGAAGCGCTTCCCGCACCTGCAGGAGGTTCGCTGGGTGCAGGACGAGCCGGCGAACATGGGGCCGTGGCCCCACATGGCGCTGCACCTCACCTCGGAGCTTCCGGTGCCGTTCTACCGCGTGTCACGCCCGGAGTCGGCCGCGCCGTCGGTGGGCTCCGCGGCGGTGCATGCGGAGGAGGCCAAGGCGCTGCTGCAGCAGGCCTTCTCCTGAGCGGCTGAGGCGCACATGTACTTCACCGACCGCGGGATCGAGGAGCTCGAGGCCAGGCGCGGCGACGAACAGGTCACGATCTCCTGGGTCGCCGA
>DATABY010000060.1:0-2119 GCA_036259355.1 Nocardioidaceae bacterium
CAGCGGCTCGGCGACCACGAGGGTGTCCTCGCCACGGCGGGCCACGAGGTAGGTGACGTCGGGGTTCACGGCGACCGCGGTGTTGCTCGGGAGCGTCCAGGGCGTCGTCGTCCAGACCAGCAGGTCGGCCCTGCCGGCCCATTCGCCACTGGTGACCGGCAGCCGGACGTACACCGAGGGGTCGGTGATGGACTCGTAGCCCTGGGCCACCTCGTGGTCGGACAGGCCGGTGCCGCAGCGCGGGCAGTACGGCGCGACCCGGTGGTCCTCGACCAGCAGGCCCTTGTCGAAGACCTGCTTGAGCGACCACCAGACGCTCTCGATGTAGTGCGGGTCCATCGTCCAGTAGGCGGTGGAGAAGTCGACCCAGAAGCCCATGCGCCGGGTGAGGTCGGAGAAGTCCGCGACGTGCCGCTCGACGGACTCCCGGCACCGGGCGTTGAACTCGGCGATGCCGTAGCGCTCGATGTCCGGCTTGCCGGCGAAGCCCAGCTCCTGCTCGACGGCGATCTCCACCGGCAGGCCGTGGCAGTCCCAGCCGGCCCGGCGGGGCACGTGCCAGCCCTGCATGGTCTTGAAGCGCGGGAAGACGTCCTTGAACGCGCGGGCCTCGATGTGGTGGGTGCCGGGGCGGCCGTTCGCGGTCGGCGGGCCCTCGTAGACGTTCCACTGCGGTCGGCCGGCGGAGGCCTCCAGCGTGCGGGCGAAGACCTTGTCGGCCTCCCAGCGGCCCAGGACCTCCTGCTCCAGAGCGGGCAGGTCGACCTGAGGGGGCAGCGCGCGGAAGGGGCCGGGTGAGCTCACCCCTCCATCATCCCCGAGGCCGCCACCGCGTTCGGCCGGCCGTCCCAGGAGCGGCAGCCGGGTCGTGGGACGGCCCTGACGTCGGCGTACGGGAGACTGCGGAGGTGACCTGGGGCGTGCGGTGAACACGACGGTCACCGTCGCGCTCGCCGCGGGCGCGGTCGTGGTCCTCGTGGCGGCCGTGGCGCTCCGCCTGGCCGATCGGCTGGGACTGCCCAGCCTGCTGCTCTACCTCGCCCTCGGGGTGGCCATCGGCGAGAGCGGCCTCGGCGTCCAGTTCGAGGACTACCGCCTCACCCACACGCTGGCGTACGCCGCCCTCGTCATCATCCTGGCCGAGGGCGGTCTCACGACGCGGTGGGCCGACGTCCGCCGGGCGATCGGACCCGGGGTCGCGCTGTCCACCGTCGGCGTCGCGGTCAGCGTGGGGGTGACCGCCGCCGTCGGCGTCCTGGTCCTCGGCTACGACTGGGGCTTCGCCCTCCTGCTCGCCGCGGTCATCAGCTCGACCGACGCGGCCGCCGTCTTCGCGACCCTGCGGCGGCTGCCCCTCCCGCGGCGGCTGGCCGCCTCCCTGGAGGCCGAGAGCGGCCTCAACGACGCTCCGGTCATCCTGCTCGTGACCGTGCTGGCCGGGTCGCTCGCCGGGGCGGCGACGCAGCCGTGGTGGCTGGTCGGCCTGGTGGTGGTTGCCGAGCTCGCCGGAGGCGCCGTCATCGGGATCGGGATCGGCTTCGGGGGCGCCGCGCTGCTGCGCCGGGTGGCGCTCCCCGTGGCCGGCTTCTACCCCCTGGCGACACTGGCGCTCTGCGTGCTCGCCTACTCATCGGCGTCGCTGGCGCACACGTCGGGCTTCGTCGCCGTCTACCTCTGCGGCCTGGTGCTGGGCAACGCCACGCTGCCGCACCGGTCGGCCAGCATCGGGTTCGCCGAGGGCATGGCCTCCCTGGCGCAGATCGGGCTGTTCGTCCTGCTCGGTCTGCTCGTTTCGCCGGGCCGGCTGGCCGACGCCGTGGGCCCGGCGCTCGTGGTGGGTGGCGCGCTGCTGCTGCTCGCCCGGCCGCTGTCGGTGGTGGCCAGCCTGGTGTGGTTCCGGTTCCCATGGGCGCAGCAGGTGTTCATCTCCTGGGCGGGCCTGCGCGGGGCGGTGCCGATCGTCGCGGCCATCATCCCGCTGACCGCGCAGGTCCCCGGGGCGACGACCGTCTTCGACACCGTGTTCGTGCTGGTCGTCATCTTCACGATCGTCCAGGGCTGGTCGCTGCCGTGGCTCGCACGGCGCCTGCGGATCGCAACCCCCGTCACGCCCCGTGAC